>NZ_JBQPQY010000003.1:0-371150 GCF_052266655.1 Corynebacterium sp. A21
TCGTAGCGTCGCATGACCGGGAACTGGGTCCGGTAGATCATGCACAACTCATCGGCCGTCACCCCGAGGGAGAGAGCAACGATGGCATCGATCTCATTCTGCGCCGCCTGCCGCTCCTCGGCCTTCCGAAGTGGGGTCTCCATTGTCCACGGTTCTCCGATGATCTCCTCCCATAAAGGAGCATAAGCCGAGGTCAAGCAATTAAGACGAAGATACAGACGTGCGGTTTTAGTCCACAGTAAGTTTTCCTGGCCTAATGCAAGTCCTTCAAAGACGGGGCCGTAAAGGTTAGCAATTCCTGTTGATCGAAGGAGAAAGTCGTTGAGGATTGAACTGCTGAATGCCCCAGCAATTACGGAGTTGAGATTAGCCACAGGGCCAGCCGAATGGATTCCATGAATATGCTTTGCCCCGGGGGGAATGATGTTTGAGTAGAACGTCCGAAAACCAGTGGTCGCAGCCATTGCACGCCAGGCGATACGGTAGGTTGCTGCGACTGGTGTTCGGCTATCTTCTGCTCCCCAGTTCCCGTAGTCGTTGTCATAATCATGCTTGACGGACTACTTGCCTGGCCGCTATGGCTTTCTTCACTCGCCTCCTCATCTGCTGCCAGCAACGATTGGGCACAGCCAATAACCCTCACAGTTAGACTGTCTGGAAACTCAATCACATGTATATCCAGTCAGAGTGGTGCCATCATTTCCAGCCTTCTTCCAGTCTGTGCGGCCGAGCACATTGAAAATGGTCTGACCGAGTACTTGACCACCAGCTTCTCCCTGGCTGATGCGACCACGGCCAGCGGGTTAGCGGAGTTCCTCACTGAGGAGCAGCGCACCTGGGTTCACCCCCAATCCGAGGTTGTGTACCTCTTCAAGTATCCATTCCCGGTGCTCGACCGGGAAGCGGACCTGTGTGCCGCCTACGCCAAGTTCGAGCAACAACTCAAGGAGGTATAAGCGGTGTCCACGCTGATCCCTGTCCATACAGCCGACCATATTCTGGAAGGTCTCACGGAGTACCTGGCCACCAGCTTCTCCCTGGCGGACTCGGAAACCTCCGCAGAGCTCAAACGCTTCCTCTCCGATGCCGATTCCGGCATGTTCCACGGCCCCTATGTACGCAGTCGTTTGCCCTATGCGCAGGCAAAACACTGGGATCAGCTACTGGGCTGGCTGCCCAAGAACTTTGTGCCCTATCACCACCAGGCAGAGGCTTTCCAGCGGTTGCGTTCCCAGGATGAGTCCGGGAATCGCCGCCCAGAGCCGACGCTGGTGGTCACCGGCACCGGTTCGGGTAAGACCGAAGCCTTCCTCTACCCTGTCCTCGACCATGCCGCTCGGATGCGAAAGCTCGGGCAAAAAGGGGTCAAGGCCCTACTGCTCTACCCGATGAATGCACTGGCCAATGACCAGGCAGATCGTCTGTCCAAGCTCATCGCCGATAACCCCGCACTCTCCAGCGTTACCGCCGGTATCTACACCGGTGAGTCTCAAGGCGGGGTGAAGACGATGAGCGCGAAGTCGCTGATCACGGACCGCGAAACCATGCGACAGGATCCCCCAGATCTGCTGCTGACCAACTACAAGATGCTGGACCAGCTGCTGCTGCGGACCGCGGACCGCGAGATCTGGAAGAACTCGGCGGATTCCCTTCAGTACCTGGTGCTCGATGAGTTCCACACCTATGACGGTGCCCAGGGCACGGATGTCGCCCTGCTCCTGCGCCGCCTCGGACTGCGGTTGCGGGATGAGCGAAAGGGCAGCGTGATCGATCTGGAAGAAGCCAAACGGCCGCTGGGTAGGGTCACCCCGGTGGCTACCTCGGCAACACTGGGCGCGGATGATGATTTCACCCCGATGTTGAACTTCGCCAAGACTGTCTTCGGTGAGAGCTTCCCCCCAGCGGCGATCGTCTCCGAAACAATGCTCGGCGTTGAGGATTGGCGGGCGGAAATCGCCCAGAACTTCGGCCCCTCTACTCAGGCCGAGGATGTCCGTGGGATCCCCGATGTGGAGACCATCGATGTTGTGCTCAGTGAGATCGCGGAGCAACCACAGGGCGTCACCTATGCGGACCACGTATTCAGCATCTTCTGCAAGCGCATCTGGGAATGCCCGGAAAACCTTGACAGCGCCATCCGAAATTTCGCTACCCATGAGCTGACCAGCGCAATCCTGGCGAACGCTTCTAAAGCCAGACCGCTGACCCGGCGCGCCCATGATCAGCAGACTCCCCTGCCTGAGTTGGTGCTCGGGGCAACGGCTCGTCTGCTGAAGGAAGGCCCCGCCGCAGAGCTCATCACCCATGCATTAACCGCGATCGCCTATCTGCGCGCCGAGCTCGGCGCACGGGATGGCTGGGGTGGAAAGCGTCTGCCTGGGGTGGAAACCCACCTTTGGGTGCGTGAGGTCTCCCGCATTGACCGCGCTATCTCTGCTGTCGAGGAAGGCTCGCTTTTCCGGTGGTCGGATGACGGCCCCCCGGAGGTTGCCGAGGATCGCCCCACCCACTGGCTTCCGGCCTGCTATTGCCGCAGTTGTGGTCGTTCCGGCTGGATGGTCTCACTCGAACCAGGCACTGATGCCCCCATCATGGCCGGCCCGAATATCCGTGCCGGCTCGCTGGCTCATCCCGAACGCCAGCGTCCGTTGTTGGATGCCACCGCTGAGCAGCGTGATGCAATCCAGGCCAACCGTAACGTAGCTGGGCCCCGCGGCACCGAGGGTGAATCTGCGGTGATGTGGCTGCACACCGATTCCCGGGAGCTATCCACCCGCGCTCCCCGCCCCGAGGAGGAAGAGTCCGGGGCGTCGATTCCCGTACTCACCTATTTCGGGCCAGAGGCTGAGCGTTTCGCCCGTGAGCAGCGTTGTCCTTCTTGCGGTGACGCCGATTCGATCCGTTTCATCGGTTCCTCCGTGGCCACCTTGCTCTCAGTGTCCTTATCGAATCTCTTCGGTATGCCGGAGTTGGATAAGGATGAGAAGAAGACCTTGATCTTCACCGATTCGGTGCAGGATGCTGCGCACCGCGCTGGTTTCGTGCAGTCTCGCTCCCGAGCTTTCGCGCTGCGTACTCTGACCCGCCGGGCGGTGGGTGATGCCCAGCTGACTTTGAACCAGCTTCCGGACCGTCTCATGGAGCAGGCTGCAGATGATCCCCGGGCGCGTTTTGAATTGCTGCCCCCAGAGCTGGTGGATTTCCCCAAGTTCAAGGATTCCTGGCATCCGGATGCGACGCCGGCAGCCCGGCGCGAGGGGTTCAAACATGTCCGGCACCGCCTGAGTTTTGATCTGTTGCTGGAGTTTGGGCAACGAGCGGATCTGGCGCGTTCCCTGGCTTTGACGGGTTCGCTGACCGCCAGTGTCAGCATCCCGGAGGCCGCGGCCCGGACCGCCGCCGATGAAGCTCTGGCCAAAGTCGCTGCACCGACCATGGATCTCGGGGAGGGCAACAGGCGGTTGACCTGGGTGCAGGGTGTGCTGGAGATGACCCGCGCCCGCGGTGGCATCAACCATCCCTGGCTCGAGTCCTACCTTCATGATGACGGCAACGCTTACCTGCTGAACCGTCGTCAAGCACGCGCCGGGGGCATCCCCTCCTTTCCACGGGGTGGCTCCCCGGAGTTTCCGCGCCTGGGCCCGCAGTTGACCTCTGCTGCCCGACGCGACACCGGCACCACCCCGATCGGCAGTCCGCGGGCACGCTTTGCCGCCTGGACCTCGAAGCTACTCGGACTGGGGACCCAGGATGCTGCGAACGCCGTGGCACGGTTGTTCGAGGAGCTCGCCCAGCGCGAGGTGCTCAAACGAATCCCGACGAACTCGCAGGGCACCATCTTCGCCCTGGAACCGGAGCAGGTACTTATCGACGCCGCGGGGGCCTCCACGCTGCTCGAGTGCGAGGTCTGCCACTCCCGCTCGGGGCTTGCTACCCCGGTCCGTGAACTCCTCGAGGGCGCGCCCTGTTTCACGCTAGGTTGCACCGGCCGGTTGGCATCAGTGGAGTCGGAGGACAACTACTACCGTCGGCTCTATTCTTCGATGGAGCCGCGCACCGTCATTGCCCGGGAACACACCAGCCTGCTCAAAAAGAAGGATCGTCTGGCACTGGAGAATGCTTTCCGGGCCACCGATGCAGCCGCCCCGAATGCTCCGAATGTGCTGGTAGCCACCCCGACTTTGGAGATGGGTATCGATATCGGCGATCTCTCCACGGTCATGCTCGCTTCCCTACCCACCTCGGTGGCCAGCTATGTCCAGCGGGTGGGCCGAGCCGGCCGTCTGACGGGCAACTCCCTGGTGCTGGCGCTGGTGCAGGGTCGCGGTGCGGTGCTGCCGAAGCTGAACCAGCCGCTGTCGGTGATCTCCGGTTCAGTGACCCCACCGGTGGCCTACCTCTCGGCGGTGGAGATCCTGCACCGCCAGTTCACCGCCTTCCTCATCGACTCCATCGACACCGCCACCGAGGTGCCGGAGCTGCGCTTTGCCATGGACGTGTTCCAGGGACCTTCCCTGGAAACCTCTCTCGTCGCGGTGATCACCGCCCGGGTGCGCGCGGGCATCGATGAACTACTTGATGAATTCATCGGCTCCCTCGATGGTGAAGTCGATCAGTCCACCGCCGATGAGTTGCGCTCCTGGGCCACTGGTGAGGGCCCAGACTCGCTGATCGCCAAATTAGAGACTGCCCGGGCCCAGTGGCGTGATGAGCACAAGGAACTCAGCTACCGGCGCACCCGCTTGGAGGAGCGAATCGATGAACTCGATCTGCGTTCAGATAGCCACGATGATGAGCTGAAGGAAGAAAAACGGATCACGTTGTCCTCCTTGCGGCATGTGCGGGGGCAGCTGGGTGGAGTGGTCCTCGGCCAACACTGGATTGCGGCGATGGAGCGCTTTGGCTTGCTGCCCAACTTCACCCTGCTCGATGACTCCGTGGAACTTTCGGTGGCGGTGTCGAAGTTCAACCCTCAGGAAATGGTCTTCGACACCGAACTCTTCGAGTACTCCCGTGGTGTATCCGTGGCGCTGCATGAGTTCGCTCCCGGCGCGACCTTCTACGCTCAGGGCATCGCCGCGACCATCGATTCGGTGGAGATAGGCCATCAGGGTGCTGCCATTGAACAGTGGCGGTTGTGCCCGGAATGCTCCCACTCCGAGATCCTCCTGCCTGATGGCCCCACCCCGGGAGCCTGCCCGCAATGTGGTTCTCCCGTCTTCGCGGACAAGGGCCAGATCATCGAGGTGCTACAGCTGCGTAAAGTCTCCGCCGAGGTGGAACAGACCCGCTCGATGATCACCGATAACCGCGATGAACGTAACTCCGCCCGCTTCCACACCACCGTCAGCTTCGTCATCCCAGAAGGTGGCCAGGGACCTGGTTGGTACCTCAGCGAGGGCTTCGGTGTGGAGCATCTCAAGCAGGTGGAGCTGCGCTGGTTGAACCTCGGCAAGGGAAACGGGGAGAAGCGCCGACTCGGTGGCCGGGAGATTGATTCCCCGCTCTTCCACGTCTGCCGCCACTGCGGTCACGTCGACTCTGCAGCTGGTGCGAACTCCAAATGGGACCACCGTCCCTGGTGCCCGCACCGCACTGCCCAGGAGGAGGACACCGTGTCCTTCGCCCTGGGTCGGTCGCTCCGTACCCAGGGAGTGCTACTGCTCCTACCTGAATACTTCACCAGCGCCGCGGACTCCCTGGCGGTGCCCAGCCTGATCGCCGCGATCAAACTGGGTTTCAAGGAATACCTCGGTGGCGATCCCACTCACCTGGATGTGGCAACCGTACAGGTCGCGCGCACCGGTGGTGGCGCGGTGGATGCCCTGTTGCTGCATGACCAGGTACCCGGCGGCACCGGTTACCTCACCCAGTTCACCGACCCAGTCTCGGTGCGCAAGCTTTTGGAACTGTCCTGGGCGCGAGTAAGCTCCTGCGACTGCCAGCATGATGAGCGATTGGCCTGCCCCGACTGTCTGCTTCCTTATGCCCGGGGCCGAGCCATTGATGTCACCTCTCGGGCAGCCGCTGAACGTGCACTGCGTTCCATCTTGCTCAATGAACACCATCCTGATGAGAACGTCGATCCGCTGACCAGGGACTGGGAGATCCAGTCGGAGCGGGCGGAACCGTCTGAGAGCTCCCAGTTGGAACTGCGCTTCCGAATTCTGATCCGCGAGGCACTGGCAGCCCGCAACGCCACCATCATTGACCGGGTCGAGACCGGCCGACCCCAGCTCGATTTCACGCTGCCAGGTAGTCAGCGCTGGCGGATGAGTGAGGAATACGACAAGGGCTATACCCGGGCGGATTTCTGGTTCGAGTCACTCAGTGGCCGACACCGGCCGGTAGCTGTCTTCCTCGACGGCGCAGCTTTCCACATCTCGGCCGAACACTTCAGGGTTCACGGGGATATCTTCAAACGATCTCGTCTGACTTGGGAAGAGCCCACCATCATGCCGTGGAACCTGACGAGCGCCGACCTGGACCGCTTCGACGATGATGCCGCAGACCCTCCAGCCTGGTACCACCCCGAGGGAGAAAAACTCGCCCGCAGTAGTAAGGTACTGGATCCTTCTTCCCTACGACTGATGGCCTCATCACCGGTCGATCTACTCCTGGCTTACCTCGCCGACCCTGAAGCTGGGGCATGGCCAGAGCTGGCTGATGCGGCCGCCGCTCATGTCTTCGCCCGGCGCGATCTCTCTCCCGAGGGCACGCTGCTCCGCGGAAAACTCATGGGCAGGATCAGCATGGTGGCAACCCCCGTCAATCGAACCGCGCTGCGCGCGAAGGAACTGCATCTCGATGCTCCTGCCGCCGGGGAACTATCGCTGGAAGTATGGAATACCTTCCTCAATCTGGCAAACCTCATGTGGCTCTCTCCCAATGCGCTCAGCGTCACCACCAACGAGAGCGCGCTTCTGAGCGCGCCGGCCCAGGTGGGCGTCGAAAAGCAGGAAACCAAGGTCACCGCAGAAATCAATGCCGCCTGGCTGCCGGTCCTCGAGGAATTCGAGGGCGAAGACGATGTCGAGTCTGCCCTGCGCACCTTGGCGGAGGCTGTCGCCGTACCGTCCGAGGTCATCGGTGAGGAGCTGGGCTCCATGTCCACCATCATGATCTGGCCGACGCAGAAGATCGCCTTGCTCTTCGACTCCGAGGAAGAAACCGCCGAGGATGCACTCCGCAAGGAGGGTTGGATCCTGCTCCATGCTGATAGCCTGACCAGCAACGATATCCCAGAAACTCTGCTCGAACACTAACCGGAAAGGAGTCTTAACCAATGGCAATCGCAATCGGCATTCATGAATCCCTTGACCTCGACGGGAGCCTGCGCAAACCTACGATGGACTTTCTGCTCAAGCTCGCGGATGACCCCACCGCGCCGGGCCTGCACATCGAGCCTATTGCGAACTCCGCTGATCCCAGGGTCCGCACCGGGCGGGTAAACCTCCAGTACCGGGCTGTCCTCTTCGAGATCACCGAGCCCAACTCACGGAGTTTCATGCTGGTGGGTGTTTATCCGCATGATGAGGGAATCGAGAAAGCGAAGAAGGTGACCCTCCGGGTCAACCCCTTCAATGGTGTCACCGAGCTGATCGAAAAAACCTCCCCGGTTGAACCAGGCAAAGCTGAGATCGAATCACGCCGCAAGGCCGCCGAAGCCGCAGCGGCTGCGGAAGCCGCCGCCCGAAAGCAGGCGGAGAAAACCGAGGTGGTCTCCAAAGGCACCGAAGTAGCCCTGCCGGTCAACCAACCGAGCCCAGGTGAACAACTCACCCAAGCCGGGCACACCCCGGAACTACTGGAAGCCAAACTCGGCATCGACCCCGATGCCACCCGCCTCGTACTCAACCTGGAATCCGAAAGTGCGCTCGATACCGCACTAGCTGCCAGCCCACTGTGGGAACGCGATGCCCTCTCCGGGCTTGTCGCCGGGCTGAGCATCGAGGAAGTCCGCCAGAGCCTCGACATCACCACACGAGATCCCGGGGCCGAGTCCGATGATCGCAGCGAAGATGAACGTCTCCATGAGGGGCTGCAGACCCCGGCCGCCAGCATGGAATGGGCCTACCTTGAGGACGTCAACACCGACTCACTGCGCCAGGTCATCGATTCCCGCGATTTCGACCGCTGGCGAACCTACATTCACCCCGGACAAAAGTCCATGGTCAAACGCGAGTTCACCGGCTCCGCCCGGATTTTCGGCGGCGCCGGCACCGGCAAAACCGTGGTGGTGGTACACCGCGCCAACCATCTGCTCACCCGCGGTGGTTCCCTTAAAGGACTCCAGGATGATTCACCTCGGGTGCTTTTAACTACCTTCACCCGCGGGCTGGCCGATAGCTTGAAGTCCCAGATGAATGTCCTCAACCCGACCTTCCCCGAAGCCTCCCATCCCGGTGATCAAGGCCTCTGGATCGGGGGCATCGACTCAGTGGCCTACCAGGTTCTCGCCAAAGCGCCGATGGCCGAAGTAGGACGTGCTTCCGAATTAGTCCTCGGCCGCGCCGCCCGGCGGGTCAAGGCCTACACAGGTGATGAGGAACGCACCTATTGGCTCGATGCCCTCATGGTCGCCGATCAGTCAGACCTCCCCGGTGAACTAGCCAACACCGAATTCCTCAAGCAAGAATTCGAGTCCGTGGTCCTGGCCAACCAGATCACCTCTGAGAAGGACTACCTTCGCATCGCCCGACCAGGCCGCGGCACCGCGCTCAGCCGTGCCAACCGCAAAAAAGTCTGGGTGATCATCAGCGCCTACATGAATGCCAGCGCCCGCGACGGCAAGCTTGCCTGGCCAGCTCTCTCAGCAGTAGCTGCGACCCTGCTGGACAACCGCGCCGCAGATGGTGGCTCACGACTGTTCGACCATGTGTTGATCGATGAAGCCCAGGACTTCCATGCCGGGCACTGGCGATTCCTCCGCGCCTGCGTGGATAAATCCGCCAATGACATTTTCCTCGCCGAAGACTCCCACCAGCGCATCTACGGCCAGCACCATGTGCTCAGCCACTTCGGTATCTCCACCCGCGGCCGGGCCTCAACCCGTTTGACGCTGAATTACCGCACCACCCGGCAGAACCTCGATTACGCCTTGGGCATGCTCACCGGCGAATGGGTCGACTCCGAAGGCGAAGACGACACCATGCTCGGTTATCGCTCCGCCCGCTCCGGCCCACTGCCCAGGCTTTACCGCTTCGGATCAGAGGCAGATGAGTTCGACGCCGCCGCCGAACTGATTGGGAACTGGCAGGAAGAAAACCCCGAAGCCCGGATTGGTATCCTCGCTCGCAGCCGCCCGCTGATCAACCGTGTGGTCAACGCTCTGGCGGACCACGGCATCTCCGCGGTAAAGACCAAAAACGCCGAGCTCGCGGCCCACGAAACCGTCAGTGTGATGACTATGCACGGTGCCAAGGGCATGGAATTCACCCACGTGATCATGCTCGGCATGGGCAGGGACCTACTCCCCCAGCAACACCAGCTCAGGGGGCTGGGCGAGGGCGAGCGCAAGGATGCCCTGCAACGTGAACGTGCCCTGCTTTATGTAGCGGCATCCCGCGCCCGTGATGCGCTGGTGCTGACCACGCACACCGAACCGACGGAATTGCTGCCGGTAGCCGGGTGAGGCTGGGGGTAGTTGCGCAGGGAAGAGCAGCTGCCATTGACCATTTTCCGCTGTGCTGATCCACACATATGTTCCACTTTGAGATGTGAATGCACACGGCAAGTTATAAGGTTGAATGAATATTAGCCCAATACTTTTCATCGAAAGAACCTACTTAAATGACTAGTGGCAGACGAGAGAAGACGGTCCGCGATTTCGTTCAGGAATTAGACGGAACCGGAACCCTCACAGAGAAGCTCGAGGCAGCGAACCGCATCCTCCACGAGCGGATCTCCCCCATCGACAACCGAGGCAAAAAGGTCGAGCTCCCCGACCCACTGCTGGCTGTCGACCTGCAACTAAACACGGAGGAATACCAGTGGCTCATTGAGCTACTCAGCGAGGCGCTTAAGGGCGCGATCAAGTATCAGAAAGCCCTGGAGAAGATGTTCTCCAATTACCCCATGATATTTATTGCCGCGCTAACCGGCACTGCGCTGCTTGATACCTCGGATAGCTACTGGGAGAGTTTCTGGCGTCGGATGCGGATCCGCACTCCAGATCCCCTCTACAACCTGCTCCGCCGGGAACTCAACCGTGAGCTGAGCCGAAAAAAGCTCGCCACCTTCAGCAATGCTGACCTGATCGGCAAAGACTACGTCGGAACCATCCGGTTGCACGCAGGCATCCCTACCCGGGACCTCGGGTTCCTGCTGGAGCTCATCGACGAGACCAGGACTCAGAACCTCACATTGGCGCATTCGGAAGGATTCGCTGCATATGCGGTGAACTCCCTTGCAAGTGACCGGGGTGGGCACCCCACATCACCCGCCCTTCGGTTGCTTGCTACCCACCTCCCAGTCCGCGCCACCGATATGTTTGCCCGTGTCTACGAGATCCACGAGTGGTATCACGGCCTCGAGGACAAGACTGAGACAGAAATCTTCGAAGGCACCCATGGGTTACCGGAGCCCACCTTCCATTTCCTCCTAAAGCTGCTCAGCGGCGAAGTCGATGAGCAGGCGGGTGTGGTTGAGCCGACCGGCGCAGTGACGTACCCGGCTCCCTATCTTCACCTCGATCCGAACCTCCTCGAATTCCACCTGGTCTTCCCCGAGGCGCCCCAGGTCAGAAGTACCGAGCGCACCGCTCCGGAGTGGACCGTTCTTATAGATGATGCACCGACCACCGTGGTGCCCCGGGAGGACTGGTCCACCGGTGGTTATGAGGAACACCGCTTTCCGCTGACCAAGCCCTTCGCAAAGCTGGCCGTGGTCGTTCCCAACGGTGGTACCCATACACTCGTGGAACACCTCGGGCCCAAGCGCCCGATGCTCTTTCTCCGCCCCAGTGGTCACGTGCTCAAGCACCAATCAAAACTGAGCAGCCGTGACACCATCGCTATCCTGCCCGCAGCAGCTGTCATCAGCGCCAGCACTTTGAACGGCCACGGGTTCACCGCCCAGGACCTCGGCCCGATTCACGGCTGGCAGGACTGGGTGGCCCGCGAATTACCGCTCGAATACGTCAAGTCTCTCACGGTTTCCTACCTCGGCAATCGCGAGCGCGTCAAGGTCAACCGGGCCAACGGGGAGATTTGGATCGAAGAGGGCACCACAGTTGCCCATCTCAAGGGCCCCGACCAGATGCCGGTGTACCGACAGACCCCCCGACTCCGGATTCCGGAAGATAATTCCACCTGGGTCCTCCGCTACTACCAGTTACTCCCCACCGGAGAACGGCTTCCCATGGATGCCTACGAAGTCGAAGATGATCTCCGCAGCAACGCCTTCGAAGTCTTCGATGCTGCCGATGATCCCTGGGTAGGCAGGTTCCAGGTGGAAGTATATAAGGATGCCAAACTCCGGGACCGCCGCTCCTTCAATTTGGCGGAAGGCCTGGATCTCAAACTAGGGTTCCGAAAATATGAAGTCAACGGCCAGTTCCAGGTGCCGGAGCAGACTGATAAAGGCCCTTCCCTCAGCAAAGCGCTCGCTGAGTTCACCTCCGAAGGGGTCTCTGGACTGCGGCACCCTCAGGGTCCGAAGGAAATTCACACCGAAAGTCCTTCCCAGACATTTACCATCGCCAGCGCCGAGGACCCGGCGGCGTACTCCCTCGATGTGAAGGTAGACGCGCCCCGCCTGCAGTATCGCCTGCCACTTCGTGATGAGGTGGCCCCCTGGTCCGCCTCACTGCAAACCTTCAATTTTGACGAGCTTACTGACTCCGAAGACTTCCAGTTGCGTTTCCCTTCCAAGGTCAATGAGGTCGAACTGGTGGTTTCCGAGATTCTCCGCCAGGGCCGCATCGGGCGCAGCGAACGCATCAGCCTCAGCCGCAAGGGCAACAGCCATGTCTGGACGACCCCGCTGACTCGGATCAGCTCCGCTATGGAATCTGAGGCTCAGTACGCCGTAGTGGCAATTTGGAAGGTGCTCACCATCGATGAGTTCATCTCCGAAAAAATGAGTAAATGGGCTCGCAAAGACCGGTTCGAACTGCCCCGAGATCAGCGGCGCGATCCCCGGGAAGCCGCCCATGCGCCGCTTTTCTACATGAGTAAGAAGCCACTGCTATCAGGGGCTCAGATCAAGGGAGACCAGCTGGAATTGACTCTGGGACGAGCCACCACCCAACCCCTGGAAACCTGGGTGTGGTTGGTTCATAAACCCCTTGATCCACCGGTGCAGGTGCCTATGAACAAACTTACGGGCACCATTCCAGCAGAATTGGTGGGCGAAGGAACGCTGATCGTCGAAGCCCGGGAAGAGGCTTTCCTCTCTTTCTGGCAACCAGAATCTCCCTCCCCACGTGCGGTGGTCGCCGATCAATTCTCAACTCTGGAACCCCACCTTGATCCCTTAATTAAGCACCGCTGGCTTTTCGCCCAGAACACAGAGCGCGAGCTCCTACCCAATGAGGTTCAGGTGGTCTGGGAGGCCCGCGACAAACTGCACCACGTCCTCGGCCGCCGGGAAAACCAGGAGATCCCCAGTCTGCATGCCTTCGATGAGGCCAGCAGCACGTATCTGCTGCGCGCCCCCCGGGTTTCCCTCGAAGAGCTGGACAAGAGCTCGATTCCACAGGAACGTCATTTTGAGGCCTTCCTCAGATCTGGGTTAGTGACCAAGTCCTTCAGCGCCTGGGACACCGCCGGAGACATCCACCCGGTGCCATGGATCGGTCTGATCCAGGAGATGAATGATCTCCGGGTCCTGCGTTCCCGCCTCGCCACTGATACTTCGCTCTACGCTGAGAGAGCAGAATCCGAGCATTATATCCGCTCAATCGGCGGCAATGACCTGTGGCAGATATTCACCGGTGCCAGCACCGGTGCACCGGTAATTCGCAAGCACACACCCAGCGCCGTCGAGCTGAGCATGATCCGTACTCAGGGAGTGGAATCCACCCAAGAGCAGCTGAGAATCCAAGCATTGGGTTCCGCTTTCATCTCGGGAGATTCCCGGCTCTTAGCTCAATTGGAATGGTTAGACCACCGCCGCGATCTAGCCACCAACCCACGGTTGCAGGAACTCTTCGATGCCGCCTCCCGCTGGGAGAATCTCATCGATCATCTCAATGATCCAGAGCTCAAACGGACCGCACTCGATCTCTCTAAACTTCATGAAGGCCAACGCCACAGCGACCTGGACAACTGGCTCTACGTTCCCTACATCTCTTTCGTGTTCAGTTTCCTCGCCCGGATGCTGGCACACGGCCTAATTCGGCCGGTCGCCGAGCTCCGAGAACTCCGGCACGCCTGGGCCACGATGTCACGCCATGTCCCGTCCCTCACCGGCTTCGATCTAGTGGCGGCAGAAGCTGCCGCACTCTATGCCGCTAGTTTCGCCACCACAAACATTTAGTAAATGTTCCCTAACATAACTACGTTGAGGACCGAGAATGCCCACACCTGATTCCAACAACTTCGATGATATTTTCGCGGACTGGGATGTCGACCCCAGCTCCGATTCCTCGACTAAGTCTCAAACCACCGCGGCAACCGTCAACGAAATGGATCGTGCTGAGGCCCAGTCCGCTGGTTCCCGCAACATCGATCCGGTGGCCGCCGCGGAAAGCATCAGCCAGGACTACCGCCGCTATCTCAAGACCATGCTTCGCCCCAGCAATGAGCTGATCTCCGAGGAATTCTACCGCGCAGTTGACCAGGCCCCGAACCTGACCAAGGGGCCAATCCTGCAGCTCACTCCACCTTATGCACCAGGTTCTAGCGCCCGAAAGCTCATGGCCGAGGGGGTTCTTGATGAGTCCTTCGCTTCCCTTGGCTCCAACTTCTCCCTGGATCGGCCGCTCTATAAGCATCAAGAAAAAGCACTGCGCAAAATTCATGAGAACCGAAATCTCATCGTCTCCACCGGTACCGGCTCCGGAAAGACCGAGAGCTTCCTGATCCCCATCGTCGATGAACTTCTCCGTCAACATACCGCTGGAAAACTTGGACCCGGAGTTCGCGCACTGTTGTTATATCCGATGAACGCCCTGGCCAATGACCAGGTCAAACGGCTGCGGGAGCTACTTGCAAACACCCCGGAGATCACCTTCGGGCGCTACACCGGGGAAACCAAACCCACCAGGGAGGATGCAGAGGTTCTCTACCGCCAAATCAACGGTCAGGATGCCGTCCCCCTGGAAAATGAGCTAATTAGCCGCGAAGAAATGCAGGCCACCCCGCCTCATCTGCTGCTGACCAACTACGCCATGCTGGAATACCTGCTGCTGCGCCCCTCAGACAATGCCTTCTTCGACGATGAGTTCTCCCAAGAGTGGCGCTTCATCGTTCTTGATGAGGCCCACGTCTACGCCGGTGCCCAGGGTACTGAGGTGGGTATGCTGCTGCGCCGGCTCAAAGACCGAGTCCAACGTGATCGCCCGATGCAGTGCATCGCCACCAGTGCCTCCCTGGAGGGGGATCCTGCCAATATCGTGAAATTTGGTTCAGATATTTTCGGGGAGCCTTTCGAGTTCGTGCACGACGACCCAGACCGGCAGGATCTGGTAGTCGCAGAGAAGCTGCCCCTTCCTGACCACGCTGCCTGGGAACTACCGGAAGAGCTTTTCGACACTGAAATTGGCAGCCCCGATCTTCTCAATGCGGTGACCAGCGAGGCCAACTCCCGCGGCAGGGAGAGCGAATACGAGATGCTCTCAGCGGAAAAACACGTGGTGGCCCTGCGCGAACTGGCGGCCACCCACAGCATCACCCTCTCGGAAGCTGGTCAGCGATTGTGGCCGGGTGTCCCACAGGAAGCCGCAATGCACCGCGCCCACATGCTGGTTCTGCTGGGTAGCGTGGTGCTTTCCGAGACCGGAATACCAGTGATCTCCGCCCGATATCACATGTTTGTTCGTGCTGCCGAAGGCGCTTACCTGGGCTTCCACGAAAACGGAAAGCCAGAGATCACTCTGGACCGGCATGTCACTTTGGCTGGTACCGAGCGCCCGTCCTATGAGATGGGCACCTGCATCAAGTGTGGTGCGGTCCACATCAACGGTGTCCCCGAGGAGGGCATCCTAATGCCCCCGGACAACACTCACTCGGATGCTGATCCGCGCTGGGTGGTGCTCTCCGAGGATGCTGAGACAGCGGCTCTGGATGAAGACGATCTAGAGTCTGCTCTTGAAGGTGAATCCGACCAACCAAAATTAACCAAACTTTGCGTGGTTTGCGGTCGCCTGATGGATCATGAATTCGGTTCCTGCCCCAACGCTGCATGCCGGAGTACAGAACTGATCTCAGTCCGGGTGCTTCCCAAACCCACTGGCAAATTGGAAACCTGCATCGTCTGTGGTGGCCGTGCCAAGGGACTCGTACGCCGCCTTCTCACCGATGCCAACGCCGCGCCTTCAGTGCTGACCACCTCACTGTTTCAGCTGCTTCCGGAAGCTGATGACGAGAAAGCCGCCCGGAAAGTTGGTGCCGGCCGGAAGCTGTTGTCCTTCTCCGACTCTCGGCAGGCCGCCGCATACGCGGCTCCCTATCTTGAGAATTCCTACGGCCGATTGTTGGAGCGGCGCATCCTGGTGGAGACGCTTAAGGATGAGGAATTCTCCCAGGGGGCTTCGATTGAACGCTGGATGGTTCGGGCAGGTCAGCTAGCGCAAAAAGAGCGTGTGCTCTCTGAATCCGCTTCGAACCGTGAGGTACTCGAGGAATCTGGCCCCTGGGTTTATGCTGACCTGGCTTCCACTGTCCGACGCCTCTCCACCGAGGGACTGGGGCTGGCACGGGTCGAGCTGAGCGAGGAAGCCTTATCCCGGTTGAGGATTCTTCCGAAACTAAGCCGACTCTTCGATAGTGAGAACTCCGCCCGGGACTTCATCAACCTCCTAGTGCAGGATGTCCGGCACAAGGGAGCGATCACCACCCCTGACTTCGTCACGATGAATGATGCCAGGTTCGAGCCCCGCAAGGGACAGCACTTCTTCCGCTATGACGGCGGCAGGGATTCCCGACAGCGCCTGTACTCCTGGATTCCGCAGCGGGGTACTAACAACCGCAAGGATCTGATGACCAAGGTGCTCCGGCACTTCAATCATGCTGGTGTGGGGGACAAGTCTGTCCGCACGCTGCTGCAGGCCACTTGGGAGGACTTCACCCACTCGGAGATCCTCCGCAGACCAGGTGAGAAGGCCGCCGGCTGGGCCGTCAATGACCGGGATCTTCGGGTTAGCCCCGGCGGGGGCCACGACTGGTTCCAGTGTGACACCTGTCGGACTGTTTCCGCTTTCAATGTAGAGAACCTCTGCCCCAATGGCTTCTGTCCCGGGACCCTGCACCGCATTAATCCGGAGAACCCAGATTTCCTGGACAACCATTACCGCAGTCTGGCGGAAAGTATGGCGATCCTCCCACTTGCGGCCAAGGAGCACACCGCCCAATGGACCCCTACCGAGGCGGCCGAAGTACAAAAACAGTTCATCAACGGTGACGTTAACGTGCTCAGCTGCTCGACCACCTTCGAACTAGGCGTGGATGTCGGTGACCTCCAATCAGTGATGCTGCGAAATGTTCCCCCACGCACCGCGAACTATGTGCAGCGGGCAGGCCGAGCTGGCCGCCGTGCCGGCTCAGCGGCCTTCGTACTGACCTTTGCCAAACGCGCGGCACATGACATGACCATCTTCAAGGACCCGGTCGCCATGATCGACGGTGAGATGACTGCACCTTATCTGCAGATCGCGAACCCACGCATCGCCCGTAGGCACGCTTTCTCGGTTGCCTTCGCCGCTTTCCTCCGGAGACAGGCTACGAAGGACCGCACCTGGTCCAAGGTTGGTGACTATTTCCTTGCCGACCGGGCATCGCAGTTCAATGCGAAGATCATCGCCTCCGAAGCTGGTCTACCCCATCTCAAGGAGTTCCTCGACCCCGTTCCTGCGGAAATCACCACAGCACTGGAACGGATCATGCCAGCAAGTCTGCATGAAGACCTTGGAATTTCCGAGGGCAAGTGGGCACGAGAATACCTGGATCTTTTCAACCTGGTGGCCGCTGAGGTCGAGGATGACTTCTCCACCTTGTTCAAGATGCGCAATCTTCTGCTCAATGAGGGCGCCGGTAGCCGTGCCGACGGTTACAAATTCACCATCAAAACTCTCACGGATCAGGATCTACTGGGATACCTGGCCAAAAAGAATCTGCTGCCCAAATATAGCTTCCCGGTCGACACGGTGGACCTGCAGACCAACTTCACCGAAGCTGGAAACAAAATCAGTCTTTCCCGCGACCTGCAGTTGGCCATCAGTGACTACGCACCCGGCGCGCAGGTCGTCGCGGGTGGCAATATCTGGGAATCCGCCGGAATCCGCCACCTGCCAGGAAAGAAACTACACAGCCACAGCTGGGTTGAATGCAATCACTGCAGCCATGTCGAAACATCATGGAATGAGTTCGAGGCTGGTGATCTTTGTTCCCAGTGCGGCGGAGTGCTTCCGTCAGGTAGCCCGAAGAAGTTTCTGATTCCACAGTTCGGGTTCGTGGCCAAGCACACCCCCGGGCAAGTCGGAATGACCCCGCCAACTCGCGCCTGGGGGCGTCGGGAGTTCGTCAAAGAATTCGGTGAAGAGGTTGCTTCTGAGGAATACCGGAATCTTACGGGGAATGAGCAGTCCCAGGTGCTCACCCGTGCGTGGGCCCGCACTGAAATGGGTGCGCTGGAATCCGGGTCAAACTCCCGCGGCTACTGGTACTGCGAGTCTTGCGGTTTCGCGGTACCCGCGGAAGACAAACCTAAAAAGAGCCATCAGAATCCGCGCACGCTTAATGACTGCCAGGGATATGTTTCACCTCGCTCCCTTGGGCACACCTATCAGACGGATATCGCTACCATCGCGGTCCCGACATTCCTCCTACCCAAATTCACTGAGTGGCGCCCCGCAATGTACGCGCTGATCGAAGCGGCCTCCGAGAAACTCGAGATCAACCGCGACGACCTTAGCGGAACAATGGCCTGGTACGACGGGATACCCACCATGGTTCTATTCGACACTGTCCCTGGCGGGGCAGGCATTACTCGCAAGGTCCGGGAGAACTTCCCTGAGGTATTGGACTCAGCGATTCACCGGGTTTCCAACTGTAGCTGCGGCGAAGACACCTCCTGCTATGCCTGCCTGCGGTCCTACGGCAACCAACGTTTCCATCGTGAACTTCGTCGAGATACCGCACTGGAGTTGCTCAACCATATGAAGATAGCGGTCTCGGACTAAATAACACCAAGACAGCACCAGACCCCTACGTGTCAGGCAGATCAAACCTGAACCCGCTGTATTCTCAACTGGTGAACAGGTCCTCAACTACGCCCTCAATAAGGGAGCCTCTGGCTACCACACCCTGGGAACCTGCCGGCTCAGCCCAGACCCCGAGGACGTAGGCGATGAGCGCCTGCGCGTCCGTGGTGTCGACGACTGTGGGTAGTAGAAGCCTCCGTATTCCTCGCCCAACTCTGAGATAACAACAATGGCCCGACGATTTCCGCTGCTTGGATCGCCTCGAGGATGTCTCCGCCACGGTCACCGGACTGTTGCAGGATGTGCCAGTAGAAGGAGAGGTTGCTCCCGACTCCGTCTCTGCTGTGGTCGGACAGTAAGCCAGAGAAGAAAGCTCTAGCTGGCCGCCACACAGAAAGAGGACGCACCGTGGGGATGTGGTCTCTTTTGCATTGATGATGCTAATTCTCATCCGGCCAGCAGAGAATCAGGCAGACTTAGAAAATGTCGCCTAAACAACCACGGACTGCCTCCTCCAGCAACAATCGGATCAAGCTGACAGGACGGATCTACGATGTCCGAGAGCTCGACTCAGTCGCGATCATTCTGGTAGGTGAACCGAGCTTAAGGGGGCTATACCGTCTCGGATTCGCAGATGGCGGTGCCTATGTCGGGCAGTCCATCAACGTAGTCTCCCGCTTCACCTCCCACCGCAAACGGTGGGAGGACATCGTCACCTTCGAGTTCTTCCCCATACCAGTGGACGACCTAAATAGTCCAGAACGCACGCTCATCACTGAGACCGAAGCGGCAGCACCGGTCCGAAATATCCGGGATACGAAAAGACCGCACGGTGAAGCTGATCATGAGTTCACTTCGACAGAAGGAGTCAGCACATTCCTTCCCTGGGATCGGGATAAGCGTGTCCGCCCGGGAGAAAATATCTCAGGCAAGAAAGCGCAGAAGTTCAACGAAATTGCCCGATTAAATGAGTATGAAGTGCTTCGGGATCTCGTAGGCTGGTTCATCTACGAGACACTGCCAGACCCATACAACACGCAAAGACACCTATGGATAGCTTCTTGTCTCCCATCGACGAATCATTCAAAGTCTCACCAGAGACTCCTCGCTTTGAGCGCGGGAAACCTCGAGATTTTCGTCGTGTACCAGAACATCATCGATGGCACAGCAGTAACTGATCTATTCATCAATACCAGTACCGTCGATATGGACCTTAGCTCGCTTCAAGATCCCGAGGGTCAATGGCTTGTCGAGCACGGTTCATATTCTCACTCAGCTGTCACAACCTGGCGCTTCACGATGGAATCATTCGAAGACATCCTAAATGGCACACTTCCATTCCCTCACCTCAAGTTGCTTCTTGAGAACGCCTACCAATTGAATGTCCGCCTGATGCGACAAGGAGGAACAATGTTCGGCCGCTTTCACAATGAATTACTCGCCCGCGACCTCCTGGCGGCCTCACTGAAATGGGACAACGACGAATAGCGTGCGGCCGTTCAACTTGGCCATGAAAACAACATTGGAGAAGCCACTTAAAGGACCTGCCAGCAATTATGGTCCACAAATTGACCCCTCACCCCACCACCCTTCCCACCAACAACCCCGCCCCCACCAGGATCATCGCTGTCCCCGAAAGGTAGGAAACTATCCGCGCGGCGCCGGGCCGGGTGCGCAGTAGCCTTCGGGCGCTGTAGCCGACACCGATGTAGACCACTGCGGTGTTGATCAAGTGAAGCAGGCCGATGATGAGCATCTGGAATCCCACCGGAATCGTCTGCCCCGCAGAGACGAACTGTGGCAGCAGCACCAGGATCAGCAGGAACACTTTCGGGTTTAGCCCGCTGACACTCAACCCCTTGAGCAGCTGTCTCTGCACGGAGTCTCGAGCCACATTCTTGCTGGATTGGACCTCCGGCGGGTTGCGGAACATCCCGATGCCCAACCAGATCAGGTAGAGCGATCCAATGACGGTCAGCGCTGTGAGCACCCAGGGAACCTCAGCCACCAGCACACCGATGCCGGCGGCGACCACCAGGATTGCAAGGAGGTGTCCGCCAAGCATGCCGATCACCGCCGGCAGTGGTGATTTATTCTTCAGCGCTGAGGCGATGGCGTACGCCCAGTCGGCTCCCGGGGTAATGCAGAGTAGCGCGGACACACTCCAGAATGTGATGACCAGTCCCATATCCATAGTGCTTCCCTTTCGCTACCCTTCTCAAGACTCTGAAAGGTTAGCCCAGGTCAGCCTGGATATTTTCCCTACTTTTCCCATGGGAACACTACTTTGTGGGAGAATTTCCTGCATGGACCCCATTGATCGGAAGATTCTTTCAGCTCTCCAGGAGGATGGCCGGATCACCATCACGGCACTCGCGGATCTGGCACATGTGAGCGTCTCCGCCTGCCACCGTCGGCTGCGCGATCTGGAGCGCGCAGGTGCCATCGAGAGCTACACCGCGAAGCTGAATCCGGCTGCGGTGGGGCTAGGTTTCCAGGCGATCGTCTTCGTCCAGATGCGCGAGGGTGAGGGCCGGGTGCTGCAGGATTTCGAGCAGGCCCTGGCCGCCATCCCGGAGGTCACCGAGGCGCATCGTCTTTTCGGTGATCCGGATTTTCTGGTGCGGGTGACCACGAAGGATCTCGCTGCCTTCCAGAAGCTCTATGACGATTCACTGACCCACCTGCCTGGTGTGCTCAAGCTCAGCACCACCCTGATCATGAAGTCCGTGGTGGATTCCCGGCCCTTGCCGCTCTAAACCTCAACTGCAAGATCTACCCCATCCACGCCTTTCGGGCCCCAGATCTTTGAACTCGGGCTTCGCTCCTTCTCCGTTGAGCCGGGAAATTGACCGGGGAAATCACCCCAGGTTGCCCGAGTAACTCCCCTCCCAATACCCCTCCGCCACAGGCCAAGATTCAAAAGGCCCGTGCAGGTCGAGCAATTCCCGGGGAATATCGGGTCCCGCCGCCCCTAGCAGCTCGTGGAACTGACCGTTCTGGACATAAAAAATGGAAGGGGTCATCGGCGCTGGGTGATCCATGTTTGTGCCAGCACAGAGCTCAGCCAACGGCAGGATCATAGCGGGGTCTGAGGCCGGCAGGATCACCAGAATATTGCGCGCTGGTACCGCCACGAACCAACCAAGTTCACATTTCGGCAGCTTGAGTGCCTTGGCACAGTCTTCGATGCAGAATGCGATCGACGGAGTCTGCTTTCGCCCATCGAGGATGACGCCTCCCATCTCACGGATCACACGCACGCCCCGGGCGTAGGCCCGCAGCTTCGCGTGCGCCGCTGCATCGAGCTCCTCCCGGCTCACAAACTCCATCAACCTGCTCAGCGGATGCGCCTGGATCACATCATTTTCGTGCAGCGCATAGACGTATTCCAATGAGTTAGTAAGCGCGATCGGATCCGCATAGGCCGGCATGGAACCTGCGGGATAGATCATCTTGGTCACCGATCCCAGGATGGTGCGGCGGTCCAGGGGAAAGTGCCCGGCCGCTCCGGCTGCCATCATCGGTGCCATGGTTCGGGCGTAGTCGCTGATGATCTCGTCCTCGAAGCTCTCATCATTGGATTCGATGATGCGCAGCAGGTTGTCCAGGTTCATCACCGCACCGGAAGCAGAGTCCAGCACGATCTGGGTGTCGGTGATATAGCGCGCTTCCGGGAAGTGCGGGAGCACTTTCTGCAGGATGATGTTTCTGATTCTTTCAAGGCGGTCAGCAGTGATTACCGGCATGGTTTCCCCTTTGCTTGAGATGTGTCTATCTGTCTTGGACTCACCTCAACCCCGATTGGTTCCCACCGAAGTTCCTGCCAGTTGAACTGCGCCTGCCCGGGCGCGGACCGCGGGCGTCGATAAGCAGTCCCGGCAGCAACCTGCCGATGCCACCCCGGCTAAAACCCACTCCAAACCAGAAGCAAAAACATGACATGTCAACAATCTGCTACGATAGGTGATGCACCAACAATTAGAGAAAACTTTTAGGAAAGGACAATCAAAGTGGCTTTTCAAACCACCAACCCCTACACCGGTGAAGTAGTCAAAACCTTCGAGGATGCTACTCCCGAACAAATAGAAACCGCCCTCTCCGGCGCCCAGGAAGCATTCCTGAGCTGGAAGGACGAACCCGTCGAGAAGCGTGCGGCCCTACTGCAGCGTGCGGCTGATGCCCTGCGCAAGGATTCCCGCCGTTATGCCGAGATCCTTACCCTCGAGATGGGCAAGCTGATCGGCGAGGCCGAAGCTGAGGTCGAGCTCTCGGCGAAGATCCTCGAATATTACGCAAAGTTCGGCCCCGAGCACCTGACGCCGCGTTACCTGCGCGCAGAGGGCTTCGGTGACACTGATGTCGCCCTGGTCAATGAGCCGCTGGGCGTACTTTATGCCATCGAACCCTGGAACTTCCCCTTCTACCAGGTCATCCGCATCTCCGCGCCGCAGTTGATGGCGGGAAATACCATCGTGCTCAAGCATGCTGCGAACGTTCCGCAGGCTGCACTGGCGATGGAACAGCTCTACCGCGATGCCGGCGCACCGGAAGGTCTGTTGACCAGCGTCTTCGCTTCCCATGATGACACTGACAAGATCCTGGCCGACCCGCGTATCCGTGGTGTCGCACTGACCGGTTCCGAGCGGGCGGGTTCGGTCGTCGCTGCCAGTGCGGCAAAGAACCTGAAGAAGTCCACCCTGGAGCTCGGCGGCGCCGATGCCTTCATCGTCCTGGAGGATGCCGACATCGAGAAGGCCGCCAGGTGGGCCGCCTTCGGTCGCCACTGGAACGCCGGTCAGGTCTGTGTTTCCTCCAAGCGCCTCATCGTGGTCGACTCCGTGGCCGATGAATTTATGAAGGCCTACCGCGGGCACGTCGACAAGCTTGTGGCGGGTGACCCCATGGATCCCGCAACCACCCTGGCACCCATGTCCTCGCAGAAGGCCGCCGATGATTTGGCCGCCCAGGTGGAGATGGCCCGCGGCGAGGGCATCACCGTCGAGGAGATCGGTGCGGAGGTCCCTGCGAAGGGTGCCTTCTTCCGCCCGACCCTGCTGACCGATATCCCGGCCGGCTCCAAGTCCGCCCACACCGAATTCTTCGGCCCGGTGACCCAGCTCTACCGCGCCAAGGATGAGGATGATGCGGTTCGCATCGCCAACGACAGCCCCTTTGGCCTCGGTGGCTCGGTGTTCTCCCAGGACATCGCCCGCGCTCAGGCGGTGGCCCGCCGCATCGACACCGGCATGGTCTACATCAACCAGCCCACCGGTGTGAAGGCAGACATCCCCTTCGGTGGTGTGAAGAACTCCGGCTACGGCCACGAACTGATTGATCTCGGCATCAAGGAGTTCATCAACCAGAAGGTCGTCGTGGTCAGCGACATCGACGGCAGCTTCTAGCCGCAACTGTGCCAGACCTCATGAAGTGAGGTCCTTGGCACCCCATCACTGGGCCCTGGCGGGTTAGTTCGACCTGCCGGGGCCCAGTTTTTCGTTCCCCAAGCTCAATACCCCCAAAGGAAACGCCGCCTCAAGACTCCATCCCGGGAAAATGCTTACCCTTGAGTACATGGAACTCCTCTCTCACCTGCTCAAGGCCGATCCGGCCGCACCCCGCCTGACGGTCTACAACGAAAACACCGGCGCCCGGCTGGATTTTTCCGCCCAGACGTTGGATAACTGGGCCGCCAAGGTCGGCAATATGCTGCTCGAGGAACTCGACCTGGATGCTGATTCCACCATCACCATCGATCTGCCGGTGAGCTGGCAGGCGGCGGCCATCGCACTGGGGGCGCTGGCCGCGGGCGTCGATACGCACTTCGGACAGCAGCCTGGCGACGCCGTGTTCACCGCCCCCGACCGAGCCGTCAACCATGAAGGCTCCAGCGATATCGTCCTGGTCACCGAGGACCCCTTCGGCCGCGGCGTCGTGGAGTCCGGCGGGGAACTACCGCGCGGCATGATCGATTTCGGGCCAACGGTCCGCTTCTACGGGGATCAGTTCTACCCACCCACCACCGCGCTCTCCGAGGTCTTCGAATCCGATATCGAACCCGGCGCGCGGGCGCTCAGCTCCGGTTGGTCCGATAAGGCCAGTTTCCAGCGGCTGGTGCTCGAACCACTGGCGGTGGGTGGTTCTGCGGTCATCGTCGCCGGCATGGTCACCGCGGAGCGTTTCGAGCAGATCGCCACGGCGGAAAAGGTCACTGTTCGGCTCTAGGGGTTTTGTTCTCTGCTGGCGGGAGGCTCCCCCAGCCTGCGACTTGAGGCTGTACCCCGCAGCCAACCGAACCCTGAGATCTAGAAGCTGCAGTTGTCTTTGAGAAAGGCTTTCAGCTCTGAGGATTCCCAGCCCACGGGAAGAGACCACAAGTGCATGTGTTCTTCGCTGTAGGTGAGCCGCTCCACTCCGAGGGAGATGTCTGCTTCCTCTTCATCCAGGGTGACATGCTGCAGGGAGTTGCCCGGAATACCGAAAACAATTGAATTTGGTTCCCTCGGCACTCCATGGAACACGAGATGGACGATAGTGTCTTCCGACGCATTGCGGACCACTGAATCCCTGATTTCTTCCCACTCGAAATAGTAGTTTTCGTGA
The DNA here is from genome assembly GCF_052266655.1 of Corynebacterium sp. A21. Taxonomy (NCBI): domain Bacteria; kingdom Bacillati; phylum Actinomycetota; class Actinomycetes; order Mycobacteriales; family Corynebacteriaceae; genus Corynebacterium; species Corynebacterium sp. A21. Next base: position 24,968 of record NZ_JBQPQY010000003.1, read on the forward strand.
TTCGCTGACTTCACGATCTTCTTAATTCTTTCAGTGCCCTTGAAGAGCCCCACGAAGCACTCGGTGCGGGTTTCTCTTTCAGTCACAAAGAAGAGGTGGACGGCATCTGAATCTATGAACATCGGCTGGTTCCAGTCCGTTCTGGGCAACTATTCTCGGTCAAATATTCATCCTTAATAGTCAACAGTAGGGCGGAGGACTTGGCAGTGACCGGCTATGACGATATGAGATACTCCAGTGCTGGATCCTCCGAAAGTCATGGACTCCCCGGCCGCCCTGCCTTAGACTCGGAGCTATTCATGACCTAGCTCACAGTTCCGCTGTGGCCTCTCCGAAAGGACCCCCAGCACCATGCCCCATCACCAATTTCTCCAGAAGGCCCCCAGTGCAGACGGCACCGAGATCGGCTATCTCGTGCAGGGGGTCGGTCCGGCGCTGGTGATCGTCCATGGCAGCGTGGGCGATATCGCGCAATGGCAGTCGACCGTTGATGAGTTGGCCAAGACCTTCACCGTCTACATCTATGATCGGCGCGGCCGTGGCAGCAGCGGCGATAATGAGGACTACTCCTTCACCAAGGAATCTGAGGATCTGCGCGCCATTCTCAAGGTCGCCTGCCCCGGCGCGCGCGTCCTCGCCCACTCCTATGGCGCCCTCTGCGCGCTTATCGACGCCATGCATAATGACGTGGACAATGAGCTCATCCTCTTCGAACCACCCTTGAACCTGGATAAGCTTGTCGCCGGCCCGGAACTGCCGCGCTACCGCGAGGCCATCGCCGCCGGCGATAATGACACGGCAATGCGAATCGCCCTGCTGAATATGGTGGATCTGCCCGCCGAGGCGGTCGAGGCAATCTCACAGTCTCCGCTGTGGCCACAGCTGCTGGAACTCGCCCCTACCTGGACCCGGGAGTTTGAGCGTATCGATGCCCTCGGTTTCGACCACCGCCGCTATCGCACCCTCCCTGGCGCGAAGGTGCATTTCCTGGTGGGCTCCAACACCACGCCGATGCTGAAGGCCGCCACCCGTTTCCTCAGCGGACATATTGAAGGTGCTGGCCTGACCACGATGCCGGGGCTGGATCACTTCAGTCATGTCACCGCCCCGGTGGAGTTCGCGGCGCATGTGGCGAAGGCGGCAGGGCATTAGTGTGGCCACCTGCTGCTGATGAACGATGAATCTGCATATCCCGATATTCATCGCTATGCTGTGACAGCCCTTAACCCAACATGAAAGGCCTGGCATGAGCATTCCCGGATACGGCGACAACCCCCACAACGGCGGCGAGAATAACGGTGAGCAGCCCGGCGCGCAGAGCGGCCAGCCTTATGGCGGCGCACCTTATAACCCGAACCAGTACCCGCAGCAGGATGGCCAGCAGGGTGGCCAGCAATTCGCCGGCTTCAACAGCAATGAGGTGAAGAAGACCGGCAAGGGTTTCTTCGGTGCGCTCTTCGACACCAGCTTCGACAACATGATCGCGTTGAAGTTCGCCCGCTTCATCTACACTCTGGCTCTTATCTTTGCTGCGGCGACGCTCTTCTTCGGCTGGGTTATCCCCTTCTTCACGCTGCTCTTCTCACCGGCAAACGGCAGCACCTTCTTGGCCTTTGCGGTGCTGCTCTTCGGCTGGATCCCGATCGGTCTAGTCGCGCTTTTCCAGCTGATTGGTATCCGTCTTTTCCTGGAGTTCGTGGTCTCCACCATCAAGACCGCCGAGAACACCTCCAAGCTGGTCGCGCAGCGCTGAGCGGGGCCAGCGCGGCGTCGATAAGCGGAGCCCCGAGGGTGATTTCGCCCCGCGCACCTGTGACGCCTGCTACTTTTTAGACATGGCCACGGTTTCTTTTGAAAATGTCACCATCCGTTATCCCAATGCGGAACGCCCCACCGTCTTTGAGTTGAACCTGGAGATCGCCGATGGCGAATTCCTGGTACTCGTCGGCCCCTCGGGCTGTGGCAAGTCCACCACGCTGCGAGCGCTGGCTGGTTTGGAGGAGGTGGAGGGCGGTGCGATCCTCATCGACGGGAAGAACGTCACCCAGGAGGAACCCGCCGACCGTGACATCGCCATGGTTTTTCAGAACTATGCGCTCTACCCACACATGACGGTGGCCAAGAACATGGGCTTCGCCCTGAAGCTGGCCAAACTGCCCCAGCAGGAGATTGATGCCAAGGTCCGGGAGGCTGCGGAGATCCTCGGACTGACGGAATTCCTGGAGCGTAAACCCAAGGACCTTTCCGGCGGTCAACGTCAGCGGGTGGCCATGGGCCGGGCCCTGGTGCGTGACCCCAAGGTCTTCCTCATGGATGAGCCGCTGTCCAACCTGGATGCGAAGCTACGCGTGCAGACCCGTTCCGAGGTCGCCGCCCTGCAACGTCGCCTGGGCACCACCACGGTCTATGTCACCCATGACCAGGTGGAGGCGATGACCATGGGGGATCGCGTGGCGGTGCTCAAGGATGGCAATCTCCAGCAGGTCGCCCCGCCCCGCGAACTTTATGACGCCCCGGTCAATGAGTTCGTCGCCGGTTTCATCGGCTCCCCCGCCATGAACCTCTTCCCCGGCGATGGCGTGACCCTCGGGGTCCGGCCCGAACACATGCTCGTGGTCACCGGGGAGGTCCCTGCCGGGTTCCGCGAAGTGGCCGGCACCGTGGATATCGTCGAGGAGCTCGGTTCGGAGAGCTATGTCTACGCCAACTGGGAGGGGCACCGCTTGGTGGCGCGCCTGGGTGAAGGGAAGGCTCCCGCTCCGGGCGATACCGTGCGTTTTGCCTATGACCCCGGAAAGGCGCACCGCTTTGATGTGAAGAGCGGGGAAAGTCTCAGCTGAGCCACCCCACCCCGGGGGTGATTTGGGCAATTTTGACAATGAAACGTGTCCCAGGTCATTAGATTGAAGTCAACTGTTGCTTAGAAAGGTGACTTCATGTCCGCACTCCCCCGCAAGACTGGCGTAACCCTCGCTGCCACCACCCTCTTCGCCGCCCTCGCCCTCGCCGGCTGTTCCACTGGCTCCGATTCCGGCACCGGAGATGCCCCCGCCGTCGACAACGCCGATGCCCGTGGCCCCATCACCTTCGCCATGGGCAAGAACGACACCGACAAGATCATCCCGGTGATCGAGCGGTGGAATGAGGCGAACCCCGATGAGCAGGTCACCCTGAACGAGCTCGCGGGCGAGGCTGATGCCCAGCGTGAAACCCTCGTCCAGTCCCTGCAGGCCGGAAACTCCGACTACGATGTCATGGCCCTGGATGTCATCTGGACCGCCGACTTCGCCGCCAACCAGTGGCTCGCCCCGCTCGAGGGCGACCTGGAGGTGGACACCTCCGGCCTCCTGGAGTCCACCGTGGATTCCGCCACCTACAACGACACCCTCTACGCACTGCCGCAGAACACCAACGGCCAGCTACTCTTCCGCAACACCGAGATCATCTCCCAGGCCCCGGAAACCTGGGCCGATCTGGTCGACTCCTGCACCCAGGCCGAGGAAGCCAACGTCGACTGCCTGACCCTGCAGCTCAAGCAGTATGAGGGCCTGACCGTGAACACCATCGGCTTCATCGAGGGCTGGGGCGGCACCGTCCTGGACGATGAAGGCAACGCCGTTGTCGACTCTGACGAAGCCAAGGCCGGCCTGCAGGCCCTGGTCGACGGCTATGCCGACGGCACCATCGCCCCGAACTCGACCGCCGCCACCGAGGAAGAAACCAACCTCGCCTTCACCGCGGGCGATACCGCTCTCGCCATCAACTGGCCGTATATGTTCACCAACGCCGAGGCCGAGGGCTCCGCTGTCGCCGGCAACTTCGAGGTCCAGCCGCTGGTCGGCCAGGACGGTGTCGGTGTGTCCACCCTCGGTGGCTACAACAACGGCATCAACGTCAACTCCGAGTTCAAGGCCACCGCGCGTGACTTCATCGAGTTCGTGATCAACGAGGAGAACCAGACCTGGTTCGCCGACAACTCCTTCCCGCCGGTGCTCGCCTCGATCTACGATGATGAGTCCCTCGTGGAGAAGTACCCCTACCTCCCGGCACTGAAGGAATCTCTGGAGAACGCGGTCCCGCGTCCGGTCTCCCCCTTCTACCCGGCGATCTCCAAGGCCATCCAGGACAACGCCTACGCCGCCATCAATGGTGACGTCGACGTCGACCAGGCCACCGCGGACATGAAGGCCGCGATCGACAACGCCACGCAGTAGTCTCTTTCATCCTGTTCGCTGAAGCGGGCCGCACCCAAGTGGGTGCGGCCCGCTTTTGGGTGCTTATCTTTGGGTGCTTATCGACGCCGCTGTGCGTCAGCAGCATCACGCATGTGCTGGACCACGTGGGCCACCGCTGATGAGGGATTCTCCCCGGTCAAGTTCAACGCGGCAATCCTTGTTCGCCATCCCGCTCGGGCAGCTGCCTGCCATCCCAATTGCGGTTGAGTTCACGCTGTTTTTCCACCAACCTGGATAACCTGGATATCAGAATGAAGACTCCCACGCTGACCACCAACCCCAGGAGCACAGTGATCCACTCTCCGGGGTTGAGGAACAGCACCACCAGCCACCCGACCACGAGGAAGAGCGCCCCGATCATGGTACTTCTCTTGGTTTCACGCATAACTTCCGCTCATTGATTCTTGAATATCACCGGGGACGGTACCACCACAGCCGCCGGTGTCCGCTCGCGTTTCACTGCGCACTGAGTATGTCCACCCCACCTACTATGCTCGGCCCCATGACCACTCCTGAGAGCCAGACCTCAGCCAATAATCCCCTCAGCGAACTCAAGTTCTCCACCTTCGGTTTCATCTCGAAGCCCACCGCCGAGGTCTATGAGGCCGTGGCCGATCCCGAGCAGCTCTCGAAGTACTTCGCCACCGGCACCGCCACCAACGGACGGTTGGCAACCGGGGCCACCGTCACCTGGGATTTCCATGACTTCCCCGGCGCCTTCCCGGTGCAGGTGCTTGAGGCTGAGCCGAATAAGAAGATCCTCATCGCCTGGCCCAGCGAGACCGCTACCCCGGGCACCAAGGAAACAACCACCATCGTCACCTTCGAGTTCGTGCCCATCGATGAGGACACCCGCACCAAGGTCATCATCACCGAGGGTTCCTGGCAGCCCACCGAAGCCGGCGCGCGAGATGCCTTCGGCAACTCCATGGGCTGGACCGGCATGCTCGCCGCGATGAAGGTCTGGCTCGAGCACGGCATCAACCTCCGTGAGGGTTTCTACAAATAGGCTGCGCGGAACCCACCCCGGCCAAATAGTTACACCCTTCTTCACCGAAGTTCGCGACTTCACCCTTGAGGTGGCTCTATGATCCAAGTAACACTGCTTCCCAGCAGGCACAACATAGACTCCCCCGAGAGCAAGGAGCTCTGGCGATATGTCCAGAATGAGGCAGGCGAGATCGGCCATCTGGTTGATCGCCCCCGCCATGATCGTGTTGGCGGTGGTGATCGGCTATCCCATCATCCGCGCCATCTGGTTGTCCTTCCAGGCCGACAAGGGACTTGACCCCACCACCGGCTTGTTCACCGCTGGCGGTTTCGCCGGCTTCGAGAATTATCTTTATTGGCTGACCCAGCGCTGCATGGGCGCCGACGGGACCGTCGGCAAGTGTCCGCCGGGCACCCTGGCCACCGATTTCTGGCCGGCGGTGCGGATCACCCTCTTCTTCACCGTGGTCACTGTTGCCCTGGAGACCGTCCTGGGCATGTGCATGGCGTTGATCATGAACAAGGAGTTCCGTGGCCGTGCCCTGGTGCGCGCCGCGGTGCTGATCCCCTGGGCGATCCCCACCGCCGTGACCGCGAAGCTCTGGCAGTTCATCTTCGCCGAGCGCGGCATCGTCAATGAGCTCTTCAATCTGGACATCAGTTGGACCACCGATCCCTGGGCTGCGCGGGCCGCGGTGATCCTGGCCGATGTTTGGAAGACCACGCCCTTTATGGCCTTGCTGATCCTCGCTGGCCTGCAGATGCTCCCGAAGGACACCTATGAGGCCGCCCGGGTGGATGGTGCCAGCCGCTGGCAACAGTTCACCAAAATCACGTTGCCGCTGGTCAAACCGGCCCTGATGGTGGCGGTCCTGTTCCGCACCCTGGATGCGCTGCGCATGTACGATCTCCCGGTCATCATGATCTCCAGCTCCTCCAACTCCCCTACCGCCGTGATCTCCCAGCTGGTAGTGGAGGATATGCGGCAGAATAACTTCAACTCCGCCTCGGCGCTGTCCACCCTGATCTTCCTGCTCATCTTCGCGGTCGCGTTCATCATGATCCGCTTCCTGGGCGCGGATGTCTCGGGGCAACGCAGCGTGAGCAGGCGAAAACCCACGGGTAGCCGCAAGAAACGGACCAAGCAGGAGGTCACGGTATCATGAGCAAGAAACTGAAGTCACAGATCCTCAACTACGCCGGGGTGGTGTTCATCCTCTTCTGGGGCTTGGCGCCTTTCTACTGGATGGTGATCACCGCACTGCGCGATTCCGCGCACACCTTCGACACCACCCCCTGGCCCACGCATGTGACCCTGCAGAACTTCCAGGATGCGTTGGCCACCGACAAGGGCAATAACTTCCTCGCCGCCATCGGCAACTCGCTGATCATCAGCGTGACCACCACCACGCTGGCCGTCGTGGTGGGGGTCTTCACCGCCTACGCACTGGCGCGGCTGAACTTCCCGGGCAAGGGCATCGTCACCGGCATCATCCTCGCCGCCTCGATGTTCCCCGGCATTGCCCTGGTCACCCCGCTCTTCCAGCTCTTCGGCGATATCGGCTGGATCGGCAGTTACCAGGCACTGATCATCCCGAATATCTCCTTCGCGCTGCCGCTGACCATCTACACCCTGGTCTCCTTCTTCCGGCAGCTGCCCTGGGAGCTCGAGGAAGCAGCGCGTGTCGACGGCGCGAGCCGCGGCCAGGCCTTCCGCCTGATCCTCCTGCCGCTCGCCGCACCTGCCCTGTTCACCACCGCGATCCTGGCGTTCATCGCCACCTGGAACGAGTTCATGCTCGCCCGCCAGCTCTCGACGACCGCGACCGAACCCGTCACCGTGGCCATCGCCCGATTCTCCGGCCCGAGCTCCTTCGAGTACCCCTACGCCGCAGTCATGGCTGCCGGCGCACTGGTCACCATCCCGTTGATCATCATGGTGCTGATCTTCCAGCGTCGGATCGTCTCCGGACTCACGGCCGGTGGTGTAAAAGCCTGATGCCGCACCCAGCCCTCCTCCTCGCCGCACTCGCCGGCTGCCTCCATGGCGCCGCAAGTGTGTACTGGGGGTTGGGCGGGCAGTGGCTGTTGAACACCGTCGGCGAGCAGGTCACCGGCCGATTCGTCGGGATGGGCTGGCTGCTGCTGATCCTCGGGGCGCTGAAGATCAGCTTCGCACTCCTGCCGTTGCGGCTTATCGACGCCCCGCCCTGGCGGTGGTGCTACTGGCTCGGCGCCGCAGTCCTGATCATCTGGGGTGGCATGAACACCGTGGTGGCCAACCTGATACTGGTCGAGGTCATCCCCCGCGGTGCACAGTTCGACTTCGCCGCCATGGCAGGTCACGCCTGGCTCTGGGACCCGCTCTTTCTCCTCTGGGGCACTGCCCTCGTGGTCGGTCTGCTGGCCACGCAGCGGAGCAGCCCTGAGCCAACCCCCTAAGCTGGTGACCATGAGCCCCACTGAACCCCAGAACCATTCCGAAGATCGGCGCCGCAAGATGCAGCTGGATACGCTGACCGGCTTCCTGGGATTCTTCGCCTTCATCGCCCTGGTTCAGGCCGTGATCAATGTGGTCCAGCCCGAACCGAAGGTCTGGCCGGCACTGCTGGCGCTGGTATTGGTCATTGCCGCGGTAATGAGCTGGCGGGCAGGGCGTTCCCGATAGCGGGTGCTGCTCAGCCGATCCGCTCCGCCAGCGCCACGATAATCCCGGCGGGCCCGCGCAGATAGCAGAGCTGATAGATGTCCTCGTAGTTGGCGATCTCCCCGAGTAGCTCGGCACCATGCGGGCGCAGCTTAGCAAGAGTGGCCTCAAGATCATCGACCGCGAACATGACCCGGTGCAGGCCAATGGTGTTGGGGGCAAGCTCCGCCGGCGAGGTTGCCAACGCTTCCGGCTGGAGGTACCTGGTCAATTCGATCCGGCCATGGCCATCAGGGGTCTTCATTAGCGCAATCTCGCTCCGCACTCCCGAGATTCCCACTGTGAGATCGACAAACTCCCCTTCCACTATTTGTCGGCCCTCAAGCTCCATACCGAGTGCGGTGAAGAAATCGATGGCGTGATCCAGGTCCTCGACGACGATGGCGGTATTATCCATGCGTTGGATGGTCATACCCGCGAGACTACCTCTGGCGGCCTGCTCCCAGCGAGATCCTCGCTCCGGAGCTGCCCGGGTTCAGCTGATCTACACTCGAACCATGGCGATCATCTATAACGCAGCGACGACCATGAACGGCTTCATCGCGGATGAAAACAACTCCCTGCAGTGGCTTTTCGAAGTCGCCGGCAGTGATGAAGCCGAAGACGACATCGGAAATTTCCTGGCCGGGGTATCCACCCTGGTCATGGGGTCCACCACCTACGAATGGCTGATCCGAGAGATGGATCTGCTCAATAATCCCCAGGCCTGGATCGATGCCTATGGTGACCGGCCGAACTGGGTCTTCTCCAGCCGCAATCTACCGATTCCGGAGGGGACCAATATCAAGGTCATCAACAGCTCGGTCGGAGATGCACTCCCCCGTATCCGGGACACCGCTGGTGAGGGAAATATCTGGGTGATGGGCGGCGGTGATCTGGTCGGCCAGTTCTTTGATATCGGCGCCCTGGACCGCATTATCTTGACCATGGCCCCGGTCTTCCTCCCCGCCGGTGCGCCGACGCTGCCGCGACGGATCGAGAGTGCGCAGCTGCGCACCGCAGGGACCCGGCAGGTGGGTAGGTTTCTTGAGGTTACCTTTGAGGTGCTCCCGGGCTAAATCCCGCCTGCCTTCGCTGTGGAACTGCTAGGGTCGCTTATGTGACACGGGGTGCCCTCCATTCGGAGGGCTGAGAACACACCCGTTGAACCTGATCCAGTTAGTACTGGCGAAGGGACTGTCTACGATGCCGCTTACCCGCGCCCCTCCGGGGCAGCGGGAAGCCTTCCGGCGGTGCCTTCGCCTCGCAGCAGAAAGGCACAGCGTTGACTACTTCTCTCGCCACCCCGATTTCCGAGCAGGTGGTCCTGGTGACTGGCGGCGCCCGGGGACTCGGCCGTTGCATTGCAGAGGCGTTCCTCAATGAGGACGCCCGCGTCGCCGTCAACTACCACTCCAGCCGCGCGGCAGCTGAAGAGTTCGCTGCGGCGCATCCCGGCCGGGCGATTGCGCTCCCAGCCGACGTCCGCGACCGCAGCCAGGTCGATACTCTGATCACGCAGGCCGCAGAAGCGTTTGGCACCCCGGTCACCACCGTGATCAACAACGCCCTGGTGGACTTCGCCTTCGACGGTGATGCCCGACCCAAGGCCGAGGACATCTCCTACCAACGCTTCGACAACCAATTCGCCGGCACCGTGGCAGGTGCCCTCAACGTGGTGCAGGCGGCACTCCCCGGTTTCAAGGAGGCCGGATTCGGTCGGGTGCTCAACATCGGCACCAACCTCGTGCAGCATCCGGTGGTTCCCTACCACGACTACAACGCCGCCAAAGCGGCTCTGCTCTCACTGACCCGAACGCTGGCCGTCGATCTGGGCAAACATGCGGTCACCGTCAACATGCTCAGCGGTGGTCTGCTGCGCACCACTGACGCCAGCTCAACCACCCCGCCGGAGGTGTTCGACGCCATCGCCACCGGCACCCCACTCGGCTCAGTGACCACCCCGGAGGAACTTGCCGACGCCGCGCTTTTCTTCGCGTCCCCGTGGTCGCGGGCCATCACCGGCCAAAACCTCATCGTCGACGGCGGACTGGTCATGAACTGATGTCCACCTGAATCGCTTCACCTTCGCCGCCGGGCACCACTCTGGCGCCTGTCGGGCTCCGCAGTCCAGCGCCAGCCGACTGGGAGACATCACCTACTGGGAGGAACTCGCGCGCACCGCGAAACGCGGCCTCCTGGGTGCGGTATTCCTCGCGGACAGCCAATCGGCTGGGTTCGGCGGCATGGGAAACGGTCCCGGTTGGTTCCTCGATCCGATCACCACGCTCATGGCCATGGCCCGGGCCACCGAAAATATCGGCCTGGTGACCACCGTATCCAGTACCTTCTGGCAGCCTTTTCCACGCTGCCCGGCTGCTGGCAAGCCTCGACCACAGCTCCAGTAGCAGGGCGGGCATCAACGTGGTCATGATCGCCGATGAAATCGAACGCTGGGTCGATGGCGGCGGTGCCGACGGCTTCAACCTCATGGCGCCGACCCTGCCTGAAGGCATTGAGGACTTTGTGGACCAGGTGGTTCCGGTGCTGCAGGAGCGCGGTCGCTTCCGCCGCTGTTATGAGGGCGCCACCTTGAGGTCGCACCTGGGGTTGCCCAGACCTGAGTAGGGAAATTGTTCGGCTGGCCGGTTGTCTAGCCTGTTGAGGCTGGAGTATCGGGAAAGGAGGGCAAACATCCCGACATGGGATGCCGAAGGAATTCCTCACGGTTCCTCGCGAACCGTCGGGAAACCTGTGTCGGTTGGTGGAATCAGCGATCAAAAAGACTGTCCACTGCACCATCAGCCTCGGGAGTGCGGAGGAGGACCTGGTGTCCGAGGCTGACCAGGCTTAGACAGATTGAAGGGGTCAGGACGCCGGTGACTGTCCGGCATTCGACTGGTCGCTGACGCGGAAGAGGTGTTCATTGACGAACTCCCCCACGCCCCAGCGTCCGAGTTCGCGGCCGTAACCTGAGCGCCCCACACCGCCGAAGGGCAGGCCAGCAGCGGTGGTACCGTGCTCATTGACAAAGGTCATGCCGTCCTTGAGTCGGCTTGCCACCTCATGGGCCTGTGCCAGGTCCGTGCCCCATACGGAGCTGGATAGGCCGTACTCCGAGTCATTGGCGATCTCCACCGCCTCATCGATGTCCTTCGCCTTGTAGACGATGGCCACCGGCCCGAAGATCTCATTGCAGCCGATATCCGCGCTGCGGTCGACATCAGTGAGCAGGGTGGCTTCCATGTATGCGCCTGCGCGGTCGATCTTTCCCCCACCGACCTGAATTTTCGCGGTACCGCTGCGTTCAGCTTCGGTCAGTCGCTCGACGATCTCGTCACGAGCACCGATCGAGGACAGCGGCCCCATGCCAGCGTCCTTGTCGTCATAAGGACCGACTTCAATCTGAGCGATCTGTTCCTTCAGATATGAGACGGTGCGGTCGTAGAAATCCGCCAGCACGATCAGCCGTTTCGGAGCGTTACAGGCCTGACCGGTGTTGTACATCCGGATCTTGGTGTACTTCTCCAGCACCCAGTCCAAATTCTCATCATCAAGGATCAGGAAGGGATCATTGCCGCCCAATTCCAGCAGCGATTTCTTATAGTTTTCACCGGCGGTGCTGGCTACGGCGGCACCGGCGGCTTCAGAGCCGGTGAGCGAGACACCCTTGATCCGTGGATCCGCCACGAAGTCATTCATCTGGGATCCGGAGGCGTAGATGTTGATGAACACATCCTTCGGCAGCCCGGCCTCTTCCAGCAGCTCCTGGCAGGCCTGGGAAGACAGCGGGCAGAGGGAGGCGTGCTTGAGCACCAGAGAATTTCCCAGCAGGAGGTTGGGTGCCGCCCAGCGGGCGACCTGATAATAGGGGAAGTTCCAGGGCATGATGCCCAGCAGTGGTCCGAGTGGGTCTTTACGGACGTAGGTCTGTTCGGCCCCCTGGGCCGGTAGTGCCTCATCGGCCAGGAGCTCGTGGGCGTGCTCGGCGTACCAGCGGTAGATGTCGGCGACGATGCCCAGCTCCATCTTCGCCCAGCGGGTCAGTTTGCCCATTTCCCGGCCAATGTGATCGGCCAGTTCAGTTGCCCGTTCCTCATAAAAGTCGGCGGTCCTGGCCAGAACGGCGGCGCGTTCATCGATATCGGTTGTGCGCCATTGTGCAAAGGCGGCGGTCGAACGGTTCAGAATGTCATCGCGGTCGGTATCCTTGATTCGGTCAAATTCTTGTTCAGATTGTCCGGTGCTCGGGTTTTCCAATGCGAATGTGCTCATGGCCCCTGTCTACGCGCAATACCCGGATCATTCAAGGATGCCCCGCACCCTTCGCCATCCCACCCGCAGCACCGAGTGCGGCAGTGCCAGACACTCCCGCAGGAACATTTTCACCCACGCGCGCCCCTCGGTCCGTGCCCCGATCACCTGCACCGGGACCCCGAGGTGCCAGGCCCAGATCCGAGTGCGCAGCACATGGAAATCACTGGTGACCACGATCCAGCAGCGGGTGTCCGGCAGCAGTGCCTGGGCATTCTCCAGGTTTTCATTAGTGCTGGTCGCCTCGGTCTCCAGCAGGAGTTTCGCGGCGTCCACCCCGTGTTCGATCAGCCACTGGGCCATGGCCTCAGCTTCGCCGCGGCCGCTGACAACGCCGACCCCCGCGGCGTCGATAAGCGGCTGGGCGCGCTTCAGCCGGGCGGCCAGGATATTCGAGGGGCGGCCGTCATCGTCGATGAGCGCCCCGAGTACGAGGACCGGGTTCACTGACCCATCAGACGATTGCGCAGGGCCTCGTCCTTCTTTTCCACTTCAGCGGCCATGTCCTTCTGGTACTCAGCCATACGATCAACCAGCTCCGGCATGCCGGCGCCGAGGATGCGCACGGCGAGCAGGCCGGCGTTCTTGGCACCGCCGATGGAGACGGTGGCCACCGGCACGCCGCCCGGCATCTGCACGATGGAGAGCAGGGAGTCCAGGCCGTCGAGGTCCTTCAGGGCGCGCGGCACCCCGATCACCGGCAGCGGGGTGGCGGCCGCGACCATGCCTGGCAGGTGGGCGGCACCGCCGGCACAGGCAATGATCACCTTGAGGCCACGCTCACGGGCGGTCTTGGCGTAGGTGAGCATCTTCTCCGGGGTGCGGTGCGCGGATACCACGCCGACCTCGAAGCGGATGCCGAAGTCGACGAGTACATCGGCGGCTGGGGCGACGGTGTCCCAGTCCGAATCCGAACCCATAATCAGTCCGACGAGCGGTTCCATTGAAGAACTCCATTCTGTGTGAGCGCGGTGTCAATCTCCGCTTATTGTGCCAGAGCATCCCCGGCGGAGTCTTGGCGGTAGTCCTTCGGGGTGATCCCCAGAATGTCCCGGAAGTCGGCGGCCAGATGGGAATGATCCGCATAACCCAGCCCGGCGGCCACCTCGGCCACAGTCACCTCAGGCTTTTCCCGCAACTGCTGTGCCGCCTCTTGGAGCCGGTAGCGCCGGAACCCACACCACCGACGGCCGCCCCCACAGCTTCACCACCCTCACTCCCTTCCTGGCGGTGAGCGGAGCCCGCAACGCCATCGAGTTCTACCGCACGGTCTTTGGTGCCCATGTCCTCGATGTCACCGAGATGTGCGGCGTGATCGCCCATGCCGAGCTCAATTTCGGTGAGGGGCGACTACAGCTCGGCGAAGCGAATCCAGATTATGGGCTGATCCCGCAGTCCAGCACCGACGAGGCCTGCTTTTCCCTCGGCGTGTACTGCGCGGATGTTGATGCCGTGGTGGCCAGGGCTGAGGAGGCCGGTGCCACCGTCCGTGAACCGGTGGCGGAGTTTGTCAGCGGTGACCGTTTCGCCTCGATCAAGGATCCCTTCGGTGTCCGCTGGTCGGTGATGTCACGGGTGGCGGATCTCTCTGATGCGGAGAGCGCCCAACGGGTCGCTGCCTGGGCGGCTAGCCAGGAAGGTTAGTTTCCTCGGGACCGGCCGGCCGCCCCGAGGTAGGCGTACAACCAGGAGAAAGGATGCACCTTCACCTGGTTGATGGTGCCGCTGATGAAACGTCCGCCTTCCGGCTCGTAGAAGGCGAAGCTGCCGGTGGCTCCGGAGTGACCCAGGATCCGCGGGGTGGGCATGAACGGTGAGGCCCAGCGTGGCATCGCCATGCTCATCATCCCGGCCCCGTAGCTGAGCGGGCGGAACTGGATGGGGTGCAGGTTGAGATTCTGCAGGTGTTGGATATCGAAGAGCTGGCCGGTGAAGAAGGCCCGGAGGAAGTCCTGGAGTTCCGCGTTGGTGGAGATCAGTCCCCCGGAGGCGGGCTGGCTGGCCAGGTAGTTCGGCCGTTGCATTTCCCGCCGGCCGTACCAGAAACTCGGTATGGGTTCCGCTGGCTGTGCCAGATAGGTATCCGTCAGCTGGAGTGGTTCGAAGAGGTGGCGTTCGAATAATTCCGGCAGCGCTGTCTCCGTCACCTTCGTGGCGATCTGGCCGAGCAGATCCGCGTTGAGGTTGGAGTAGTGCGCCTTGGCGCCGGGCAGCGAACGGCCTCCACACGCACGAGTCAGTTCTACCGCCTCTGCAACACTGAGGGTCAGATCTTCCTCAATCACCCGCTTCATCACCCCGGCGTCGCTTTCATAGTCCGCCAGCCCGGAGGTGGCGTCCAGCAGCTGGCGGACGGTGATCGCCCCGCTCATATCCTCCCCGCGGTAGACATTGATGCCCTGCCACAACTCAGGCTCCAGCAGCTCCCCGAGAGTCAGCTCATAGTCGAGCAGGCCGTCATCAATGAGCTGGAAGATCAGCGCGTGGGTATAGAGCTTGGTGACCGAGGCCAGCACGAAGGGGTCATCCTGGGTCTGCTGGCCTTGAGCGCTTTCGAGGAGCACCTCCCCCTCGGCATCAGAAACCGCGATGATGGCGCGGGTGATGCGCGGATCGAGGGCGAACGCGGCGTCGATAAGTTTTCGCCGCTGCCCCACCCCGAGAACAGCCCAGCCGGCCACCGCACCGCCCACCGCGGTGGCTCCGATCGATAGTGCACCCAGGGATTTCCGCATGGCGCTCAGCACCCTTCCAGATCAGGTTGCGGCAAATGCCCCTGAGCTTAAGTCACGGCCACTGCGCGTGCACGATGTAGAACGCAGCTTCGCGGGCCTGCTGGCGCACCTTCTCCACATCCGAGCCGACCATGTTGACGTGGCCGATCTTGCGGCCCGGGCGGTGGCCCTTGCCGTAGAGGTGGATCTTGGCGTTCGGGTAGCGACGCCAGACCTCAGCCATCCGCTGTGCCATCGGCTGCGCCGGATCCTCCTCAGCGGCGAGGGTATTGGCCATGACGGTGTACTCCGCCTTGGTTTCAGTGGAGCCCAGCGGGTAGTCCAGCACGGCGCGCAGGTGCTGTTCGAACTGGTCGGTCACGCAGCCGTCCTGGGTCCAGTGGCCGGTGTTGTGCGGGCGCATGGCCAGCTCATTGACCGAGATCTCACCTGCGGTGTCCTCGAAGAGTTCCACCGCGAGCACCCCGGTGATCCCCAGCTCGGAGGCGATCTTCTCGGCCATTTCCCGGGTCTGGTGCTCCAACGCCGGATCCAGCCCCGGTGCCGGGGCGGTGGCCTCGGCGCAGACCCCGTTCTCCTGCACGGATTCCACGACCGGCCAGGCGGCGGTCTGCCCGGAGGGGTTGCGCGCCACCATGGCGGAGAGTTCGCGGGCCAGCGCCACCTTGCGCTCGGCCAACAGCGGGGTGCCCTTGGCGAGCAGCTCGGTGACCAGCGCTGAAAGTTCTTCGCGTGAGGCGGGCATCCAGACGCCCTTGCCGTCATAGCCACCGCGGCGGGCTTTCAGGCAGACCGCGCCCTCGACCTGGTCCCAGAAACTTTCGGCCTCGGCCGCCGAGTCAATCGCGGCGAACTCCGGCACGGGTGCCCCGAGTTCGGCAAGCTTCTGCCGCATCAGCAGCTTGTCCTGGGCGTAGACCAGGGCAGCGGGCTGCGGCTGAACGTTAATGCCCTCGTCGATCAGGGCCTGCAGGTGCTCATTGGGCACGTGCTCATGGTCGAAGGTCACGGCATCTGCGCCCTGGACCGCGATCCGGAGATCATCGAGGCTGGTGTAGTCGCCCAGCACCACATCGGCGGCGACCTGGGCGGCGGAGGCGTCCTTCGCCCCGGCCAGGAGTCGGACGGACTGGCCGAGTTCGATGGCTGCGGTCTGCATCATCCGGGCCAGCTGGCCATCGCCGATCACCGCGACGACGGGCATTCCAGGGGCATGGGCGGCGGGGTTACCTTTGGCTTCAGTCACGGGCTCAACTATAGCGAGGGGGCCCCAGGGGCCGGTTAATCCCCATCGACTGGTTAATCACCGTGGCCACCTTCTTCGCCTTGGGCACGTCCCTGAAGTACAGCGGACGCTCGAAACCACCCAGCACCAGGGAAATCCGGTTCCGGCGCCGGTTGACCCCCTGGATCTGGTGCATCGGGATGGAATCAGCCTTGGCCTGGAAGGTCCCGGCGCGGACGATGACCCGCTGGTCGGTGACCACGAAGCGGCGGCGTCGGGAGCGGGCCACCGGCAGCAGGAAGCGCCAGGTGGCCAGCAGCAGCCAGATCACCACCACGGCATTGCGCAGGTCCAGCGGGATGGTGCCGGCGAGGTCGGGGCGGTCGAAGTAGCCGATGCCCATCCAGCACAGTCCGGTGATCAGGATCAGTTCCAGGACGGGGAAGGTCAGACTGGATAGCGGCGAGGTCAGATCAATGCGTACCTGTTCTCCTGGCTCCAGCTGAAATCCCGACATGGCTATAGAGGTTACCTGGGGTCCTCGTGGAGACGAAGATGCGTGACATCACCGGCGGAGAGCTCATGGAGTTCCCCTTCTTCGGAAGAGCGGACCTGGAGCCGGCCGTCCTCGAGGACGGCGGTCACCTCACCGTAGAGGTTGGTGTTTCCGGGCAGTTCCACCCGGACCTGTTGGCCGATGCTGGCGGAGACCCGGCGGTAGTCCGCCATCAGCTGCGGGTCTTTTTCCGCCCACTGCCGCAGGCGGCGGTGCACGGCCAGCAGGACCTGCTCCGCCAGGGCGGTCCGGTCGGTGTCCAGTCCTTCCAGCAGTAGTGAGGTGGCGTGTGGCACCGGCAGCTGTTCCCGGGTGAGGGAGACGTTGATTCCGAAGCCGATGACGATCGCCGGGGTGGGCGTGAACCGGGCCTCGGCCAAGATGCCGCAGAGCTTCCGCCCCTCGATCTGGAGATCATTGGGCCATTTCAGCCGGGCCTGCGGAATGGCATCGGTCAGGGCCACACCGACGGCCAGTGGGATGGTGCCCACCGCCGCCAGGTCCCGGGGCCGGATCAGCAGGGAACAGATCAGCTGGGAGCCGGTGGGTGCGCTCCAGGCACGCCCTAATCTGCCCCGGCCGAGGCTCTGGTGATCGGCCAGGCGCACCGACCATTCTGGGGCGTCAATATCGTCGAGGAGGTCTGCATTGGTCGAACCCGTGCTGTCCACAAAAGAAAGTTTTGTGTAGGGGCCGTTGGCTACGAGGGTGTCTGTCAAGGTCTGAATGTCCACAAAAGCCATGGTAGATGAACTTTAGTTGCCCTATCGCCAGGGCACCCGTTTCCGTTTCAGAACCCAGAAGTGATGGTAATCACCCGAGTTTCGTTATGGAAACTATCGGCCAAAGGGTCTATCATTTCAAAACATGACCATTTCCTCACCTTTGACGAATGTTGCGAACCTGCCGGAGGACTCCAACACCACCGCCGCCAAGATCGCCGATCTGAAGGCTCGACGTGCCGAGGCCCACTTCCCGATGGGCGAGAAGGCCGTCGAGAAGGTCCACGATGCTGGCCGACTCACCGCCCGTGAACGACTCGACTACCTCCTCGATGAAGGCTCCTTCGTCGAAACCGACCAGCTTGCCCGCCACCGCACCACCGACTTCGACATGGGCAAGAAGCGCCCTGTCACCGATGGCATCGTCACCGGCTGGGGAACCATTGACGGCCGCGAGGTCTGCATCTTCTCCCAGGACGGCACCGTTTTCGGTGGCGCCCTCGGTGAGGTTTATGGCGAAAAGATGATCAAGATCATGGAGCTGGCGGTCACCACCGGTCGCCCGCTGATCGGCCTGTATGAGGGCGCCGGCGCCCGCATCCAGGACGGTGTGGTCTCCCTGGACATGATTGCCCGGACCTTCTACCACAACATCAACGCCTCGGGCGTGGTGCCGCAGATCTCCGTGATCATGGGTGCCTCCGCCGGTGGCAACGCCTACTCCCCCGCGCTGACCGACTTCGTGGTCATGGTGGACAAGACCTCCAAGATGTTCGTCACCGGCCCCGACGTGATCAAGACCGTCACCGGTGAGGAAATCACCCAGGAAGAGCTCGGTGGCGCCACCACCCACATGGCCACCGCCGGTAACTCCCACTACACCGCCGCCAACGACGAGGAAGCCCTCGACTGGGTCCAGGACCTGGTGTCCTTCCTGCCCTCCAACAACCGTCAGTTCGCTCCCCTGGCTGAGTTCTCCGCCGACGAGGGTTCTGTCTCCGAGAACATCACCGCCGATGATCTCAAGCTCGATGGGATCATCCCGGACTCCCCGACCGTTCCCTATGATGTCCGTGGTGTCATCGAGTCCCTGACCGATGATGGCGAGTACCTGGAGATCCAGGCTGAGCGTGCCGAGAACGTCGTCATCGCCTTCGGCCGCATCGAGGGCCAGTCCGTGGGCTTCGTCGCCAACCAGCCGCTGCAGTACGCCGGTTGCCTGGACATCGATTCCTCCGAGAAGGCCGCCCGCTTCATCCGCACTTGCGATGCCTTCAACATCCCGATCGTCATGCTGGTCGACGTCCCGGGCTTCCTGCCCGGTGCCGGCCAGGAGTACGGCGGCATCCTCCGCCGCGGCGCCAAGCTGCTCTACGCCTACGGCGAGGCCACCGTCCCGAAGATCACCGTCACCATGCGCAAGGCCTACGGCGGCGCGTACTGCGTGATGGGTTCCAAGGGCCTGGGTGCCGATGTCAACCTGGCATGGCCCACCGCCCAGATCGCTGTCATGGGTGCCTCCGGCGCCGTCGGCTTCATCTACCGCAAGGAGCTCAAGGCGGGAGCGGAGAAGGGCATCGACGTCGCCGAGCTCTCCAAGTCCTTCGAGCGCGAGTACGAGGACCACATGCTCAACCCGTACATGGCGGCTGAGCGCGGCCTGATCGACGCCGTGATCCTCCCCTCGGAGACCCGCGGCCACATCGTCCGTAACCTGCGCCTGTACAAGGACAAGAACGTCACCCGTCCGGCCCGCAAGCACGGCAACATCCCGCTCTAAGAAACCGGCTGTTCCCAGCCCCGAAGGCTCATCGCCGTCCCCGCGATGGGCCTTCGTTATTTCCCCTCCACCCCGCCCGTTCCCATTATCTGAGGATCAAGCTTTAGACTTAAGCACCATGACAGCCGCTGAAACAGATCTCACCACCACCTCGGGCAAGCTCACGGACCTGCGCAACCGCCTGGCCGAGACGCATGCCCCGGTCGGCGAGGCCGCCGTGGAGGCCACCCACGCCGCCGGTCACGCGACCGCCCGCGAGCGCATTACCCATCTGCTCGACCAGGATTCCTTCGTCGAGGTGGATGCCCTCGCCCGCCACCGTGCCAACGCCTTCGGCATGGAGGCCAACCGCCCCGTCACTGATGGTGTGGTCACCGGCTACGGCACCATTGACGGCCGCAAGGTGTGCGTCTTCTCCCAGGATGCCTCGGTCTTCGAGGGCGCCATGGGTGAGGTCTACGGCGAAAAGCTGGTCAAGATCCTCGAGCTGGCCACCATGACCGGCGTCCCGATGATCGGTATCCACGAGGGCGCCGGCGCCCGGGTGAAGGAGGGGGTGGTCTCACTGGCGATGTACGCCAAGGTCCTCCGCCTCAGCACCCAGGCCTCCGGGGTCATTCCGCAGATCGCCGTGGTCACCGGGGTCACCTCCGGGGTCCATGCCCTGATTCCGGCACTGGCGGATGTCCTGGTCACCGTGGAGGGCGAAGCCGAGCTCTCACTCACCGAGGCCGAGATCGCCGCCCAGGTCGCCGGCACCGAGATCACCGGGCAGCAGCTCGGGGGTTCGGGAGTCCAACGCGATAACGGCACCTCCCACCACACCGCAGCCAGCGATACGGCTGCCCTGGAATGGGTCCACGGGCTGCTGGGTCATCTACCGGCGAATAACCGGGCCGAGGCGCCGCGGATTCAGGCGGAGCGGCTGGCCGGGGCCATCAAGGACAATGTCACCGGGACCGACCTTGAACTGGATTCCCTGATCCCGGATTCCGATGCCCAGAGCTATGACATCCATGAGGTCATCTCGCGGGTGGTGGACAAGAGCGAACTGACCGAGCTGCAGGCCGATTACGCCGGCAATATCATCACCGCTTTCGCCCGGGTGGAGGGCCGCACCGTCGGCGTGGTGGCCAACCAACCCACCGTGCTCGCCGGCTGCATCGACATCAAGGCCGCCACCAAGGCCGCCCGTTTCATCCGCACCTGCGATGCCTTCAACATCCCGATCATCGAGTTCGTTGACGCCCCGGGCTTCCTGCCCGGTACCGAGCAGGAGCACGGCGGTATTCTCGCGGCCGTCGCAAAGCTGTCTTATGCCACCGCGGAAGCCAGCGTCGGCAAGATCACCGTGATCACCCGCAAGGCCCTGGGTGGTGCCTACGTGGTCATGGGTGCCAAGGATCTGGGCGCGGACCTGGTCTTCGCCTGGCCCACCGCGGAGATCGCCGTCACCGACGCCCCGACTGCCGTGGCATCGATCTACGCGGACAAGCTCACCCGCGCTACCGAGAAGGGCGAGGATGCCGCGGAACTGGCCGCCACCTACGCCGCCGAATATGAAGAATCCCACATCAACCCCTACCTCGCCGCCGAGCGGGGACTGGTGGATTCGGTGATCCCGCCCTCGGAGACCCGCGGCAACATCATTGAGGGCCTGCGACTGCTCGACCGGAAGGTCCTGCAGCCGCTCGCCAAGAAGCACGGAAACATTCCGCTCTAAACCCCAACGAGAACCTGGAGTAATCAACATGTCCCAGCAGAAGCCGCTGTTCCGTATTGTCAAGGGCAACCCCGATCCCACCCAGATCGCCGCGCTGACCACCGTCCTGGCCGGACTAGCACAGCAGGCTGCTGAGCAGTCCAAGGCAGATGCGGTGCCGCGCGAGCGCAACCGCTGGGGCGAGCTGGACCGTCGTCTCCACGACAACACCATCTACAACCCGAACGCCTTCCTGAACCTGACCTACCGCTAAATGCGCATCGTTTTAGCCTCCCAATCCCCCTCCCGCCTCAGCATCCTGCGCTCGGCGGGGATTGAGCCGCTCATCCACCCCGCGCACGTGGATGAGGACGCCCTGCTGAGCGATGCCGCGTCCCTCGACGCCGCCGCCCAGGTCGCCCTGCTGGCCACCGCCAAGGCGGAGGCCGTGGCCGCCGACTACCCCGATGATGTGGTGATCGGCTGCGACTCCATGCTGCTGCTCGAGGGCCAACTGCAAGGCAAACCACACACCGTGGCAGCCACCGTGGCTCGCTGGGAGCAGCAGGCCGGCAAGTCCGCCGAGCTGCTCACCGGGCACTGTGTACTGGGGCCCGAGGGCCAGCGGGTGGTGTCCACCTCCTCCACCGTGGTGCACTTCGCGGAAGCCTCCGCCGTGGATATCCGGGCCTATGCGGAATCCGGGGAGCCGCTGGAATGCGCCGGCGCCTTCACCCTGGAAGCCCTCGGAGGTTGGTTCATCGACCGCATCGAGGGCGACCCCTCCTCGGTTATCGGACTCTCCCTGCCGCTGGTGCGCGGGGCCCTCTATGACTTCGGCTACTCGGTCTCGGAGTTCTGGAACCGCTGAGCGTTGGTGGGGCTGATAAAGAGTGGCTGACGTTTAGGTCTCGAGGATCGCGCCAATTACCTGGATTTGAGGGTCATTGGGGCGATCCTCGAGACCTACCCTTCACTCCGGGTTTGACCTGCCGGGCCGGGCTCTACCATCAGCCAACGCTTGCGGGGGCGCCCGTTGAAATCAATCCTCACCCATTCGCGGTGAGGGTTACTAGTTTCCAACTCATGTCCTCACTGTTGAGCACCCTTGCCCTATCCAGCGCGCTGCTGTCCGCCCCGGTTCTTGGATCCTCCACTCCGCTGACCCCCGATGTGCTGCCCGAACCGGAAGTGAGCGGATAGAGTTGGGTCCTAGATGCGCCTGGCCCCACTTCGCGCCTGACACTGTCTGACAGCGGCAACGTACATGGCCACGATGGGTGTAATAGCTTCGGATATATTCCCTGGGATTGCTGCGAAGGCCCGTTTTGGACGCAGGAAAACAACCACATCGTCTTCCACGGCATGATCATGTCCACGATGATGGCGTGCCAAGGCCACGATGAGGCCCTCGCGAGAGCCGATACCTTCATCCTCGACGGCGATGACCTGCTCCTCTTCAAAGACGGCGAGCTGCTGGGCACCATGATTCCGGCTTAGACCCCTTCGAGGTCACCGATCCTGTGAATCCTCCCACCGGGTTCCCGGGACTTGCTAAATTGAACCCATGTCTTCACTGCTGAGCACCTTCGCCCTGTCCAGCGCCCTATTCCTTGATTCCTCCGCCCCGGTGGCCCCCACCCTTCCCGATGACGGCGAACTCTACGTGGCACAGCCACCGGCAGCCGGTTCCTCGGTGCTCTCTTCATCCCAACAGGCCCGGCCACTGCCCTGGCTGCACCTGGAAACGGATGGGGAGTTCCGGGCCTCTGACGGCTGCAACTCCGGTTTCGGCGAGTGGATCCGTCAGGGCGATACCTTCTCCTTCAGCAACGGTGGTTTCACCGAGATGTGGTGTGAGGGCATCAACCCCTGGATTCAGCAGGCCACCTCCGGAACGCTCGAGGGGAATACCCTCCTCGTCTTCGATGAATCCGGTGAGCTGCTGGGGACCATGGACCGTCGCTGACTCAACTTGGTTACGCTACCGGGAAGAACTCCCAGATCTCCTCCCAGAGTAAGGGTGCCAGCGTCAGCGCGTAGGCATTCGACATGTGGTTGGCATCGCGGTAGACGTGGATATTGCCGATCACGGCCGGACAGTTCTCATCCGGACAGAACCAGTCGGACGTGTCCACGGCCTTCATTCCGGGTTGGTCGTTGAGGTAGGCGGCTGCGGGGTCTTCATCGAGGTAGACAGCTGCGCGGGGTACGCCGCAACCGATCACGTCCCCAGTGTCAAAGACACAGAGCGGGATGCTTCTTTCGGTGCCGTCCTCGAACATGGACCAGGGGTTGTCCCGCAGCCCGACGAAGGGGATCCCCTCATCAGCGAGGAATCGCCAGAAGGTCGGATAGGAGGCGGGGACTTCCTCCAGTGCGCTGGCCTGTTCCACGAAGGGCCGGGTGGAGGTGGAGACCACCACATCCGGGCGATCCTGGGAGATCCGGTCCAGCACGGTCTGGTTGAATTCCGCGCAATCAGACAGGAAGAGCCCGTCCAGGTCCTCGACGAAGTTCGGGCAGGACTGGCGCACCATCGGGACGATCTCAAAGCCGTGTTCCTTGCCCAGCACATCCAGCGGGGTGATCCACTGCTCGGCATGGGAACCACCGGTCAGATACACCACGGTGTCGGCGCCGATGGTGCCGAAGCGGCAGGCCTCCGGATCTCGTTCCTGCTCCCGATCCACAGGCAGCATGCCTGGGTCGTCTTCAAAGGTGGACATGCAGCCGGAGAGCCAGGAAGGCGGCAGCATCTGGCTGAGCAGGGTGGGGTCCGGCTTGAATTTCGCTTCGGGCACCGGGGCCCCGGCCAGGGCGGCGGCACCGGGGTAGGTCAGGGGGTCGAGAAGCTCGCCGTCGACAAAGTTGAGTCGGGCCTGCAGCGCCGGCTGGAGGCTGAGCAGTGCCGCCATCGCCACGGCAACCACGACACCACCGGCGGCGCGGCGCTGTGCCGGGCGTTGGGTGCGCACCCCCCGCCAGGCGGTTCTTCCCCGCTGCTCCTCGCGGGTGGGCCGTTTGGCGTGCTGTGCCAGCGGCTTATCGACGAAGCGGTGGGTCAGGTCCGCCAGGAGCAGAGAGCCGAGCACGACGACGGCGCCCAGCACCGGGCCGGGGGTCTCGACGTCCAAGACAATGGTCGCCAGGATCAGCAGCGGCCAATGCCAGAGGTAGAGCGGGTAGGCGATATCACCGAACCAGCGCATCAGCTTCGACCCGAGCAGTCCGGCGACCTTGCCGCCGCCGAGAATCACCAGCACCGCACCACCCAGCGGGTAGAGCGTGGTCGGTCCGGGGAACTGGGCGGCACCATCGAAGAAGAAACCGGTGGTCAGCACCATGAACAGGCCGACGACGGTGAAGATCTCCTTCACCCAGGGGGCCAGGCTCAGCCGGGAGCCGTAGAGCACCAGCAGACCACCCAACGTCAGCTCCCAGAAGCGGGTCCAGGTGGAGTAGTAGTTCAGCGACTGATCAATGAAATGCATGACGATGGCGTAGCCGAAGGAGAAGACCGTCAGCGCCAGCAACAGCGGACCCGCCAGTCTCTCCACCTCGGATACCCCGATCCGTCGGCGGCGCTGCTCCCGCAGCACAAACGCGATGACCGTGGCCATGAGGATGGCGAAGAGATAGAACTGCCCCTGTACCGCCATCGACCACAGATGCTGGAAGGGACTGACGGTGTTGGAGGCGACGTTATAGTCCGCGCCCTGGGAGGCGAGTTCCCAGTTCTGGAAGTACAGCAGACTGGCCGTCATCTGGCGGACGATCTCCAGGGTGCGGAGCTCCGGGGCCAGGGTAATAATGCCGATCGCGGTGGCCCCGAGCACCAGCACCAGGCCGGGCAAGAGTCGCCGGAGGGTCCGCCAGATCGGCCACCATACATTCAGTGAGGCATCCGGCCGTCCGGCGTAGCGTAACTGCGAACCGAGGAAGAAATATCCCGACAGCAGCAGGAAGACATCCACGCCACCGGAGACCCGACCGACGAAGACATGGAAGAGCACAACGAAGGCGATGGAAATGCCGCGGAGGCCGTCAAGATCGTATCGGTAGGGAGCCGTCCGTAATGAATCCCGGGTGGTACCCATGAGAACTACATGCCTCCGCAAAAGTTTAGGTCTGATGAACCCGTCATACGCTACACGCCCCCTAACGGAATCTAGCTCTAGAGTGGAGGGCATGCAGATGAAAGATATGATGGCACCGCCGCCGGTGAAGCTCCCGGTGGATCCGGCCGTGGCCCAGAACCCCCTTGATAATGACACCGCACTCGCCCACCCCGATAGTCCACTGGTGTGGGCTGTCCGGGCCGAAGCAGCCCTGAAATCCGCGGAAAGCACCGAGGATAAGCTCATCGCCTACGCACTGGCCCGCACCGGCTACCACCGTGGTCTGGACCGGCTGCGCGGCAATGGCTGGAAGGGTTGGGGCGCAGTCCCCTTCGATCATGAACCGAACCAGGGCGTGCTGCGGGCTATCGCGGCACTGGCTCTGGCGGCCCGGGCTATCGGCGAGGAGGCTGAATACGACCGCTGCCGGGCGCTGCTCTCAGACAGTGACCCCGCGAGCGTCGCCAATCTTCTCGACGCCTAGGCTCGCCCTCGCACTGCTGGGCGCGGCCTGGGCTGCCACGGCGCTGATCGATGTCGCACAGCCGTTCTGGATCGCGGTCCAGGCCACCGCCTGGCTCGGGGTGGGGCTGTTGATTCTCAGCCTGCTGCCCGGCTGGCGCAGCCGACTGTCCGCCGGCGCGCTGGCACTGGTGGGGCTGCTTGGCTCTCCCCTGCTGTCAATTCCCGGTTCAGCATCGGACGTGCGCGTAGCCACCTTAAATTCCCTGCACGCACGGGCGGAGGAAACAGCGCTGCATGCCGAGCTGCTGGCGTTGTCCCCCGATATCGTCGTGCTGGTGGAGACCAATTCCGCCGAGGCTGCCGCGGTGGCCGAACTGCTGGGGCTGAACCTGACCGGGGAGGTGGCCTCGGGAGGGCACGCCGTGGCGGTGCTCGCCCAGACGGATACCCCTGCGGAACAAGACCCTGAGGGGTTCCACCAGCGACCCTCAGTCGCGTTAGCGGAGGTGACCGTCATCGGCGTGCATTCTGCGGCTCCAATCAACGCTCGCCTGGCAGAACTCTGGGGTGAGGATCTCACCAGGGTGGCTGCTGCCCTGGAACGACCCGGCGCGGTGATCGCCGCCGGGGATTTCAATGCGACCGCAGCTCACCCGCGATTCCGGGACCTGCCGGGCACGGATTGCAGCCTGCCTGTTCCCACCTGGCCGATGCCGGTTTCCGGGTTGCATCTGGACCATATCGTGATCAGTGGTGCGCAATGCTCGGGAGCCGGCACCTTCGCGGTGCCCGGCACCGATCACCGTGGGGTGTGGGCGGATATTGTCCTGGGTTAAGCCGGGGTGCGTACGGCAGCCTTCACCCGGGCGATGGCTTCCTGCGCCACCAGTTGCTGGATCCCCATGTCCAGTTCCGAGGTAAAACCCACGCAGGAGCAGTTGATCTCGCCCAGCACGTAGGAGTCCGAACCATCCTCGGCGGTGTCCAGCATGAAATCCGCGGTCCAGATCAGCGGGATATTGTCCCCGCCGAGCTTCTCGGCGATCTCGGGGCGGGCGGCGGCAAACTCATCGACGAGTTCCTGCCACGCCGCCGGCTGATCATAGGTGTACTTCGCCCCGGAGAAGAGCGTGGCGGAGAAGTTATCCCCACCTGCCGCCGGCTTCTTGTGCACCACGAACACCGGGTGCGGGCCGACCAGCAGAATGCGGACCTCACCTTCAACGATGCGCGGCATGAAGCGCATGTCCACCAGCATGCCGTTGTCGCCGATGATGTACTGGCCGCAGAAATCCATGAACTCACCCAGTTCACGGAGCTCGGTGTGGTTGTCTACTGCCTCGGTGCATTTGAGTTTGGTGTCCAGCGGCAGCGCGGTACCGGGTGTTGTCCTCGCGGCCAGTTCCTTGTCAGCCAGCTGGACTCGCCAGATCCCGGAGCCGGTCGAACCACGGTTCTGCTTGAGCACCCGCTCGCCATAGGACAGCGAGGTGGGGAAGGTCTCGAAGAAGCTGGTGAGGTCATAGTAGGCCGTGGTATCCGAAGGCACCAGATCGGTGTCCCTGAGCTTGACCAGCGCATCCTTGGCACCGTAGGCCATCATCTCGGCCGGGGTGGACATGCCCACCAAGCCGGCCTCGGACAGGCGGGTCAGCAGGTCGAAGTAGCCCTTCTCGCCGCCGGGGATATTGCCCGGATTGACCCGGGAGATGTAGCCGCTGAAATTCTCGGTGACATAACTGTAGAGATCTTCGGTCCACTCGGGACGGAAGTACAGGACCTCAGCGTTCCAACTCTGCGCTCGCAGTGCTTCAACGATGGGCATGGTGTCTCGGCGGTGACCGTCCATAAATTTGTCGGCCCCACCCTCGACCTCAAAAATGACGATGCTCTGAAGCACGGGAACCCTCTTTTCAAACCGTGGTGGTGCAAGCCATAGCGGTCCTGCCCCGAAAGAATAGAGCACCGGTGGCACCTGCTGCCGCATCAGATCCGGTGAAGTTACTAAAGACACATCAGAGTCTTCCGGTGACCACTTCGGGCAGCTCGCCGAGGCCGGATCATAGCCGGTTCCGCCTACGGCCAGCCCTTCTTAAGCGTTATGCAGAACACATAGAACTGCCTCAGGTGACCATTTCAGGCCCCGAGGCACTAATCTTGGACCAGGACAAAAACCGCAGCACTTCGAAAGGCACCAATACCATGGCTGTTCCCCACGATCCCGCCCCGATGTTCGCGGATTACGCACACCCAGAGCGCGTCGTTTCCGCCTCGTGGCTCAGTGCCCGACTCGGCACCCCAGGACTGCGGGTCGTCGAATCCGACGAGGATTCCCTCCTCTACGACATCGGCCACATCCCCACCGCGGTGCGCATTGACTGGGCCAAGGACCTCAATGACCCGCTGTTGCGTGATTTCATCGACGGCGAGGGCTTCGCCAAGCTCATGAGTTCCAAGGGCATCAAGCGCGATGACACCGTGGTCATCTACGGTGACAAATCCAACTGGTGGGCTTCCTTCACCCTCTGGGTCTTCGAGCTCTTCGGCCACGAGGATGTCCGCCTGCTCGACGGCGGTCGCGATGCCTGGATGGCCGAGGAGCGCGACACCTCTTTCATGGTTCCCGATCTGCCTGCCAGCAACTATCCCGTGGTCAAGCGTGACGACGTCCCGTTGCGGGCCTTCGTCGACGAGGCCCGCGCCGCGATCGCGAATAACACCGCCCTGGTGGATGTGCGCTCCCCCGAGGAATTCTCCGGGGAGATCGAGGTCCCCACTGTCCTGCGTGGTGGCCACATCCCCACCGCCCGGAACCTGCCCTGGGGCAAGACCGTCCACCCGAACTCCCGTTTCCGCTCCCGCGAGGAGCTGGCGGAGGTCTACGCCGATCTCAACCCGGCGGATCCGACCATCGTCTACTGCCAGCTCGGCGACCGTTCCGCACACACCTGGTTCGTCCTGAAGTACCTGCTGGGATTTGAGAACGTCCGCAACTACGACGGCTCCTGGGCGGAGTGGGGCAACATGGTCCGGATGCCCATTGCCCGCGACGATAAGTAGGATAATTAGGCAACGGAAAGTTATCCGTGCTACCCCTAAAGTAACGACTCACCCGGCCCCACCGACATGAAAGTGTGGCCGGTTGTGCCACAATTATCCTATTGCCCATCAAACGATGGGCGCTTTATGCGAATAGAACGTGAGTATTCCCTCACGTCCGACCCCGATCGACATCACATCGAACTGATCAAACCCAGGAGGACCCCCAGTGTCAGTTGAGGCAAAGAAGATCACGAAGGTCCTGGTGGCCAACCGTGGCGAGATCGCTATCCGCGTGTTCCGGGCCGCTCAGGATGCCGGTATCGCCAGCGTCGCCGTCTACGCCGAGCCGGACGCCGATGCCCCCTTCGTCGGCTACGCCGATGAGGCCTTCGCCCTCGGCGGTCAGAGCTCCGCCGAGTCCTACCTGGTCTTCGACAAGATCCTCGACGCTGCGGCCAAGTCCGGCGCCGATGCCATCCACCCGGGCTATGGTTTCCTCGCCGAGAACGCCGACTTCGCCCAGGCCGTCATCGACGCCGGCCTGATCTGGATCGGCCCCTCACCCGAGTCCATCCGCAGCCTCGGTGACAAGGTCACCGCCCGCAACATCGCCACCAAGGTCAACGCCCCGATGGCACCGGGCACCAAGGAGCCCGTCAAGAGCGCGGCCGAGGTGGTCGCCTTCGCCGAGGAGTATGGCCTCCCGATCGCCATCAAGGCCGCCTTCGGCGGCGGCGGTCGTGGTATGAAGGTCGCCTACCAGCTCGAGGATGTCGCTGACCTCTACGAGTCCGCCACACGAGAGGCAGTCGCCGCCTTCGGTCGCGGTGAGTGCTTCGTGGAGCGCTACCTGGACAAGGCCCGCCACGTCGAGGCCCAGATCCTGGCTGACCAGCACGGCAACGTCATTGTCGCCGGCACCCGCGATTGCTCCCTGCAGCGTCGCTTCCAGAAGCTCGTGGAGGAGGCTCCGGCCCCCTTCCTCAGCGATGAGCAGCGTGCCACCATCCACAGCTCAGCCAAAGCCATCTGCCGCGAAGCCAACTACTACGGTGCCGGCACCGTGGAGTACCTGGTCGGCGCTGACGGCCTGATCTCCTTCCTGGAGGTCAACACCCGCTTGCAGGTCGAGCACCCCATCACCGAGGTCACCACCGGCCTGGATCTGGTCCGCGAGCAGTTCCGTATCGCCGAGGGCCAGGAGCTGCGTTTCACCGAGGATCCGAAGCCGACCGGCCATGCCTTCGAATTCCGCATCAACGGCGAAGATGCCGGCGCCAACTTCATGCCGGCACCGGGCACCGTCACCACCTACCGCGAGCCCTCCGGACCGGGTGTCCGCATGGATTCCGGTGTGGTCGAGGGTTCCGTCATCGGCGGCCAGTTCGACTCCATGCTCGCCAAGCTCATCGTTCACGGTGAGACCCGCGAAGAGGCCCTGCGCCGCGCCAAGCGTGCCCTGGACGAGTACGTCGTCGAGGGCATGCCCACCGTGATCCCCTTCCACCGCCACATCGTGGAGAACCCGGCTTTTGTCGGTGACGGCGAGAAGTTCGACATCTACACCAAGTGGATCGAAGAGGTCTGGGACAACCCGATCGCCCCCTTCGTCGACCCGGCCGATGTCGAAGCCGATGAGAACGAGCCTTCCCAGAAAGTGGTCGTCGAGATTGACGGTCGTCGCGTGGAGATCGCCCTCCCGGGCAACTTCGGCATCACCTCCGGTGGTTCCACCAAGAAGAAGGCCAAGAAGCGTCGCGCCGGCGGCGCCAAGGGTGGTGCCTCCGGCGATGCCGTGGTCGCCCCGATGCAGGGCACCGTCATCAAGGTCAATGTCGAGGAAGGCCAGGAGGTCACCGAAGGCGAGACCATCGTCATCCTCGAGGCCATGAAGATGGAGAACCCGGTCAAGGCCCACAAGTCCGGTAAGGTCACCGGCCTGGTCACCGAAGCTGGTGCCGGCGTGACCAAGGGCACCGTGTTGCTCGAGATCAAGTAGTTTCACTACTCAAAACCCCCGCTGAAAACTCTGTTTTCAGCGGGGGTTCTGCCATGGGTGTGCTTGGCGGTCGAGAGTTCTACGATGAAGGTATGCACCTCCCGGAGCAGCAACCATCTGACAGTCAGCGTATCGGGGACACCGAGCGCAACCAGGCCATGGCCTGGCTCTCCGAGATGACCGGCACCGGCCACCTGGATCTGGCGGAATTTGAGGAACGCTCCCGGCTCATCGCCGAAGCGCGTACCCGCAACCAGCTGGATGAGGTCATGGCAGATCTGCCGGAGCCGCATGAAACCACGGGGGAGATCGCGCCTGTAGAGACGATGCAGGACCAGCGAAAAGTTGCCGCGATCGCACTGAGCTCGGTGGGGGTGGTGTTCATTGCCGCCATCCTCGCCCTCCCCTGGCTGCTCATCCTGGTCCCGGTGATCACCCTCGGTGCCTGGCTCAGTGGCAAAGGTCCCTCCAATTTCTACCGGAACTAGGAATCTGTGTTCTTGTGACTAGGATTCCTTAATCATGGACAGTTCTGAATTCAGCATCCGGCCGGCCACTGAGGCCGACCGGACTTTCCTGGCCCGCATGTTCTATCTGACCGATGTGCTCGGCGATGAAACGCGCCGCCCCAGTGAGGGCTTCACCAAGGATCTCCATCAATATGTCGATTCCTGGACCCCAGCGCAGGGTGGCCTGGTCGCTTTCAGTCCGGATGGCATCCCCGCCGGTGCCGTATGGCTGCGTTCCGGGGAGCTCAATCGCCCTCGCTACGGTCTCATCGGGGCCGATATTCCCGAGCTCGCCATCGCCGTGGAGCGGCGTTACTCCGGGCAGGGTCTAGCGACCCGCCTGATTCGCGATGTCCTGGTCACCGCCCGGGAAACAGGTGCCCCGGCGGTTTCGCTGGCCGTGGATGAGGGCAACGATCGCGCCCGAAACCTCTATCTGATGCTTGGATTCCAGGTCTTTGAGGATCGGGCGGGGCTGGGGACCGAGGCGATGATCTACCGTTTCCCCACTCAGGCACCGGGGGAAAACCGGGATGCTTAGAGCTCCTCAATCTCCTTGGCCGCACGGTTGAGAATCTCGATAGCCTGCTCGTGGTCCGCCATTCTGGTGGCCTTGACCGCGTTGCGCAGCCGGAACATCGCCTCGCGGTGGCGGAAACGTGGATCCTGCGGGTTCTGAGGGTTCGCATAGCCGCTGAGGATCTGGGACCATTCGGCCTTGTTCTCCTCGACCAGCGTGGCCCCTACTTCAGTGAGGGTGGCCAGCTTACGGCCGGAATCGGTGGTGATGGTGATCAACCCCTCATCTTCCAGGAGGTTCAGGGTGGGATAGATGGCGCCCGGGCTGGGGGTCCACTGACTGTTGGTTTTTTCGCCGATCAGACTGATCAACTGATAGCCGTGCATCGGCTCTTCGCTCAGCAGGAAGAGGATGACATTGCGGAGGTCGCCGCGACCGGCGCGGCCACCGCGCCCTCTCCCGTGGCGGAATCCGCCGTAGCCACCGCCTTCACCGCGGTTGCGGTGGCCGTGACTGTAGCTGTGGCCCCGTCGGGGCCCACGACCGTGACCGCAGGGGCCGCCGCGCCCGGAACCGTCGAGATGATCAAAACCACGGGCGTGGTTCTCATGTGAGTAGCTCATGTTGTGGAGCCTTTCTCCTGGATGTGGTGGCGGTCCCTGATGTACGGACCACCGTTAATGCAGTTAACGATATATCGTGACATATCTAAAAGTCAACGATATATCGTAAACTTAGTGATATTCGCAGTTCAGGGCACTCGTGGACAGAAAAATGCGGTGCCGTTACTCCCCTATCGGAAGTACCGGCACCGCATTTTTCTTCAAGCTAACCCACTGCGGAGCTACTCAATGACGACGAGTAGGTCGTTGCCCTCCACCTTCTCCGGCTGCTTGAGCACCACCCGAGAGACCGTGCCATCCTTGCTCGCGGTAATCGTGGCCTCCATCTTCATCGCCTCGATCACCGCCACCGGATCACCCGCCTTAACCTCGACCCCCTCCGCCACGGACACGGTCACCACCCCGGCAAAGGGTGCCGCGACATGACCCTCATTCTTGGGATCGGCCTTCTCCGCCGCCGCGGTGACCGACTCCACCTTGCGATCCCGGACCTGCAACGGACGGATCTGACCGTTAACATTGCACACCACCCGCCGCATCCCCTTATCATCGGGCTCACCGATCGCATCAAGCCGCACCACCAGCGAGGTCTCACCCGGCATCCGGAT
Organism: Corynebacterium sp. A21; assembly: GCF_052266655.1. Lineage (NCBI taxonomy): Bacteria > Bacillati > Actinomycetota > Actinomycetes > Mycobacteriales > Corynebacteriaceae > Corynebacterium > Corynebacterium sp. A21. The sequence goes on from NZ_JBQPQY010000003.1 coordinate 57,800, forward strand.
CACCGTCTCCACCCCCTCATCAAGACCGTAGAAGAACTCACGATCATCGAGTGCGGAGATATTACCGAAGAGACGGTTATGCTCCACAAACTCCTCGAACTGCTTCGGGAAGAGCAACCGGCTCAACGCCTCACGACGCACCGCATGATCCGCCGACTGAAGCTTGACCACCTCCCCCGCCGGGACCTCCACCAGATGGGTGGTCTTCTCCGCCCGACCCGCCAACGCCCGGGTACGCAACGGCTCCGGCCACCCACCCGGCGGGGTCCCCAACTCACCACGAAGAAACGCGGTCACCGAGTCGGGAATATCATATTTCTGCGGATCCTTCGCGAAATCCGCCACACTGACCCCCGCCCCCACCAGATGCAGGGCCAGATCGCCCACCACCTTCGACGACGGGGTGACCTTGGTCGGCCGACCCAGCAGATCATTGACCTCCGCGTAGGCATCCTCGATCAACTCGAAACGATCCCCCAACCCCAACGCGGTGGCCTGGGTCCGCAGGTTGGACAACTGGCCACCCGGAATCTCGTGACGATACACCCGCCCGGTCGGGCCCGGGATCCCGGACTCAAACGGGGCATAGAGCTGGCGCACCGACTCCCAATACGGCTCCAGATCACCCACCGCCGCCAAGGACAGACCGGTATCACGGTAGGTATCAGCAAACGCGGCGACAATCGCCGACAAGGAGGGCTGCGAGGTGGTACCCGACATCGGTGCCGAGGCACCGTCAACGGCATCAGCCCCCGCTTCCGCGGCAGCCAGATAGGTGGCCAGCTGGCCACCGGCGGTGTCGTGGGTATGCACGTGCACCGGCAGGTCAAACTCCCGACGCAGCGCCTTGACCAGCTTCGCCGCGGCCGCCGGGCGCAACAGCCCCGCCATGTCCTTGATGGCTAAAATATGCGCCCCGGTACCGACGATCTGCTCGGCCAGCTTCAGGTAGTAGTCCAGGGTGTAGATATTCTCCTTCGGACTGAGCAGGTTACCGGAATAGGCCATCGCCACCTCCGCGACGGTGGTATTGGTCTCCAGCACGGCATCAATCGCCACCCGCATCTGCGAAACATCGTTGAGCGCATCGAAGATCCGGAAAATATCCACCCCGGAATCCGCCGCCTCCTTCACAAACGTACGGGCGACACTATCCGGGTAGGGGGTATAGCCCACGGTGTTGCGCCCACGCAACAGCATCTGGATATTCACATTCGGCATGGCCTCGCGCAGCGAATCCAACCGCCCCCAGGGATCCTCATGGAGAAAGCGCATCGCCACGTCATAGGTCGCCCCACCCCAGGCCTCCACGGACAACAACTCCGGGGTGGTCCGGGAGACCACGCTGGCAGCCTTGGTCAACGCCGTAGACCGCACCCGGGTAGCCAGCAGCGACTGGTGGGCATCACGGAAGGTGGTATCCGTCACCGCCAGGGCGTCCTGCTTGCGCAGTGCCTGCGCGAACTTCTTCGGCCCCAGATCATGCAACCGGTCACGCGAACCCCGCGGCACCGCCGCCTGCTCATCAAAGATCGGCAGCTTCTCCGCCGGACGCACCTGCGTGGGACGTGTCCCATTGGGCTTATTGACCGTGACATCAGCCAGAAAGTCCAAGATCCGGCCAGCCTCATCACCGGCCGGCGGGGCCGCCAACAGGTGCGGGTGATCCTTGATGAAGTCCGTGGAAATCCGCTTGGACTGGAAATCCTCCTCGCGCAGCAGAGCGCGCAAAAAGCCGATATTAGTGGCCACCCCGGCGACGGTGAACTCCGCCAGCGCACGCTGGGCCCGGGTCACCGCGACCTCGAAATCAGAACCACGACAGGTCATCTTGACCAACATCGAGTCAAAGTGCGCCGAGATCTCACCACCCAGCGAGGCCGCACCATCCAGGCGCACCCCGGCGCCACCCGGGCTGCGGTAGGCGGTGATGGTCCCGGTATCCGGGCGGAAGCCGTTGCTCGGATCCTCGGTGGTGATCCGGCACTGCAGGGCCACCCCCCGGGTGGTGATGGAGTCCTGGGTCAGGCCCAGCTCTTTCAGGGTCGCCCCGGCGGCGAGATGGATCTGGGATTTGACCAGGTCCACGGAGGTGACCTCCTCGGTCACGGTGTGCTCGACCTGGATGCGCGGGTTCATCTCGATGAAGACGTGGTTGCCCGCCTCATCGACCAAAAATTCCACGGTCCCGGCACCGACGTAGTTAATCGACCGGCAGAACTTCACCGCATCCGCGCAGATCCGCTCGCGCAGTGCCGGATCCAGGTGCTGGGCCGGGGCAATCTCGACGACCTTCTGGTGGCGACGCTGCAGGGAACAGTCACGCTCATAGAGGTGGATCACATCACCGGTATGGTCACCTAAGATCTGCACCTCGATATGCTGCGGCTTGAGCACTGCACGCTCGATATAGACATTGCCGTCACCAAACGCGGCGGCAGCCTCACGGGAAGCCTCGGCGGCCAGCCGGGGCAGGTCCGCAGGCTTGTCGACGAACCGCATGCCGCGGCCGCCGCCCCCGGCGACAGCCTTGACGAACAGCGGATAGATATGCCCCTTGGCCTGTTTGACCAGGACCTCGATGTCCTCGCTGGGCTCGGACTCCTCCAGGGTCGGCAGTCCGGCCTTGCGGGCGGCGGTGACGGCCTTGGCCTTGTCACCGGTCAGATCCAGGGTCTCTGGGGTGGGACCGATAAACGTCAGACCGTTCTCCGCGCATTCACGGGCTAGCTGGGCTTTCTCGGAAAGGAAACCATAACCGGGGTAGACCGCATCCGCACCGGTTTTCTTCGCCGCGCGGATGATCTCGTCGATATCGAGGTAGGCCTTGACGGGGGAGCCTTCCACCCCGATGCGCACGGCTTCTGAGGCGTAGGTCCGGTGAAAGGAGCCCCGGTCTTCCCGGGGATAGACGGCCACGGTCTGGGCGCCGGTCTCGTTGGCGGCACGGAAGGCGCGGACTGCGATTTCGCCGCGGTTGGCAACCAGGACCTTGCTAAAGGTCGGCAGCATTTTCGATACCACGTGAGGCATCCTTTCCAAAGGAGAGATTGTGAGACAAATTACGAAACCCAGCATAACGCACGTACACCATGCGAACGCCGGGTTTCAGTCACAAACTTCGCAGACTTCGCCAAGCGGCCTGCGGAAGCTGCGCTTCAGGGATATTTAGCGCTCGGAAACGGAGCGCTGCGGCACACCGTTGTAGGCGGAGAGCGGGCGGATCAGGGCGTTGGAGCTGTACTGCTCGACGATGTGCGCGGTCCAGCCGGTGACGCGAGCGAGCACGAACAGCGGGGTGAAGAACTCCACATCAAAGCCCAGCAGGTGGTAGGCCGGTCCAGAGGGGAAGTCCAGGTTCGGCTTGATGCCGGTGCGCGCGTTCATGGTCTCGGCCATGATGTCGTACATCTCAACCCACTTCTCGCCGTCCTTGCGGGCGGCCAGCTCCTTGAACGCGGCCTCCATGGTGGGCACCCGAGAATCCCCCTTCTTGTACACCCGGTGACCGAATCCCATAATCAGGTCCTTATTGTCCAGGGCGTTGTTCACCCAGTCCGCAGCCTTGGCCGGATCATCGATCTCGAGCATGGTGTGCATGACGAATTCATTGGCGCCACCGTGCAGCGGGCCCTTCAGCGCACCGATCGCACCGGTGATGGCGGAATAGGCATCAGATCGGGTGGAGGTGATCACGCGTCCGGTGAAGGTGGAGGCATTGAAGGAGTGCTCCGCGTAGAGGATCAGGGACTGCTCGAAGGTTTTGATGTCCTCTGCGTTATTCGCCGGGGAATCCGGGCCGTCGCCGAAGACCATGTAGAGGAAGTTCTCGGTGAAGCTCCGGTCGAGGCAGGGCTCGATGAACTCCTGCCCCTTGCGGCGGCGGATGTCATAGGCCACGGCGGTGGGTAGCTGCGCCAGCAGGTTCAGGCCGATGCTCCGGATGTGCTCCTCGCTGGTGGTGAAGAACTCCGGATCCTTGGTACCCAGGTAGGACACTGCGGTACGCAGCACATCCATCGGGTGACAGGTGGTGGGCAGCACGTCGATGAGCTTGATCAGGTCCGGATCCAGGGTGCGGAGCGCCTTGCCCGCGGCGTTGAAACTCTCCAGCTGCTCGGGGGTCGGCAGTTCACCTTCCCAGAGCAGGTAGGCGACCTCTTCAAAGGTGCAGTTTGCGGCGAGTTCCTGCACCGGGTAGCCCCGGTAGGTCAGCGAGTTGGTCTCGGAAACGACCTTGGAAACGGCGGTGTAGTCGGCGACGACGCCGGCCAGGCCCTTGCGGATTTCGGTTTCATTGCTCATGAGGTTTTCCGTCCTTAGCTGGGTGGTGCGATGGGGTGGTGTGAGTGTGGGTGGTAAATCCTGGAGCGAGGGAGCTAGCTGGAGTAGTTCTCCGCCGAGTAAGTGAACACCTGCTGGTCAAAGGCGTTGTACTCGTTGTAGCGGAGCAGCTCATAGAGTCGGGAGCGGTGCTGCATGCGGTCGACCCAACCGGTCTGGGTGCCGGTCTCATTGATGTCCTTGAGTGCCGCCTCCACCTGGCCCATGGCGATACGCAGGGTGGTCACCGGGTAGATCACCGCGTTGTAGCCGATCTCCTCCAGGGTCTTGGCCGAGAGCAGTTCGGTCTTGCCGAACTCGGTCATGTTGGCCAACAACGGCACATCGACCGCAGCGCGGAACTTCTCGAACTCGGCCGGTGTGTGCAGCGCCTCGGTGAAAATGAGGTCCGCGCCGGCATCGGCATAGGCCTTGGCCCGCTCGATGGCGGAATCGATCCCCTCCACCCCCGCGGCGTCGGTACGCGCACAGATGACGAAGGCATCATCCCGACGCTCGTTGACCGCGGCGGTGATGCGGCGCAGCATCAGCTCGGTGGGGACCACCTCCTTGCCGTCGAGGTGGCCACAGCGCTTCGGGTTGACCTGGTCCTCGAGGTGGCAACCGGCGACTCCGGCATCCTCGAATTCACTGATGGTGCGGGCGGCGGACATCGGCTCGCCGAAGCCGGTATCGGCGTCGACCAGCACCGGCAGGTCCGTGGAGCGCGCGATCTGACGGGCGCGGGCGGCCACCTCGGTCAGGGTGGTCAGGCCGATGTCCGGCAGCGCCAGATCAGCAGCGACGACGGCACCGGAGACATAGACTCCCTCGAAACCTGCGTCCTGGATGGCGCGGCCCACCAGCGGCGAGAACGCGCCGGGCAGTCGCTGGATGGTGCCGGAGGTCAGACCCTCACGGAGAGTCACCCGACGATCATGGGGGCTCACCAGACTGGAGTAGAGACCGGACATCAGAGGAGGCCCTTTCCGGTTTCAGGAGCCTGCGCCAGGATCTCAGGCGCCAGCTCGATATTTAGTTCGCGCAGGTCAGCCAGGTTCGGCAGGGACTGCACGGCAGTCAGGAAGCGCTCCTGCTCAGCTTCGGAGATCACGCCCTGTGCCAGCGAGCGGAACTTGTTGATGTACTGCTCGCGGGCGAAGGGACGGGCGCCGTAGGGGTGGGCGTCGGCGACGGCGATCTCATCCTCGAGGACGGTGCCGTCCTTGAGGGTGATCACAGCCTTGGCACCGAAGGCCTTCTCCTTCGGGTCGGTGGAGTGGTAACGGCGGGTCCACTCCGGGTCCTCGACGGTGGAGATCTTCTGCCACAGCTCGATGGTCTCCGGGCGGTGTGCGCGCTCCGGGGAGTAGGAGTGCTCGTGGTGCCAGGACTGATCCTCCAGGGCCACCGCGAAGATGTACATGATGGAGTGATCCAGGGTTTCACGTGAAGCGTCCGGATCGAACTTCTGCGGATCGTTGGAGCCGGTACCGATCACGTAGTGGGTGTGGTGGCTGGTGTGCAGCACGATGGACTCGATCTGCGTGGTGTCCGCGATCTGGGCACCCATGCGGCGGGCGAGGTCGATCGGCGCCTGGGACTGGTACTCCGCGGAGTGCTCCTTGGTGAAGGTGTCCAGAATCGCGCGCTTGGCCTCGCCCTCAGCCGGCAGCGGGATGGTGTACTCGTGGTCCGGGCCGGAGAGCAGCCAGGCGATGACGCCGTCCTCGCCTTCCCAGATCGGGGAGGGTGCTCCCTCGCCGCGCATCGCCCGGTCGACGGCCTCGATGGCCATCTTGCCGGCGAAGGCCGGGGCGAAGGCCTTCCAGGAGGAGATTTCACCCTTGCGGGACTGTCGGGTAGCCGTGGTGGTGTGCAGCGCCTGGCCGACAGCCTGGTAGATGGTGTCTACGTCCAGGTGCAGCAGGGTGCCGATGCCGGCGGCGGCCGAGGGGCCGAGGTGTGCGACATGGTCGATTTTGTGCTCATGCAGGCACATGCCACGAACCAGGTCGACCTGGATCTCGTAGCCGGTGGCCAGGGCGCGGACCAGGTCCTCACCGCTGGCGCCCACCTGCTGGGCGGCGGCCAGGATCGGCGGAATGTTATCGCCGGGGTGGGAGTACTCGGCGGCGAGGAAGGTGTCATGGAAGTCCAGCTCACGGACGGCCACGCCGTTGGCCAGGGCGGCCCACTCGGCGGAGAAGCTGCCCGGGATACCGAAGACAGCGGCCCCGGCGGCGGAAACCGGGTGCGCCTGCGCCTGGCGACGGGCGACAGTGACGGGACGACGCAGCACCGATGCCGCGGACACAGCGGCATTGTCGATGATGCGGTTGATGATCATGTCGCGGGTCTCTTCGGGAACCTCAACCGGATCAGCAGCGACGCGGGCGATCTTGTACGCGAGGTGATCCTGCTTGGGGAAGTCCTCCGCCGAGCGGTGGGTGCGCACCTTGTGGTTGATCATGTATCTCTCCTGAGTCACGGGGAAAATGTTATGGCCCTCATGCTAGGCGGCAAATTGTGTGTATAGTCACAGCAAAGTTTGTATATTATGGCGTAAAGATCTGGTGTTCTCTGCGAAACTTGTGGAATCCGCAGGTGGGGACACGGAAGAAAGCAAGAGGGAACCATGAGCAAGCTCTTCGCGGGGGCACGAATCCGCACGCTTCGCCGCAGCGCCAAGTTGACCCAGGTGGAGATGGCCCGGCAGATGGACCTGTCCACCAGTTACCTCAATCAGCTGGAAAATGATCAGCGGCCACTGACCGCAACAGTTCTCATGGCGCTGACCACCACCTTCGACGTGGATGCCGCCTACTTCTCCCCCGACCGGGACGCGCGCACCATCGCCGACCTCCAATCGGCTTTCCCGCAGGTTCCGGCGGAGCAGCTCGGCGATCTCGCCGCCCGCTACCCCGACCTGGTGCCCGAGATCATCGAGCTGAGCACCCGCAGCAACCACCGTGAGGAAGGCCCCTATGAGGCGGTACGTGACTTCTTCTACGACGCCCGCAACTATATCGACGAACTTGACCGGCTCGGCGAATCACTCGCCAGCGAACTCGGGGACCCCCAGTTCCGACTCAGCCGCATGGCCGCCCGCCTGGACACCGAGGCCGGGGTGAGTGTGCGGTTCCGCCGGCACGAGACCGGCCCCCGCCGGATCTTCGACCCCGAGACCCGTGAGCTACACCTGCGCACCGGACTGACCGACTCCCAGAATCTCTTTGAAATCACCCTGCAGTTCGCCCTGCTCATACACGGCGAGATTCTCGACCGGATCGCCGCCCCGCTTCCCGACGCCGCCTCCCGCAAGGTGGGCCACCTCGGCCTGGCGCAGTACTTCGCCGCCGCGGTGGTGCTGCCCTATGGGGTCTTCCTTCAGGTCACCGAGGACTACCACTACGATATCGACCGGATCGCCGCCCATTTCGGCACCGGCATTGAAACCACCTGCCACCGGCTGTCCACCCTGCAACGCAAGGGCGCCCGAGGCGTGCCCTTCTTCTTCGTCCGCACCGACCGGGCCGGCAACATCTCCAAACGACAGTCCGCCACCAGCTTCCACTTCTCCCGCTCCGGCGGCTCCTGCCCCCTATGGGTGATCCACCGCGCCTTCGAACAGCCGAACCGTTTTGTGCGCCAGGTGGCCACCATGCCAGACGGCCGGAGCTATCTCTGGGTGGCCCGGACCGTACATGGTCCGGTGCACGGCTTCGGCACCCCACGCAAGGAGTTTGTGGTGGGCCTGGGCTGCGATCTCAGCCAGGCTGACCGACTGATCTACAGCCAGGGCCTGGAGTTGAGCCCGGAGTCCGCCACCCCGATCGGCCCGGGTTGCACCGCATGCCCCCGCCCCCACTGCCCACAGCGGGCCTTCCCCCAAGCGGAGCGCCCCCTGGACCTGGATCTGAACGTGACCGCCGACGAACCCTACCGAACCCTGAAAGGGGGTGCCCGATTAGCTTCGCAAACCACACAACCCGGCAGCGTCTAGTGGGGTAGGTCACCTTAGCGGCCTTAGCTTGCGGGGGCACCGCCACTGGCCTCACACCTATTGTGACGCTCAACGTTAGCGCCGTCACAATTGCAAGGAGTTCAAGGATGACCGACCCGAACCACACCGCAGTGGAATCCTGGCTGATTGACCTGGCCACCGCCACCGGAAAGAACTCCGCCGAGGACGCTGCTCTCGCCGTGACCGAACTCTTCGAGGAAGAGGGCTTCTGGCGCGACCTGCTGGCCTTCTCCTGGAACCTCACCACCGCCGAAGGCCAGGATGAGATCTCCCGGATGATCCAGGAAACCTGGCCGCGCAGCACGCTGAAGAACCTGCAGATTGACGGCGAAGTCACCGATGAGGGCGAAGGCGTGCTGCGGGCCTTCCTCACCTTTGACTCCCAGGACTTCCACTGCCGTGGGGTGCTACGCCTGCGCGAGGGCAGGGCCTGGACCCTGATGACCTCCGCCCGAGAGCTGATCGACTTCCCGGAGAAGCAGGGCCGCAGCCGCGAGCTCGGCGTCGAACACGGGGTCCAGGAGGAACGGAAGAACTGGGCTACCCGCAAAGCCGAGCGACAAGCGGCCCTCGGAACCACCGAGCAGCCCTTCGTGCTCGTGGTCGGTGGCGGACAGGGTGGCATTGCGCTGGCCGCCCGACTCAAGCGCCAGGGGGTGAGCACCCTGATCGTCGATAAGCACGGACGTCCGGGAGATCAGTGGCGCTCGCGTTATGCCTCCCTGTGTCTCCACGACCCGGTCTGGTACGACCACCTCCCTTACCTCCCCTTCCCCGACCACTGGCCGGTGTTCACCCCGAAGGACAAGATGGGCGATTGGCTGGAGCACTATGTCGGCATCATGGATCTCGACTACTGGACCAACACCCACTGCGAACAAGCGGTATTCGATGAGGACAGCGGCCGCTGGAGTGTGAAGGTCAACCGCGACGGACAGGAACTGGAACTCCACCCCGAACACGTGGTGCTGGCCACCGGCATGTCAGGACTGCCGAACCGCCCCTACCTTCCGGGTCAGGAGAATTTCCGGGGCGAGATCCGACATTCCTCCGAGCACCCCGGTGGTGGCGGTGACCAAGGCAAAAATGTCATCGTGCTCGGCGCCAACAACTCCGCCCATGACATCTGTGCCGATCTCTACGAAAATGGCGCGCACCCGGTGATGATCCAGCGCTCCAGCACCCACATCACCCGCTCCGAAACCCTGATGCGGGAAGTGTTCGGTCCGCTCTACTCAGAGGAAGCCCTGGAGTCCGGTCTGGACACCGACTCCGCTGACCTGCTCTTCGCCTCCTGGCCCTACAAGATCCTCAACGATGTGCAGAAACCGATCTTCGACAGCATCCAGGAACAGGACGCCGAGTTCTACCGCGGGCTGACGGATGCCGGATTCCTGCTGGACTTCGGCGATGATGACTCCGGCCTTTTCCTGAAGTACCTGCGCCGTGCCTCCGGTTACTACATCGATGTCGGCGCCTCCCAGCTGATCGCCGATGGCAAGGTGAAGCTGCGCTCCGGGGTCAGCATTGCCCAGGTGAAGGAACGTTCCGTGGTACTCACCGACGGCACCGAGCTCCCTGCCGATGTGATCGTGCTGGCCACCGGCTACGGCTCCATGAACGGCTGGGCCGCCCAGCTGATCAACCAAGAGGTCGCCGACAAGGTGGGCAAATGCTGGGGACTGGGCTCCGACACCACCAAGGACCCCGGCCCGTGGGAGGGCGAACTTCGCAATATGTGGAAACCGACGAATCAGCCGAATCTATGGTTCCACGGCGGCAATCTCCACCAGTCCCGCCACTACTCGCGCTACCTCGCGCTGCAGCTCAAGGCCCGGGCGGAGGGACTGGACACCCCGGTATACCAGTTGGCGGAAGTGCATCACATTTCCTGAGCCATGGTCGCTGGGCCATGGAAGAATAGCGCCATGGACAATGACAAGGATCTGGTGCTGGTAGAAGGTGCTGAAGGCATCCTCGCAATCGGCACGGAGGCCTCACTCAAGATGTGGCAGCACTCCGTAGGTTCCGGGGTCCAGACCCGGACTCCGGAGGGACTGGACCTCACCGCCTTCAGCCAACTTCTTTCCCTGGGGCAGGCCGTACCGAGTCGATTCCTGCCCTCCCTACCTGGGAGGACCTCCGCCGGCACCGGATCCTCGGGCAGGGAGCCAGAGATCCGCCGGCTTGTCTTCGGCAAGGACGGCAGGATCCAGAGCAGTGAGCTGTTGAACCCCACCTTATTCCTCACACTTGATCCGAAGCTGATCCTGGTACAGGCCGCGATCGAGGTCTTCGCGCAATCTCTAGCGGAGATCCGCGAGGAGTTGGAGGAGGTCAAGGAAGGCGTCCAGGAACTGCTGAAGCAGTCAGAGGCTGCCCGGCTCGGTGATATCTATGGTCGGAATAAAGTACTGCGGCGGGTGATCCAGGGGTTGAACCTGGGTGAGAGCCTCAGCTCCGCAGACTGGGATGGGCTGGCCAGCATGGGCCCGGACCTTCAGATCGGTACCGAAAAGCTCCGCAGTTACCTCGAAGGTTCCCTACGCGAGCTCGACTATGAGGCCTCCCCCACCAAGCGGGTCAGACAGCTCCAGAAGTTCATGGAATCCGGTCGCTTCGTCGATCATCTCAAATTGCTCGTGGTAGCAGAGGAATCGCTCGCGCTCTATCACCGGATCCGGCTGGAACGGGTGCGTCGCACTGAGCCCGAGGCCATGGATCAGACCGTCCGCAGCATCCAACTGGTGTTGGAGAACAATATCGACGATGACATGTCAGTGGCTCATCAGCTCAGCCGAATGCTCAGCGAGTTTGCGGTACTCCGCCCCGCCGAGGGACTCGATGTGCGCAACCGACGCCGGATGGACAAGCTCCGGGCGCAACTACATGATGCTGCCCGGGAGTTTGTGCGGCACCGTGCCGGGCAGGCCGAAGATTGGTCCCTGGCGGAATCCGCCCGAGTGAAGGATGCCTTCAACCATTATCTGGGAGTGCTCAACGGGGCCCGCCGGAAAACTCTCCAGGCAACGGCCGACGGGCTCAGTAGCATCGCGAAGAAGATCGAGCCGCGGCGGGAAGAGCCTGTCGAAGGAGAGTGACTACTCCAGGTCGTCGTGCTGAACCAGTTGGCGGGCAGCTTCGGTGATGGAACCAGAGAGGGAGGGGTAAACCGAGAAGGTGTCCGCCAGATCCGCAACGGTCAGTCGGGTGGTCACGGCCACCGCGATCGGCAGGATCAGCTCGGAGGCGGTCGGGGCGACCACGACACCGCCGATGATGATGCCGGAGTTACGGCGACAGAAGAGCTTGACGAAACCGTGGCGCAGGGAACGCATCTTGGCGCGCGGGTTGCGGCGCAGTGGCAGCACGATCACGCGGGCGGAGACCTCACCGGACTTGATCTGCTCATGGGTGACACCCACGGCCGCGATCTCCGGGCGGGTGAACACCGCAGTGGCCACGGTCTTCAGCCGGATCGGGGACACACCTTCGCCGAGTGCGTGGTACATGGCCACGCGGCCCTGCATGGCGGCGACCGAGGCCAGGGGGAAGAGGTCGGTGCAGTCACCGGCGGCGTAGACGCCAGCGACGTTGGTGCGGGAAACCCGGTCGACCTTGATGTGGCCGGAGCGGGTGGTCTCCACACCGATCCCCGACAGGCCCAGGTCCTGGGTCTTGGGGATGGAACCAATGGACATCAGGGCGTGGGAGCCGAAGATCTCACGGCCATCGGAGGTACGCACGCAGACGCCACCATCCTCGGTACGGGTGACCGTGTCCACCCGGGCGTGCTTTTCCAGGGAGACTCCCCGCTCGGCGAGCACCGTCTCCAGGACGTCGGCGGCATCGGCGTCATCGTGAGGCAGGATGCGGTCACGGGAGGCGACCATGGTGACCTTGACGCCCAGCTCAGCGAAGGAGGAGACGAACTCAGCACCGGTGACACCGGAACCGACGACGATGAGGTGCTCCGGGGTTTCCTTGAGGTCATAGACCTGCTGCCAGGTCAGGATGCGCTCATTATCGGGTTGTGCTCCCTCCAGGACACGCGGGGTGGCACCGGTGGCCACGAGCACGAGGTCACATTCGATGGTCTCCACGGTGCCGTCCCGGTGGGTGGCCTTGATGAAGTGGAGGGTCTGCTTCGGGGAGTAATCATCGAAGCGGCCGCGGCCGTCGATGATGCGCACACCGATGCGCTCAATCTGGGAACGGATGTCCGCGGACTGATCTTCAGCCAGGGCCTTCACACGCTGGTTCAGCGCATCCAGGTCAATGGTGGAATCACCGATGCCCTTGTTCAGGCCCATGTCATCTGCCCGACGGAGGTCAGTCTTGATCCCGGAACCCGCGATGAAGGACTTCGAGGGGACACAGTCGTGAATGACGGCGGAACCGCCCATGCCCTGGTCCTCAATGAGGGTAATTTCGGCGCCGTACTTGGCGCCTGCCAGGGCTGCCTCATAACCGGCGGGACCGCCGCCGATGATGACGATTCTCTTGGTCAAGGGGTTTCCTCCACGCTGTTCAATGTCTCACGAAAATGGGTGTTTCGTCCTTTAACCCTAATCTAAGAAAGGTTCCGATGCCGATGCACCGGCCCCGTACTGCTCCGCCACGGAGGCGAACAGGCGGACCCCGACCCCGATGGCCCGTTCATCGACCACCAGATCAGCCTGATGCAGATCCTGGGGCGAGCCTTCCCCGGACCAGCAGCCGAGCCGCGCCATGGAGCCCGGGACATGCTCGAGGTACCAGGAGAAGTCCTCGCCGCCGGAGGACTGTGGAGCCTGGACAACGGCCTGCGGATCGATGACCCGCGCGGCGTCGGCAAGCATGGCGGTGGCCAGGTCATCATTGATCACCGGCGGCACACCACGGGTGTAATCGACCTCGAAGCCGCAGCCTGTGGGGGCGAGCACCTGAGCCACCAACTCCTCGAAGAGGGGCTGAATGGTCCGCCAGATCTTCAGGTCGGCGGTGCGCAGGGTACCGCTGACGGTGCCGGATTCCGGGATGGCGTTGGGGGCGTAACCGGAATTGATGGTGCCGAAAACCAGCACCGTTCCGGTCCGCGGATCCACCCGCCGGGAGAGTAGTCCCGGCAGGCTGGTCACCAGCAATGACAGCGCGTAGATGATGTCACCGGTCAGGTGCGGACGAGAGCTGTGCCCGCCGGGACCGGTGACCTTGATCTTGACCACATCGGAGGCGGAGGTGATCGCACCGGTGCGCACACCGATCCGGCCGACCCGCAATTTCGGCTCCGCATGGATGGCGAAGATCGCCCCGACCCCGGCCAAGCCGCCCCATTCAATAACCTCAGAGGCGCCGCCCTCCATGACTTCCTCGGCCGGCTGGAAGATGATGCGCACCCCGGTGCTCAGCTCCACCTCGCTCAGGGCACAGGCGGTGGCCAGTGCCACGGTGGTGTGGACATCATGGCCACAGGCGTGCATGACGCCGGGTTCCACGGAACTGAAGTCCAGGCCCGTGGCTTCGGTGATCGGCAGGGCATCGATATCCGCGCGGAAGGCCACCCGGGGCCCTTCCTCCGGCCCGAGATCAACCATCAGACCGGTCCCGGGGAAACGCTTCGGGTTCAGGCCGTATTCGCGCAGCACCTGTTCAAGATAGTCGGTGGTGCGGTGCTCCAGGTGGGAGAGTTCCGGGTGCTGGTGCAGGTGTCGACGCCAACCGATAACTCGCTCATGGTTGGCCATGAGCCACGTGTCGACGCTCGCGGTAATCCCCATGAGGTGTCCTTTCCCGAGCTTCTGACTAGTTCCATCAAGCCTAGTCGCCCGGCAGGTGTCCCTGTATTTCCGGGTCCCGGGGCGGCTTGGGGTCGGCAGATTCCTCAGCCGCACTCAACGGTGGGTTTCGGTTGAATCCGGGGTGGTCCCCCTGGCGGCCCTTATAAAGGTGGCGGGCATCGAAAGGCAGGGTGTCCTCCGGATGCGCGGGCCACACCAGATCGACCCGCGGGCCTTCGGCGGTGCAGATATCTTCGACATATTGGTCGCCGGCCGGGAGCAGCACCGAAGGCGGGATGTGGAGAGCCCTGGCGAGCAGATAAATAGTGGAGAGGACCGGGTCACTTGTTTTGTCGTTATTTTCATTGCGCTCGATATTCGAGATCATGTTCCGACTGACTCCGGCCAGTTCCGCCAGCCGCTCCTGGGTCAGCCCCCGCATCTTCCGGAGTTCGTACAGGTTACGGCCGAGGCGACTGCCGTAGCTTATCCAAAATCGACGTTCCGGTCTCCGCACCATGCGGCCCACGATGCCCAGCGCACTGGGCAATCACCGCCAATTGTATTGGGCAGCGGTGGCCGGGGAGGAGCTACAGGTCGATATTGCGGGGGCCGTACATGCGGTCACCGGCATCACCGAGGCCGGGAACGATGTAGGCATTGTCATCCAGGCCGGGGTCGATCACGGCGGTGACCAGCTTGACCGGCAGTCCGGAGGCGGCCAGGGCGTCCACGCCGGGTTGCGCGGAGACCATGCACACGGCGGTGATCTCGGTGGCGCCGCGGGCGGCGAGCAGCTGGATGGAATGCAGCAGGGAGCCGCCGGTGGCCAGCATCGGATCCACCACGAAAACCGGCTGTCCGGTCAGATCCTCGGGCAGTGCCTCCAGGTAGGGCACCGGCTCGTGGGTCTCTTCATTACGTGCCATCCCGATGAAGCCGACCTGCGCATCCGGGATCATCGAGAGTGCGGGCTCGACCATGGACAGTCCCGCGCGGATGATCGGGACGATGATCGGCGGGTTCTTCAGACGGGCGCCATCGGCTACAGCAACGGGCGTCTGGGTGGGGAAATGCTCCAGCGGCAGGTCGCGGGAAGCCTCGTAGATGAGCATCGTGCCCAGGTCAGAAGCAGCCGCCCGGAAAGCGGCATTATCGCTGCGCTCATCGCGCATAAGTGTCAGGCGCGCCTGCGCCAGGGGGTGATCGACGATCGAGATTCGCATGGTGCCATCGTAGGCCACGATCAGAGGGAACCTCACCCAGCCCCGGCCAGTCAAAGTGAGTATGGGTGATCACACTGAACTGAGCATTGATACTGAACACGCACGTCATCTCGCGATGGATCTGGCACACAGCGGGCAAGCACTCCCCTTCCTCCCACCGACACTTATCGAGAGCCCCGGTACCCGCCGTTTCCTGGCAGCCGCCGGGGCGGCGCTGCAGGCGAATACCGCACGCGGCGATCTTGCCCGCCAGCAGGCCCGGGAGCTGGCAGAATCCTCTTTCTCATCAGTGAGTGAGATCGCGGATACGGATACCGGTTTCGCCGGCCGATTGGAGCGGACCTAAATGGAGCAGATCGTCCGAGCGGTGGCTACCTTAACTGCAGCATGTCCCCCGCGGCTGCCCCACATTGAGCTGCCGAAGTTGCCGGACTTTTCAGCGGCGGTCCCCCTCGCTGAATATCTGGGTGCGACGGAGAGCTCCGGCCTGCGGCTACCGGAGCTGTCATCCGCCCTCAATGCGGAACAGGAACAGATCCTGGCACTGCTGCACAGCGCGGAGATCCCGCTGGCCCAGGCCACCGAGGGCTTTCGGGAGGTGGCTGAGAGTCTGTTGCGGCAGGCCTCCCAGCAGGTACTCACCCTGGGATTGAATCCAGCGACTTGGGCGGAATTGCCCGGGCAGCTGAGGGCGCTGGCACAGACCCACCTGGCCGCCGCAGCAGCGGTGGTCGATGAGCTGGAAAGCAACCTCGCCCCGGCCGCAGCAGAGTTGGAACTGATGGCGGCAACTCCACCCGCCCCCTACGCCGCCCCAATCCCAGCCCCCACCCCAGCTCCCGAAGTAGAGCCGGAGGCGGAACCGGAAGCAGCGCCAGCGGAGTCCCCTGCCCCGGTGTCCTCATCCCAGGGGGAGGCAGCCGTCGCAGCGGCGATGACCACCCTGGGCACGCCTTATCAATGGGGTGGGACCTCGGTTTCCGGCTTTGATTGCAGCGGACTCACCCAGTGGGCCTGGCGGCAGGCCGGGGTGGAGTTACCCCGGCTGGCACAGGAGCAGAATGTGGGGCGGGCGCTCAGCGCCGATGAGCTCATTCCCGGGGATCTGGTGGTCTGGGATGGACATGTGGCGATGTATGCCGGGGAGGGGCAGATCATTGAGGCCGGGGATCCGGTGCAGACCAATCCGCTGCGTACCTCAAACATGGGGATGGCCTTCAAGGGCTTCTACCGGCCGACGGGTTGATCTCAGCTAAACTTCACCACCATGAGCGAAAATGCGATCCTCCCCGTCAAGGTGTCATTGAGCGAGGGGGATTTCTACACCCTCTGGGCTCCGATGTGGAAGGAGCACGGTGCTGAATGGCAGGCTTTCCTCGGTAATGAGGAAGATGTCCTCTTCTTCACGTCCCCGGCGCGGCTGCTGGCCTATCTCGATGAGAATCCGCAGCATGATCTCAGCTCCCACCCGAAGTGGAAGGCCTTCAGCGCCACCGGTGATGCCCGAGTGGTACCGGGTGAAAAGGACTACTACGACATCATCGGTGCCCCGGCGCTGCTGGCCGAGCGCCCCTCACACCTCAATGTCAGTGCGGTGGCCCGCGCCTTCCGGTTGGCCCGCAGTCTGGCTGAGGTTTCCCACGCCACCGATGCCACCGTCTTCTTCGCCTCCCACTCGGTGGTGGGCAATGTGGAGCGCGGCACCGATCACTTCTCCGCCGACTCCGGGCTCCACGAATGGTCCGCCATCGGCCGTGCGGTGCTGGGCAACTGGGCCAAGGTAGTCGCCGCATTGGATGAGCAGGTCACCCTCCCGGCAGAGGATGCCGCCGAGACCGCCGCCGCCCAAGCCCGTATCGACGCCGCGACCGAAGCCGCGGCAGCCGCCCGTCTCGCCGCGGAGGAGAAGCGCAAGGAGGAAGCTGAGAAGGCTGATCCCTATGACACCTCGCCGTGGGCGGCCGCCGGTATCGACCCGGTCCGGATCTCCATCCAGGGCAAAACCATCTATACCCTGCGTACCTACCTCGCTAAGGAGCCGGTGTTCCTGGGCAAGTTCGGGGAGATCTTCACCTTCAACTCCGGCAAGCTGCTGCTGCGCTGGATGGTGGAAAATGATGACCATGATCTGGCTAAGGTGGCCACCTGGGAGGATCTGGTGCTCTCCGCCAATGCCGGCGAGCTGGAGATGATGGTCCACAAGGATAATTCCTACTCCTTCACCGGCCTGGTCAAGGATATCGGTGAAGGACCGAATGCCGTGGACACCGATCAGATGGGCGCCGGTTATGAGCTTATGGCCGATGCCGCTGACTGGGCCGGCGATGATTCGCTGAACTCCTATTTCCTGGCCAATCCGCGCATGCAGGACTACATCTCCTACATGCTCGGCTCCCCCGGCACCTCAGGCTATGTTCCGAGTGCACCGTTCACCGACCACGCCCAGGGTTGGAAAGATCTCGAGGAGATCCTGGTCAAGCGCTTCTCCCGCTTCTAGTTCTCCTGCTGTTCACAGCTCTGGACCTCCCGGGTTCAGAGCTTTTCTGCGCTCCGGTCCCGAAGCAGCGATACCGCGACCAGGGCGATCACCGAGGTCAGGATCAGGTAGAGCGAGATCAGGGTGGTGCTGCCGCTCAGTGACTGCAGCCAGGTGGCGATCATCGGTGAGAAGGCGCCACCGATCAAGGCGCCGAGTCCATAGGCGATGGAGGCACCGCTGTAGCGCACCACCGCCGGGAACTGCTCGCAGAAGAGTGCGGACTGCGGACCATAGGTCAGCCCCTGCCCGATCGATAGCACGATGACCGCAGCGATCAGCAGTCCGAGGGATTGGCCGTTGATCAGCCAGAAGATCGGGAAAGCCACCAGCACCTGGAAGATGAAGCCGAATTGGTAGGTGCGGATCCGGCCAAAGCGGTCAGAGGCCACACCACCGATCCAGGTGAAGCAGAGCCAGCTCAAGGATCCGATGAGGATGGCGAAGAGCACCGGATTGCGATCCATATCGAGCACCCCGGTGGCGTAGGAGGTGATATACCCACCGACCAACAGGTAACCGCCGACGCCATTGCCCATGAAGATCAGGGCGCACAGCACCAGTGGCTTCCAGTGGTGGGCGAACAGCAGGCGCAGCGGTGAGGAAGTCGCCTCCTTCTTTTCCTTGAGCTCGGTGAACACCGGACTTTCGGAGACCCGGCGGCGGATGATGAAGCCGATGACGATCAGTATCACGCTGGCCAGGAAGGGGACGCGCCAACCCCAGGACTGGAACTGTTGTTCAGTGAGGACCGCCGAGAGCCCGGCGATCACGCTGATCGCCAGGATCATGCCGGCCGGGGCGCCCAGCTGCGGATAGACCCCATAGCGGCCACGCTTTCCGATCGGGGCATGTTCGACCGCCATCAGGGCGGCGCCACCCCACTCACCACCGGCGGAAAGACCCTGCAGTATCCGCAGCAGCGTCAGCAGGATCGGGGCGGCCACCCCGATGGTGGCGTAGGTGGGCAGCAGGCCAATGGCAAAGGTGGCTCCGCCCATCAGGGAGAGGGTGAACACCAGCACGAAGCGGCGACCATAACGGTCGCCGAGATAACCCCCGAGGATGGCCCCCAGCGGTCGGAAGACGAAGCTGACACCGGCGCTGGCGAAGGCCACCAGAGTGGCGGCTGAGGATCCGGTGATCGGTTCGAAGAAGGCTCCGACGAACACCAGGGCCAGCACCTGGGCGTAGATGAAGAAGTCGAACCACTCGATGGTGGTCCCGATGAAGGTGGCGGCGGCGATGCGCCGCTCCTCGGCTTTTACTGCGGGGCTATTCTGCACCCCGTCAGCTTAGAGATCAGTGTCGCCCGTTGCAGCGTCTTCGCTCAGTTCGCTGTCCTCGAACTCACGATAAGCCGGGAGGATCTGGTGCGCCAGAATCTCATCGCGCTGATCCTGCGGGGCGAAGGAGTTGTCGATCGCGCTCATGCACATTTCGAAGAACTCATCGATGCCGTAGTCAAAGGTCTCGCGCAGGGCGTCGAGCTCTGCGCTCAGGGTGCCGGTCCCCGGGTGCACGGCGCAGGTGAAACCCAGTTCCTGCAGCAGTGGCAGCGGGTGATCCACCAGGGCGTGATCTTCATCGACGAGGTTGGAGGGTGCCATCACCAGCAGCACGCGGCGGTCACGCACCCAGGCGGACATCCGCTGCAGGTGGATGCCCTCGACATCCACCACAAAATCCTCGAAGATGCGGACCCCGTTACCCAGCCGGACCGCACCCTGGAGGACGGCATCGCCAATGGCGATGACCTCGGCGTCCTCGCCCAGGCCGACGCTGAAGGGGATGAAGTTGCGACGCAACTCGCTCAGTTCCCCGGCGTAGACGGAGGCCAACTGGGCGTCACCGACGCCGGAGAGGTTGAAACCGACGACCTGGGGGCCGAAGTTATCGACCACCAACTTGGCGACGCCCGCGACATCGCCGCCGTGGGCGGCGCTGAGGACGAGGCGGGCGTCGATAAGCGGGGTCTTGAGGGCGGCGATCGCGGCCTCGAGGGCGGCCTGCTCCCCCACCTCCAGCAGCAGCTCGGCGTAGACCACGCCATCAGCCGCCAGGTTCTGGACCTCGGCGGCGATGTTCTCGGCGGTGACCTGGTGGTGGAGGACCACCTTGGGCAATTCAGCGATCAGCTGCGGGTTGAGGGATTTGAACTCGGGACTGATCTGCGGGGATTCATGCATACCTCTCAGCTTAACGCTTGCGGGTTACCTCGGTGCCCGCCCAGGTGTCATGCTTGCCGAGATACTGGTTGGACTGGTTGATCGAGGCTCCGATGTAGATCGCGCCGATGAAGGAGATCAGCCAACCGATGCCGGGAACCACCGCCACCAGACGCCACAGCTGCCGCTTGCCGGACTGCAGCAGACTCGGTCGGCCGCCGGTGGCCAGATCCCGCACCTCGTATCCGAAGAGGTGCTTGGCCGGGGTGGCTCCGGTCTTGAACTCCAAGCCGAGGAAGTAGAGCAGGAAAGCCAGGAACATGACAATGCCAGTCAGGGTGTCCGACCAGAAGAAGGCAAGACCGACCACGCCCGCAGCGACGGAGAAGATGATCATGTCCACCACCATCATGAGCAGTCGCAGGCCTGCCGAAGGCCGGTTGCTCAGATTGCTCTGCAGGTGCTGCTGCGGCCCACTCTGCGCCAACGGATAACCCAGGCTGCCGGCGAAACCGGAGGGCATGCCCTGGTTCGGGAAGGGTTGCTGGGTCTGGGTCTGCTGGTAGAAGGGCAGCTGTGCTCCGGGCTGGGCCTGGGTCGGCTGCGGGAACATCGCCTCCGGCAGCTTGCCGAAGTTACCCAGGTGCTCGATCTCATGCCAGGACAACTGACGGTGACTGTCAATGGCGGCATCATAGATCGCGCGGCGGGATTGCTCACCGAGCACCGAGTAGGCGGTCTGTAGCTGCTGGCGCTGCGGGTGGTGGGCCGGGAAGCCCTGGATTTCGAGCTGGGCGTCACGGCCGCTGAGCAGGGTGCGCAGCGCCTGGGTGTCATCGGAGCGGTCAAGTCCGAGGCTCTGGTAGAGGTCCCCTTGATTGATGTTCATGGCGGGTCCTTTCGTTGTTCGATATCTCCTACTCTAAGGAGAAATCAGCCCGCTGGATATCGGGGGAAGCCCTGAGAAAACACCTACTTCCGGTTGAACAGCGCCAGCGCCGCAGCTCCCGCCGCGCCGATGACGGCACCGGCCCCCAGCATCGCATTAGGGTTGTTGCGGCGGTTCCCCACCTCATTGCGTACCCGGATCACCGCCGGTTCCGGAGCCGGTACCGGGGTGATCGCCCGGGATTCCTCGGTGGTTGCCGCCCACGCGGAGCAGTAGAGCACCACGCGCCAGATCAGGTACATCACCACCATCATGCCGATGATCGGACCGAAGGTGGCACCCGCCGGGTTGGACAGCGCATTGGAGGCGAACAGTGAGAACGCCTGCTTGATCACCTCGAAGGCGAGGGCACCGATCAGCGCCGCCTGTAGACCGGAGCGACGCGGCACCTTGGTGCGCGGCAGGAAGA
Organism: Corynebacterium sp. A21; assembly: GCF_052266655.1. Classification (NCBI taxonomy): domain Bacteria; kingdom Bacillati; phylum Actinomycetota; class Actinomycetes; order Mycobacteriales; family Corynebacteriaceae; genus Corynebacterium; species Corynebacterium sp. A21. The sequence continues at coordinate 79,197 of NZ_JBQPQY010000003.1, forward strand.
TGATCATCCAGACCATGACCAGGAAGTTGGCCGCCACTCCGAAGAGGATGGCCAGCATAGTGGTCATGAAGTGGATTCCCGGGACCTCAGCGAGACCGACCAGATCAATCAACCGGGAGGTCAACCCGGAAGAACCGAGCGCAGTGACACCGAAGGCCACCCCCAGGGCCAGCAGCAGACCAACCAAGCCGAGCAGATCCTTGAGCTTCTTGCCCAGAAAGGCCCCCTCGGTGGGGTCCAGCCGCCACATCTTGGACACGCCGTAGCGCAGGTTGCCCATCCATCCCAGACCAGACCAGAGAGTGGTCAGGATACCAATGCCGGCCACGGAGCCACGCTGGGAGATGGCGGTCTCCAGGATAGAGTTGAGTAGGTCACCCATCTGTCCCTCCAGGGACTGCGAGATGCGGTCCTGAATGTCGATGAGCAGTTCCTCATTGGCAGCCAGGATGAAACCCAGGGTGGCGAAGACCAGCATCAGAATCGGGAAGATCGCCAGCACCGAAAAGTAGGTGATACCGGCGGCGTACTGGTTGCCGCCCATGGCGGAGTATCGCTCATTCATGGACATCACATGGTCGAACCAGCCCCACTTGCGTCGCTGCTTCTCCACCAGGCCGGGCTCGTCCCTGGTTGCCCTCTCAATACCGTACTCATCTGTGTGCCGACGATCCGGCTGGGTGCTGGTAACCACAATTGCCATCCTTCGCTTCCGAGATGAACTTTTCCCCAAGGTTACGGAGGATTACTATGTCACGCAGCACACCAGCGCTTATTGAAGCCGATTTGAAACCCAGGGCCAAGCGGCGCTAGCGACGTTTCGGTGCCAGGAAACCCACCCGGTCATAGACCTGCTCAATGACCTTCTCCGCGTACTCCCCAGCCCGCTCGGCGCCGATGGCCAGGACGCGCTCAAGCTCGGCGCGGTCTGACATGTACTCATCATATTTGGCCTTCAGCGGGGTGGTGAAGGCCTCCAGGGCATCGGCGGTATCCCCCTTGAGTGCGCCATAGCCCTGGCCCTCATAGCTGGTGACCAAGTCATCGACAGAGGTTCCCGTCAGGGCAGCCTGGATGACCAACAGGTTGGACACCCCGGGCTTGTTCTCCCGGTCGAAGCGGATCTCACCGTCATTATCGGTCACCGCGGAGCGGATCCGCTTGGCGGAGATCTTCGGATCATCGAGCAGGTTGATGATGCCCTTGGGGTTGTCCCCGGACTTAGACATCTTGGCGGTGGGGTTCTGCAGATCGTAGATCTTGGCCACCCCCTCGGGGATCAGCGGCTCCGGGACCACGAAAGTCTTCTTGTAGCGGCTGTTGAAGCGCTCCGCCAGGGTGCGGGTCAGTTCCAGGTGCTGGCGCTGGTCCTCGCCCACCGGCACGAACTGCGGGCGGTAGAGCAGGATATCGGCGGCCATCAGCATCGGGTAGGTGAATAGGCCGGCGGAGGTCCGCTCCGCACCCTGCTTGGCGGACTTGTCCTTGAACTGGGTCATGCGGTTGGCTTCACCGAAACCGGTCATGCAGGTCAGGACCCAGGTCAGCTCGGCGTGCTGCGGGACATGCGACTGCACGAAGAGGGTGGACTTGTTCGGGTCGATGCCCAGGGCCAGCAGCTGAGCGGCACCGGAGATGGTGCGCTGACGCAGTTCCTTCGGATCCTGATCCACGGTGATGGCGTGAAGATCCGGGATGAAGTAGAAGGCCTCGTAGTCGTGCTGCAGGTCAATCCACTGCTTCACGGCTCCCAGGTAGTTACCGAGGTGGTAGGAATCCGCCGTCGGCTGGATACCGGAGAGGACGCGCTGCTTCTTCTCGCTCTGCTTCATTTCGCTCTGGGGCGGCTGCTCAGTCATGCTGATCACTCTAGTGCCCGGCTCTCCGGGGCAAATGATTGTGTCCGTGCCCACTCGCCCAGGGCCACCAATTTAGCGGCGGCATCCGAACCGGGGCGCGGCAGATAGACACTGAGCACCAGTCCCGGAACGCTGTTGAGGTTCATGGTCTCGTAATTGAGATCGAGCTGGCCGACCGCCGGATGGTGGAAGCGTTTGAGACCGCTGCGCAGCAGGGCGACATCAGCGGTATCCCAGCGCCGCCGGAAGGTCTCACTCTTGCGCAGCAGCTCATCCAGCAGTTCCTTCAGTGCCGGGTCAACGTGGGTGACTGCGGCTTCCATCCGCAGCCTGGCGGCGAAGTCCTCACTGAACTGGTCGCGGTCGACCCAGAAGCTCTCGGCGGATTCGCCGAGGTAGCAGTGGCGGGCGGTGTTCGGCCGATCCGGCAGCTCCCGGTAGATCGGGTCATAGAGCGCCCGGCCCAGGACATTGGTGCCCAGAATGTCGAATTGTTCGTTGCGGATCCAGGCGGGGGTTTCGGTGATGGCATCGAGAATGCCCTGCATCATCGGGGTGATCCTGAGGGGCTTTCGCTTGGCCACACCATGGTCTCGGCGGCTCGCCCGGGCCAGGTTGGCCAGGTGGATCCGCTCCGCTTCATCCAGCTGGAGGGCCCTGGCCAAGGCAGCCAGGATGTCTGCGGAGGCGCCGGAAAGGTTTCCACGCTCGATCAGGACGTAATAGTCCACGGAGATACCGGCGAGGTCCGCCACTTCCCCGCGGCGCAGGCCCGGTACGCGTCGGGCGGTGCCGTCCAGCGGGATGCCCGCCAGTTGTGGGGTGAGGCGAGCCCGCCGGGATGAGAGGAACTCATTGATCTCTTCCTTGAGTTCTTCGCTCATCGACTACCTCGCACCACCTTCTCAGCAGGGGCCCACGACATTTCCCTCGGTCAACCCGGGGTACAGCGTCTTGAGCATGATCGCCGTACCCACAGCAATCAATGCCCCGAACAATACCCTGATCCCACCGGAGCTTTCCTCAGCTCCTAATTCCTGCCCCGCGACAGGTCGGTGTGCCTGCTACCCTGCTGCGGCTGATCGCCGGATCAGTGATCCCCTCGCCGAGGACTGGGTCGGCCACCCGCTTCTCGACGACGCGCTGGCCGCCACCGCTGTCCTCTGGTCGGCGATCTTGGCGCTTCCCGCCACTACACCGCATTCGACAACTTCCGGTTCACCTCGGGCCCGGTGAACTGGATAGACACCAACGGCGCCCCCTACGTGGTAGAGGGCGCCGGGATGACCGTTGGGACAATCCTGCTGAGCCTGCTGGCCCATGTCTTCGCATTCCTGCTCAGTGCCGGGATCGGATCCCTGGTGGGCGTGATCCGGATCAACGGCGGCATGATCCGAGCACTACTCACCAGTGCGGTTATGGCGGCGGGAATCACGGCCTTCGGCATCTGGTTGGTCAACCATCACTTCGCCGCGGAGATTCTCTGGGCCGGCATCCCCGCCACGATCATCGCCTTCGGCCTGACCTGGTGGGTCGGGCGCAGGTTGGAGGTTTAGCGGCCGAGCTTCTTGCTGGTGGGACTCAGCTTATTGAAGGCCAGGGCGATGGAACTGACGGTCAGGGCCGCACCGAGGGCGATAACCAGACCACCGATGATGGCCATCACCGAAGCGCCGACCGTGCCGACAATCCAGATGCCACCGGCCAGGGCCACAATGCCGAGGATAAGGGTGATGATTCCGCTCATGAATTCTGCTCCTATTACTGGTTGAAAGGCACTCCGGAAACCGATTCTCACCGGTTTCTCATCTAGCTTCAAAATAGCAGGTGCCAGCCAGGTGACCTACCCCAGTGCCCTAGTCTCCCCCGGTTTCCTCGGTTTCCTCGGGCGGTTTCTCCCGCGGCCACTTCTGCACCCGATCATCTGAAGACTTCTCCGACTTCCCAGGTTTCCCGGGTTTCGCAGGTTTCCCGGTACCCGGGTTTTTCATGTCCACCTCCAAGGACCACTCGGTGTCCTGTTCCTGCCGGCGTTCCCGCCGCCGCTCCTGCCGGTTGAGGAGGCGGTAACGCGCGTTGTCGAGACCAGAGCGACGCCGGGCCGTGCGCCACCCCTTGCGCAGGATCCGGTAGGACAGCCGGACCCGGGGATCGATCGGCTGATCGGCGCCACGGTACTCGAAGACCGGTAGTCCCATCTTGTAGTAGATGGCGAACAGACGGATCACAAAGGCCACGATCAGGGTGACGATGATCGCGACATTCTCCTCCACCTGAAGCTCCAGCAGTCCCACGTAGAGCAGTGCCGCCACCACCGCCACCATGGCGTAGATCTCGCTGGAAAAGACCAGCGGCATACGGTCGGAGAAGATATCACGCAGCACCCCGCCGAACACCCCGGTGACCACGGCGGCGACGACCGCGATAACCAGGCCGTGCCCCATGGATAATGCCGTCTGGGCACCGAGTACCGCGAAGACCGAAAGTCCGATGGCATCGAGCACCAGGAAGATCACCCGAAAATAGTGCATCAACCAGGAGATCGAAACGGTGATCAGTGCGGCTGCCCAGACCGCGAGCAGATATCTCGGCTCCCCCACCCAGGTCAGCGGGTAGTGGCCGAGCATGACGTCGCGGACGGTGCCACCACCGAGGGAGGTCATACTGGCGATGGCGAGGACACCGAAGAGATCCATCCGCTGACGACCAGCAGAAAGAGCGGCGGTCACCGCTTCAGCGGTGATCCCGATGACGAAGAGAACCGAGAGCAGCATGGAGACTAACTTTAGCGGTAGGTGACATTGAGTGGTGAGTGATCTGACCAGCGTTCTTCGACGCTGGCGGCCCGGTCGACCCAGGTGCGCTCGGCGCGCTCGAGCATGTTCTTCGTCGCCGCCTGATAATCGATACGCCAGCCAGCGTTGTTGTTGAAGGCCTGACCACGGTAGGTCCACCAGGTATAGGGGCCCGCCTCTTCAGGATGGAAGTGGCGGGCGACATCGAACCACTGCGGGTTCTTGGCGGCCTCGCGCACCAGACCGGAGGTGTACTCCACTGCGCCGAAATACTCCCCGGCGCCCTTCTCCACCTGGGAGCTCTCCTCCGGGAATACTCCAAAGACGGAGTCCATGAAGCGGCGCTCATCGGGCAGGAAGCCGGACTTCTTCTGGTTGGTCTTCCAGTTCTTCAGATCTTCGCGGCGGTGACAGATGTTCCAGTCGCCGCCGATAACCATGTTCTGCCGCTGTGCCCGGTCAGCGAGTACCCCGGTGAACTCATCAAGGAAGTGATACTTCTCGTCCTGCTTCTCGGTGTCCGCGGAACCGGAGGGCAGGTAGAGGGAGGCGACGGTGATGCCGAGGTAGTCACCTTCGATCCAGCGACCTGAATCCTCGAAGGAACCGAAACCGACCTGGACATCCGTCAGCGGGGCGCGGGAGAGGATACCCACCCCGGCGCGGCCCTTGGCTGCCGCCGGGGCGCCGACGTAGTGCCAACCGGCATCGAGTGCCGGGGCGAGGGCCTTTTCGGTTTCGGCGAGGGTGGCACGAACTTCCTGGAGCAGCACCACATCTGTGCCGGAATTCTGCAGCCAGGGCAGCATGCCGAGATTTTCGGGGCTGCGTTCCTTGACTGCGGCGCGGATACCGTTGACGTTGACCGAGGTGATGGTGATACTCATGGCTCCACCTTATCCAGCTGATTTTGCCCGGCGTCGCAGCAGGTAGGCCGGAACCCAGATGATGATCGCGGCAATGGAGAGTCCGGTACCCACCAGCGCGGGTGCGGAGTAGCTATAACCGGCGGCGATGACTGTGCCGCCCAGGGCGGCGCCGGCGGCGTTGGCCAAGTTGAGGGCGGAGTGGTTCAGCGCGGCGGCCAGGGTCTGCGCCTTGCCGGCCACATCCATCAGGCGGATCTGCAGACTCGGGATCAGGGCGGCGCCGAAGAAGCCGACCAGTCCGAAGTTGATGGTGCCGATGATCGGGCTGACCGAGGAGAAGTAGAAACCGGTGAGCACCAGGGCGATCATGACCAGGGCAAAGAGAATGCCGAATTCGAGATTACGGTCCGCCAGGCGGCCACCGAACCAGTTGCCGGCCACTGAACCGACGCCGTAGACCATGAGCACCAGCCACATCCAGTTCGCATCCAACCCGGCACGCTCGGTCATGGTCCAGGAGATGTAGGTGTAGACGGCGAACATGCCGCCGAAGCCCACGGTGCCGATCGCGAGTGTCAGCCAGACCTGGGATTTCCCCAGCGCGCCGAGTTCGGTCCGTGGGTCCGTCGGCTTCATCTCGGTCATGTGCGGCATGAGGAACCACAGTCCCGTGATCGTGATCAGGCCGAGCACCGCGACCAGGGCGTAGGCCCAGGACCAGCCGAAGCCCTGCCCCAGGGCCTGGGCGGCAGGGACGCCGGCGACCGTGGCCACCGACAGTCCCATCCCGACGAAGGCAATGGCCCGGCCGCGCTGTCCGGGTGGTGCCATGGATGCGGCGGCGAGACCGGCGATGGAGAAGTAGGCACCGTGGGGCAGGCCCGCGAGGAAACGGGAGGCCATGAGGAGCCCATAGCTGTCGGCGAAGACCGAGAGCGCGTTTCCGATGGTGAAGGCGAGCATGAGGATGAGCAGCAGACGTCGCCGGGGCACGAGGCCGGTTAAGGCGGTGATCAGCGGGGCGCCGATGACCACGCCCAGGGCGTAGGCGGTGATGATGTGGCCGGCCTGATCCTCGGCGATCCGGAAATCATCGGCGATCATACTGAGCAGGCCCATGGAGACAAACTCGGTGGTACCGATGGCGAATCCACCGATCGCCAGGGCGACCATCACAATGATGCGGCGGGTATTGGTGATCTCAGTCTGCCGCGGCAGGGGGCGGCGATTCAGTGGACTCAATGAGCGTTTTTGCACAAGGTGACACCCTACATTCCTTCGTAGATTCCCTCGACACGTACCAAACCCCAGAACAGGTAGGTTAGGCTTTGCTAATCAATATCCGCGCCCGTAGCTCACCCAGAAAGCTGAGAACGCCACATGACATTCACCGCGCAGGGACCCGTCCGAGCGATCGTGGAGGAGGTACACCAGCTCTCCCCGAATTTCCGCCGCATTGCCTTCGGCGGCCCCGAGCTGGCGGCGCTCGGTACCGACGGCCCCGCCTATGACCAGCGCATCAAGCTGATCTTCCCGGGGCCGGCCGGAACACTCCCGGATCTGTCCCGATCCGCTGACTGGTACCGGGACTGGCTGGCACTGCCCGGGGAGGAGCGTGGCATCATGCGCACCTACTCAATCCGCCAGCTGACGCAGGACGACAACAGAACCCGCATCACCGTGGATTTCGTGCTGCATCTGACCGAGGGCACGTCCGGCCCCGCTGCGACCTGGGCCGCGCAGGCCACCCCGGGCCAGGAGATCCTGATCCACGGCCCGCGCCGGGGACAGTCGCAGCTGGGCGTGGAATTCAACCCCGGCCAGGCGCAGGAGGTGGTATTGCTCGGCGATGAGACCGCCGCCCCGGCGATCGCCCGGATGCTGGAGGACCTGCAGGGCACGGGGCTGCGTGGCAGCGCATATATAGAGGTGCCCGGCCCCGAGGATGCCCTGCTTATCGACGCCCCTTCGGAGTTCAATGTGCACTGGCTCGCCCGGGAGGGTGCTCCCCACGGAAGTCGGCTGGCCCCGGCGCTCGGCCTGCATCTGAGCGAGGAACCCGAGGCAGACGAGAGCCCCGACCTGGTCTGGGAAACCCCGGCCTTCTCCGGCACCGGGGAGGAATTGTCCCCGGCGTCCACACCGGCCACCGGTACCTATTATTGGATCGCCGGGGAGAGCGGCGTCGTCAAGCAACTGCGACGCAATCTGGTGCAGGGCGCGGGGGTGGAACGCCGTCAGGTGGCCTTCATGGGGTATTGGAAGTTGGGGGTCTCGATGCGTGGCTGACACCCCTGCCGACGCATTAGCCACCTACTTATCGGTATCCTTAGTGCCGATAGACAGAGAACTCATATATCAAGGGAGTCACATTGGCTAAGATCATCTACACCCGCACCGACGAGGCACCGCTGCTCGCGACCTACTCGCTCAAGCCCGTTGTCGAGGCTTTCGCAGGGACCGCTGGCATCGAAGTTGAGACCCGCGATATCTCGCTGGCCGGCCGCATCCTCGCCCTGTTCCCGGAGCGCCTGACTGCGGAACAGCGCGTCGACGATGCCCTCGCCGAGCTCGGTGAGCTGGCCAAGACCCCGGATGCCAACATCATCAAGCTGCCGAACATCTCCGCTTCGGTACCGCAGCTGCAGGCTGCCATCAAGGAGCTACAGGCCCAGGGCTATGACATCCCGGACTACCCGGAGAACCTGAACACCGATGAGGAGAAGGCCACCCGCTCCCGCTATGACGCGGTAAAGGGCTCCGCCGTAAACCCGGTCCTGCGTGAGGGCAACTCCGACCGTCGCGCTCCGATCGCGGTGAAGAACTTCGTCAAGAAGTTCCCGCACCGCATGGGCGTCTGGACCGCCGATTCCAAGACCAATGTCGCCACCATGTCCGCCAATGACTTCCGCCACAACGAGAAGTCCGTCATCATGCCGGCCGCCGACACCCTGAACATCGTTCACGTCGGCACCGACGGCTCCGAGAGCATCCTCAAGGAGGGCCTGAAGGTCCTCGAGGGTGAAGTCATTGACGGCACCGTCCTGCGCGCCGAGGCCCTCAAGCACTTCCTGGCCGAGCAGGTCTCCCGCGCTAAGGAAGAGGGTGTGCTCTTCTCCGTGCACCTGAAGGCCACCATGATGAAGGTCTCCGACCCGATCATCTTCGGCTACGTCGTCCGCGCCTTCTTCAGCGAGGTCTTCGACAAGTACGGCGAGCAGCTCGAGGCCGCCGGCCTCAACGGTGAGAACGGCCTGGCCGCGATCTACGCCGGCCTGGACTCCCTGGACAACGGCGCCGAGATCAAGGCCGCCTTCGACGCTGCCATGGAAAACGGCCCGGACCTGGCCATGGTGAACTCCGCCAAGGGCATCACCAACCTGCACATCCCCTCTGACGTCATCGTCGACGCCTCCATGCCGGCCATGATCCGCTCCGCCGGCCACATGTGGAACAAGGACGACCAGGAGCAGGACACCCTGGCCGTTATCCCGGACTCCTCCTACGCCGGTGTCTTCCAGGCTGTCATCGAGGACTGCCGGGCCAACGGCTCCTTCGACCCGACCACCATGGGCACCGTCCCGAACGTCGGCCTGATGGCACAGAAGGCTGAGGAGTACGGCTCCCACGACAAGACCTTCAAGATCGCCGCCGACGGCAAGGTCGAGATCCGCAACGCCGCCGGTGAGGTCATCATCGAGCACGAGGTCTCCGAGGGCGATATCTGGCGTGCCTGCCAGGCCAAGGATGCCCCGATCCAGGACTGGGTCAAGCTGGCCGTCAACCGCACCCGCCTCTCCGGCATGCCCGCCATCTTCTGGCTGGACCCCGAGCGCGCCCACGACCGCAACCTGACCACCCTGGTGGAGAAGTACCTGGGCGACCACGACACCGAGGGCCTGGACATCCAGATCCTTTCCCCGGTCGAGGCCACCAAGGTCTCCGTCGAGCGCATCCGTCGCGGCGAGGACACCATCTCGGTCACCGGCAACGTCCTGCGTGACTACAACACCGACCTCTTCCCGATCCTCGAGCTGGGCACCTCCGCCAAGATGCTCTCCGTTGTGCCGCTGATGGCCGGTGGCGGACTCTTCGAGACCGGTGCCGGTGGCTCCGCCCCGAAGCACGTCCAGCAGCTCCAGGAGGAGAACCACCTGCGCTGGGATTCCCTGGGCGAGTTCCTGGCCCTGGCTGAGTCCCTGCGCCACTTCGCCAACACCGGTGATGCCCCGAAGGCTTCCGTCCTGGCCGATGCCCTGGACAAGGCCACCGAGAAGCTGCTCAACGAGGGCAAGTCCCCTTCCCGCAAGGTCGGCGAGATCGACAACCGTGGCTCCCACTTCTGGCTGACCAACTTCTGGGCCCAGGAACTGGCCACCCAGACCGAGGATGCCGAGCTGGCCGCCCTCTTCGCCCCCGTCGCCGAGGCACTGTCCGCAGCTGCCGAGGAGATCGACCAGGAGCTCATCGAGAACCAGGGCAACGCTGTCGACCTGGGCGGCTACTACGCCCCGAACGACGAGAAGATCGAGGCCGCTATGCGCCCCTCCACGAAGTTCAACGAGATCATCGCAACGCTGGTCAAGTAACTTTCTTTTCCTGCCCGGACCTTAGGTCCTGAGCTGGAAGAACACCCCGCCCACCGCCCTGTGCGGTGGCGGGGTGTTCTGCTTTCCCCCTTCGACCCACCACCAATGTTCAATATTTTTGAAAGTATAGGGTAGGCTAACTTATCTGAAACCTGTGTGGCGGTAGGTCACGCACCTCATTTTCCGATAAAGGAGACCCATGGCAATCTGGAACACCTCCCCCGCCCGCCGTCGATCCGCGATACTCGCACTGGGTGCCGTATTCGCGCTGAGTGCCTGCACCAACACCGACACCTCCGCCGAGCCAGACGCAGCCACGGATGGTGACTGGACGCCGGTGAACATCGACAGTGCCTTGGGAACCGCCACCATCGAGGAAGAGCCGGAGCGCATTGTCACCCTGGGCCAGGGTTCCACCGAGACCGCCATCGCCCTGGGCACCACTCCGGTCGGCATTGAGGAGTACTCCTGGGGCTCCGATGAAACCGGCTATTTGCCCTGGATCCACGAGGCGGTGACCGAGCGCGGCGAGGAACTGCCCACCCAGTTCACCGGCGCCACCGAACTCGACATCGAGGCCATCGTCGAGCTGGAACCGGACCTCATCCTCGCCCCGTGGTCCGGAGTCACCCAGGAGCAGTATGACCTGCTCTCCGACATCGCCCCCACCGTCGCCTACCCGGAGCAGCCGTGGACCATCGAATGGGAGCAGCAGATCGAACTCATCGGCCAGGCCATGGGCAAGGACGAGGAAGCTGCGGACCTGATCACCGACATCGAGACCCAGCTGTCCGAGGCCGCCGTCCCGGAATATGCGGGCCTGAGCTTCTCCTATATCTACAACTCCGGGCCGGGCACCCTCGGGGTGTTCTACCCGGAGGAACAGCGCGCCGCCATGGTCGAGGCCATGGGACTGACCCCGGATCCGGTGATCGAGGAACTGCGCGGGCAATTCGACGCCCCCGGAACCCAGTCCGCCCTGATCGGCCTGGAAAACGCGGACAAGTTGCAGGACTCCGATCTGATCTTCACCTTCTACTCCGATGAAGCCAACCGCGAGGCCACAGAAGCTCAGCCGCTCTACGGTGCCATCCCCGCCGTGGAACGCGGATCTGTTGTCGCCGCCGCTGACCAACCCTTCGTCACCGCGTCCTCGCTGATCAATCCACTGACCGTCCCTTGGGTCATTGAGCGCTACCAGCCGATGATCGATGAGGCCGTGGCCCACCTCGAGGAAAACTAAGCCACGGATGCCTCGTGCCCTGATCCTCTTCACCCTCACCGTCCTCCTGGGGGTGACGTGTATTTTGAGCCTCTTCCTGGGTTCACGCCCCAATGGGATGGCGGAGGTGGTGACAGTGCTCACCGGCCACGGCGACCCCTACCTCGAACAGGTGGTGGACTCCCGGATCCCGCGGACGATCATGGGAATGATCGTCGGTGCCACCCTGGCGGTCTCCGGGACCCTGATCCAGGGAATCACCCGCAACCCGCTGGGCGAGCCTGGCCTACTCGGCATCAGTGTCGGTGCCGCCGCGGCGATTGTCACTGGTACGGCTGTACTAGGCGCGCTGGGTGGCACCGCCACCATGATTCTGGCCCTGATCGGAGCCCTCGTGGCGGTCAGTGTCGTGCTCGGACTGGGAGGCCGTTCCAGTTCCCGGGGCATCGTCCCGCTGATCCTGGCAGGTGCAGTGGTCAGTGCGGTACTGCACGCCTATATCAACGCGATGATCCTGCTCCGACCCCAGACCTTCGACTCCTACCGCTACTGGATGGTGGGTTCCCTCAACGGGGTGGACCTGGCACACCTGGTGCAGCTGGGCCCGGTGCTGCTGATCGGTACCGTGCTGGCCCTCGGAACGGCCCGGGGGCTCAATGCCCTGGCACTCGGCGAGGAAACCGCGATCTCGCTGGGCTTCCGGGTCGGCGCCACCCGCCTGGCCGGCATCCTCTCGGCAGCACTGTTGGCTGCCGCGGCCACCGCCATCGCCGGCCCCATCAGCTTCATCGGGCTGGCGGTCCCCCATATTCTGCGGGCGCTCTTCGGTGAGGACTTCCGCTGGCGGATCCCCGCCGCCCTGATCGGTGGCGCGCTGGCATTGGTCGCCGCAGATATTCTGGCGCGCATTCTGATCCGCCCGCAGGAACTGATGGTCGGCATCCTCACCGCTTTCCTCGGGGCCCCCTTCCTCCTGTGGGCGGTCCGCCGTGGGGCCGTGATGAAATGAGCCTCTTTCACCTCGGTGGGCACATCGCCCTGCCCTACCGACGCCGCAGCGTGCTGATCTGGTCTCTTGCCGGCCTGCTGCTCCTGCTTCTGGGACTGGCAACGCTGAGCCTGGGCCGACTCGGCCTCGGCGCCGGGGAGCTCCTGGCGCTGCTACGCGGCGAAGCCGGTGCCAGCACCGAGTTCGTGTTCACCCGGGTCCGTGGCCCCCGCCTCCTGGTGGCGATCTTCGCCGGCGCCGCCTTCGGACTCTCCGGGGCGCTCTTTCAGACCGTCACCCGGAACCCGCTGGGAAGCCCCGATGTGTTGGGCCTCGCGGCCGGTGCCGGTGCCGGCGTGGCCCTGGTGACGTTGCTCTCCCCGGTTCCGCTGCCCGCTCCGGTCGGCGCGCTGGCAGGTGCCGTTGTGGCTATCTCGCTGGTGGCATTTTCCACCGGCAAGGGGTTATCCTCCACCTCGCGGATCATCATTGCCGGCATTGCGGTGGCGGCAATGGCCACCGCGATCACCCAGTTCGTGGTCACCGCAACCCTGCGTGATGAGGCCAGCCAGCTCTCGGCCTATATTGTGGGTTCCCTGAACTCCCGGGATATGGGCCAGGTCGCGGTGATCGCGGCCACGCTGGTGATCGCCACTCCCCTGCTGCTCTCGATTTCCCCACGCTTGCAGTTGATGGAGCTCGGCGATGAACTGGCCACCTCGCTCGGCGGCCGAGCGGAACACACCCGGTCCCGGGCGATCCTGCTCTCGGTGGTGCTCGCGGCGATGGCGGTGGCGGTGGCCGGTCCCATCGCCTTCGTGGCGTTAATGAGCCCACATGCCGCCCGGATGCTCACCCGCACCTCGGGGCCGAATCTGGTGGGTTCCGCACTGACCGGCGCAGTCCTCCTCGTGCTCGCCGACCTGGCCACCCAACAGATACCGCTCTTCGAGGGACTACCGGTGGGTGTCATCACCGCCGGCATCGGTGGCGTGTTCCTGGGATATCTGCTGATCAAGGAATGGAAGAAGGGACACTGATGTCAACAACTGGATTACAGGCGCGTGGTTTGAGAATCGGCTATGGCGGGGATCCCGTTATCCCGGACCTTGATTTCCGGGTGCCCGAGGGCTGCTTCACCGCGATCATCGGCCCCAATGGCTGCGGTAAATCCACGCTGGTGAAGTCCCTGACCAGGGTGCTGCGCACCGCTCCCGGCATGGTGCTTCTCGACGACCGCGAACTCGGCGATTACCGTCCCCGCCAGCTCGCCCGGCAGCTGGCACTGCTCCCGCAGCACCCGGTGGTGCCGGAGGGGGTGACGGTGCGCGGCCTGGTCAATCGTGGCCGCTACCCCTATCACGGCCCACTGCGGCAGTGGTCCGCCGAGGATCCGAAGGCCATCACCGAAGCCCTGGCAGATACCGGTCTGAGCGCACTGGCGGAGAGCACCGTGGCTGATCTTTCCGGCGGGCAGCGGCAACGCGCCTGGCTGGCCATGGTGCTCGCCCAACAGACCCGGTATGTGCTGCTTGATGAGCCCACCTCTTTCCTCGACATTGCCCACCAGATCGAAGTATTACGCCTGTGCCGGAAAATCACGGCCACCGGCCGCACCGTGGTAGCGGTGCTACACGACCTGAACCAGGCCGCCCGCTACGCCGATGAACTGGTGGTGATGCAGCAGGGAAAGATCGTGGCCCAGGGGAAACCCGCCGAGGTGCTCACCGCCGACCTGGTCCGGGAGGTCTTCAACCTGGAAGCCATGATCGCCGCCGACCCCTGGTCCGGCACCCCGATGGTGGTGCCGGTGGAGGATCCCGGCTAGTCTTCGCGACGTCGGAAAGCGAGCTCTTTTTTATGCTCCCGCCAGGCACTCCGCAGATCCAGCTCCTCGGTGAGCCAGGACATGTAGTCATGCATATTGCGCAGGCGCGGCCGCGCCGGGCTCTCGGCGGGCATCACCGCCAGAGCTGCCGCGGCCAGATCACGCTGCGCGGCGAGGTAGTTGTACTCGTGTTCCAGGAAGCCGGCCCACACGTCATCATCCATGATGAACCAGTCCGCGCGACTGCCCGGACGACGGGTACGCCGGATGAATCCCGCCTGCTCCAACCGACGCACCGCAGTGGACACTGAGCCGCGGCTGATCGCCAGCTCCTCGGCCAGTTGGGCGGCACTGACCCCGTTGCCCTCATCCAACATCAGTTGTCCGACGATCCTTCCCTGGATCTCGGCACCACCGTTCGCCGACCAGTAGCGGGCAAACGTGTCGGTGAAATCTTTGGCAGGGGTACTCATGCCTTCCAAGGATAGTTCGCCACCCGACGGGAAAGGGCCTCGGGGGGCGACCATCCACCCGGGGGCACACCGCTTGGTCTGGCCATATTTTCACCCCATGAACAGGGAGTTCAGCTAAAAGTAGACCGAGCTGTTTGCCAAGTTCCCGGAGCAGGGTTATCGTCGTGGACAGCTAACCCACACCCAATGAAACCAAGGATGCGCTGACATGCCGAAGTATGACAACTCCAATGCCACCGAGTGGGGTTTTGAAACCCGCTCCATCCATGCCGGTCAGCCGGTGGACTCCGATACCGGTGCCCGCAACCTGCCGATTCACCTCACCACCGCCTTCGTCTTCGACTCCGCAGAGCACGCCAAGCAGCGCTTCGCCCTGGAGGATCTCGGCCCGGTGTACTCCCGGCTGACCAACCCGACGGTGGAGGCCGTGGAGAATCGTCTCGCTTCCCTCGAGGGCGGGGTACACGCTGTCATGTTCGCCTCCGGCCAGGCAGCCACCACCGCCGCGATCTTCAACCTCGCCGGCACCGGCTCCCACGTGGTCACCTCCCCGCGCCTCTACGGCGGCACCGAGACCCTCTTCCAGGTGACCATGGCGCGTCTGGGCATCGAGTTCACTTTCGTGACCAACCCGGATGACCCGGAGTCCTGGCAGGCAGCTGTCCAGGAGAACACCGTCGCCTTCTTCGGCGAGACCTTCGCGAACCCGCAGGCAGACGTCCTGGACATCCCGGCCATCGCCGAGGTCGCACACCGCAACAGCGTGCCGCTGATCATCGACAACACCGTGGCCACCGCCGCACTGGTCCGCCCGTTGGAGTTGGGCGCTGATATCGTCGTCGCCTCGACCACCAAGTTCTACACCGGCAATGGCTCCGCCTTGGGCGGCGTGCTCGTCGACGGCGGCACCTTCGACTGGACCATCGAACGCAACGGCAAGCCCGTCTTCCCGGACTTCGTCACCCCGGATCCGGCCTACCATGGCCTGAAGTACGCCGACCTGGGTGCTCCGGCTTTCGGCCTGAAGGCACGCGTCGGCCTGCTGCGCGACACCGGTGCCGCCCCCTCGCCCTTCAACGCCTGGGTGACCGCACAAGGCCTGGATACCCTCTCCCTGCGCATCGAGCGTCACAATGAGAATGCCGAGAAGGTCGCCGAGTTCCTCGACGCTCACCCGAAGGTGACGAAGGTCAACTACGCCGGGCTCAAGTCCTCCCCCTGGTACGCCACCAAGGAGAAGCTGGGTCTGAAGTACACCGGTTCGGTGCTGACCTTCGAGATCGACGGTGGCAAGGACACCGCCTGGACCTTCATCGACAGCCTGAAGCTGCACTCCAACCTGGCCAATATCGGTGATGTGCGTTCCCTGGTCGTCCACCCGGCCACCACCACCCACTCCCAGTCCGATGAACACGGCCTGGCCCGCGCTGGCATCACCCAGTCCACTGTGCGCCTCTCTGTCGGCATCGAGAACATCGATGACATCCTCGCCGATCTGCAGCTCGGCTTCGACGCTCTCAACTAGTACAGCTGCACCAGAAAGCACAGGTGGTTCCTCCCATGACCAAGCTCGCCCCGGCCGGAGAACTGGCCGTCGTCCCCATCGGTGATTTCCCCACCGAGGCCGGGGGCCTGATCGACGATGCCTTCATCGCGTACCAGCGGTGGGGCGAGCTCCAGATCACCGCGGACGGTGCCACCAATGTACTGCTCATCGAGCATGCCCTCACCGGCGACTCCGATGTGGTGGAGTGGTGGAAGGGCCTCGTCGGCCCGGGCATGGCCCTGGACACCAACCGCTTCTGCATCATCTGCACCAATGTCATCGGCGGCTGCATGGGCTCGGTCGGCCCAGCCTCCCGCCATCCCGACGGCGACCACTGGGGCTCCCGCTTCCCGGCACTGTCCATCCGCGATCAGGTCGACGCCGAAAAAGCGCTTCTCGACGTCCTGGGCATCAACCGCCTCGCCGGGGTCATCGGTGGCAGCATGGGCGGGGCACGCACCCTGGAATGGACTCTGATGTACCCGGAACTGGTCGATTCCGCCCTGGTCATCGCGGTCTCCGCCCGTGCCAGCGCCTGGCAGATCGGCATCCAGTCCGCCCAGATCTCCATGATCGAGAACGATCTCTTCTGGCACGGCGGTGACTACCACGACACCGGCTACACCCCGAGCGCCGGACTCGGCGGTGCCCGCAAGCTGGCCCACCTGACCTACCGTGGCGAACTGGAGGTCGACGAGCGCTTCGGTTCCGATGCTCAAACCGGTGAAAACCCACTAGGCACCTTTCGCGACCGCAAACAGCGCTTTGCGGTCCAGAGCTACCTCGACCACCAGGCCCGGAAACTGATGGAGCGTTTCGACGCCGGCTCCTATGTCATCCTCACCGATTCCATGAACCGGCATGACATCAGCCGGGGCCGCGGCGGGCTGAACAAGGCCCTGGCAGCCTCCACCGTGCCCACCATGGTCGTTGGCGTGGACACCGATATTTTGTACCCCTACCACCAGCAGGAACACCTCAGCCGAAATCTGGGCAATCTGCTGGCGATGGGCAAGATCTCCTCCCCGGTGGGCCATGACGCCTTCCTCGCGGAGTTCCGGCAGATGGACAATATCCTCCGCCGCTTCATCGCCCTGGCGGAGCCCACCCTCAATCTCCCGGACTTTCCGGAGCTGACCGGCAAGATCGAGTTCTACATCTAGCATGTATCGGCGCGGCCGCCATCCCGCCGGTACCCCAATGGGCGCCCCCTCGGAAAGCCTTCCCACCTGCTGTTTTGATATCAAAATCCCCCCGAAGGGGCCAATGTGTCCGGCCCTTCCCCTAGGTTCTGAATCGAACATATTTTCTATTGGTTGAAGTCCTGGGGTGGACTTCGGGGAGGACCATGATGAATCCCAAGGAAGCAGCAACCGAGAAACCCATACAGCCCTACTACCGTTCCACCGACCCCACCGATCCCGCAGCTCTATGGAATATGCAGCGAAACCGGATGGACCTGGAATTATGGACCCAGCTCGCCCCAGCGATGGAAGAGGATGTCGACACTATCGCCTCACAGCTGGGCAATCGCACCGGCCTGACCAAGAACGCCGTGTTGAGGTGGGCCGCTATCGTCGATCTGCTGGAGCTCTACCCGCTCATCGCCACCCATAACCGAGATCTTGGGCTCCTGGATTTCCCACGGTTGAAGGCTATCGAAAATGGACTGATAGCAGTCACCAAACCGGAGATCATTGCAGAGCTGGACCGAAGGATCACCACATATCTGACCCCCATCAGGAAGAGCCAGGTATTACCCGGCGCAAGGGCCATCCGGGCCCTCATCCGGAAGCTGCTCGCAGAACTCGATCCGGAAGCCGCCGAGAAGGAATCCGACCCGAGGGGTCATGGCATCCATTTCTCTTCCGACGGCGGTGGGACCACAAGGATCGAGATGACCGTCCCCGACGACCAAGCCGCCGAGATCCGGAAGGTCCTGGCAATGATTGCGGCACGCAAGAAGAACGGCACCTTGCTCGGGGCCTTCCTGAAACTAATCCGGGGCGAGCTTCCACCACGGGTAACCTTCAACGTCTATGGCCCGGTGGGTGGCAAGCCGGTCTACTTATCCGGTGGAGGCTGGTTAGATGACCGACAATCTGCGGAGTGGGAAGAACGGGTCACCGATGTCCGAGACATGGATGCGGCAGAGCAGGAGATCACCCCGGCCTACCGCCCCACCACCGGTATTGCGCAGGCGGTCAAGGGCCGCGACGGCACCTGCCGTTTCCCTGACTGCACCATCGCAGCCGAGCACTGCGAGCTGGACCATGTGATCAATCATGCAGCTGGTGGTGCCACAGCAGTAGAGAATCTTCAATCTCTGTGCGGTCATCATCACAATGTCAAGACTGGTCGCCGTATGACCGCATCCATGGATAAGAACGGTGTCGTGACCTGGAAATATCCGGATGGCACCACAGTGGTCACCTTCCCACAGGGACCGCTGACCAAGGACAACAAGCTCTTCGGCCAGACCTTCGCACAGCGACGTGCCAAGCGCATCGAGCAACGGCGAAAGAGCCACGAAGCTCCAGAGCCTCCCTTGACTCCGGACTTCGAGGAGGAGCCGCCCTTCTAGTTCCGGGCGCTAGCTTCCCAACGCATCAATCGAGGAGGAGAGAAAAACCAGTCCCCCGCCGAGCATCAGGTTGAAGATGGTGTCGAATCGTCTGGAGCGGACCGCCAAGACGCCGAGCACCTTCGAATCGCAGCTCAACCTCAGGACGGCGAGCCAGATCATCGCCGCCCCGAGGGTGAAGGTTGCCCGCCGCCAGTGCTCAGTGAGGGCAAACCCTGAGGCCACCACAAAGGCCAGTAGGAATGCCGCCATGCCCAGCAGCTGGAGGAATCGGGGCAGCACTGAAGGTCGCAAGCCCACATCATGTGGGTTGCTCAGTGCGGTCGCCGATAAATCAGGCATTGGCGAGCCGTTCGGCCCGCTCCACGACATTGGCCAGCAGGAAGGTGCGGGTCATCGGACCGACACCACCGGGGTTCGGGGAGACCGCACCAGCGACCTCCCAGACATCCGGGTGGACGTCGCCAAGCAACTTGCCCTCAACGCGGGAAACTCCGACGTCGAGAACGGCGGCACCCGGCTTGATCATGTCGGCGGTCAGCATGTGTGCCTTACCGGCTGCCGCGATGATGACGTCCGCCTGCAGGGTCTCAGCTTTGAGGTCCTTGGTGCCGGTGTGGCACAGGGTGACGGTGGAGTTCTCGCTGCGGCGGGTCAGCATCAGACCGATCGGCCGACCGACGGTCACACCACGACCGATGACGACCACCTTGGCGCCGTTGAGCTCGACACCGAAACGGCGCAGCAGCTGGATCGAACCATTCGGGGTGCAGGGCAACGGAGCGGGTTCATTGAGAACCAGCTTGCCCAAGTTCACCGGGTGCAGGCCATCGGCGTCCTTTGCCGGATCAATGCGCTCGAGCACCGCGTTCTCATTGAGGTGCTTCGGCAGCGGCAGCTGCACGATGTAGCCGGTGCAGGCCGGGTCCGCATTGAGCTCGTCAATGACGGCATTGAGTTCCTCCTGGGTCACATCGGCCGGCAGATCGCGGCGGATGGAATTGACCCCGATCTCCGCGCAATCCCGGTGCTTCATCTTCACGTAGGAGTGGGAGCCGGGGTCCTCGCCGACCAGCACCGTGGCCAGGCCCGGGGTGATCCCCTTCTCCTTGAGTGCGGCCACTCGTGTGGCCAGGTCAGCGAAGATCTCTTCGCGGTACAGTTTTCCGTCAAGTTTGATCGCAGTCACGAGCCCCATTATTCCACGCTTAGAATGAATTCCATGCCTGCTCCCCTACTGCACGTGATTTTTGAGAACCCCGTGATCCCACCGAACACCGGAAACGCCATCCGAATGTGTGCCGGAACGGGGGCCCACCTGCATCTGGTAGAACCCCTGGGATTTGATCTGAGTGAAAAACATCTGCGTAGAGCGGGTCTGGACTATCACGATCTGGCGGAGGTCACGGTACACCCGACCCTCAACGACTGCCTCGATTCCATCCCGGAGTCCCGCATCTTTGCCTTCGCCACCCGGGCCAGCTCCTTCCACACCGAGATCACCTACCAACCTGGTGATGCCCTGCTCTTCGGCACTGAGCCCACCGGATTGACGGAGCTTGCTCTCGCTCACCCCCGTATCACCAAGGAGGTGCGGATCCCGATGCTCTCGGGGCGGCGTTCCATGAATCTCTCGAACTGTGCCGCGGTGGGCACCTATGAGGCCTGGCGCCAGCTGGGTTTCCCCGGTGGGAACTGACCAGCCAGAACCTAACTCCGAAGCTCCAGCTCCGGTAGCTTCCGGCGTTGCAGCCAGTCCACCAGCTCCCGCCCCTTGGCTGCATTGAGGTCCTCACCAGCCATGCGTACCGGCCCTGCGACCAGGTCCATCCGCACCGTGCAGAGGTTGACGAGCTGCTGCAGCGGACCATGGCTGAGCGTCACTTCCTGAATGTGTGAGGGTTCGATCATGGATACCCGCCGACTCAGCCGGCCCTTGTGCACGATGACAGCGTGATCCAGGAGTGTCACACCCTGCTGTTTCCGGTCGATCGGTGACACCCAGCGGGCGATCCGAGGACTGCTGAAATCGGGGTGGGTCGGCCCTTCCGGCCGGGCCTGCTCCTCAATCTCTGCCAGGCTCAGCGGACCCAGTACCGCAGCCACCGCGACCGCCTGTTCCCGAGAGCCGACCGGGAAGAGCGTCGATGTGCCGGTCTTCTTGTCGGATTCCTGGCCGTACCCCGCGACGGTGACATCCACTGCCCACCAGCCGATGAACCGCCAAAGAAGAGGCTGTCGGATCTTCACACCATGGATCCGATGCAGCGGGATGGACTGGCGACGTCGGTCAGCCAGCCCATAGGAGAGGTGGACAACCTCACCTTCCAGCCTGGCATTGAACTTCCAGCTGCGGTCGATCTGCCCCCAGACGATCGGCAGCACACCAACCAACACCGGCAGAGCTGAGGCCGGGGCAATCGGGGTGAGCAGCAGGATGATGATGCCCACCGCGGAGATAATCGCGGGAATACTCAGAAGGGCACCGAGCAGGGAACGCTGGATCGGAATCTCCGGCACCAGGACATCAGACTTCGGTTCCCCGGGTACCGGGGAGACATCCAAACCAGAGATCTCAGAAACGGGGACCTCAGCAACAGCCGGACCCCGTGTGTAGGCCAACAGCTCCTGGCGCAGTTGTTCGGCTTCGGCTTTGCGCAGGTAGGCGATCTCAATGACGGAGTTTCCGCCGCCAGCAGTTTCCACTCTTACTGCGGCGACCCGGAAGATGCGGGCGATGACCGACTCCACGACGTCGACAGCCTGGACCCGGTCATACCTGGCAGTGCGCAGCTGGGTGTTCAGCACACCGCGTTTGAGCTGTACTTCTTCATCTGTGATGCGGAAACCCGTGGCTTTCCACCAGATCTGTGACACCCACCAGATCAGGACGAAGGCGAGCACCAGTCCGCCGACACCAATCAGGAGGGATACCCAGGCCTGGCTGAACTCCCCGCTGAAAAATCCCCAGAGGCTGTTGAGGGTGGAGATGTTGAAGTTGAAGATCAGGGCGGCGAAGACCGCCAGAATGAGGGTCCAGAAACGTAGCAGCGGGGTTAGCCGGTGCACCCGCCGGAACTCTTCAGCAGCAGGTGGGACAGCAGCAGGTTGTGTCACAGCCCACTCATCCTCTCCCGTGCTTTCACTGCTAGGCGTTCCCGCAAAGCCTCCGCCTCGGCGGCCGGCAGTCCCTGCACCGAGGAGTCAGAGGTGGCGGATGCGGTGTGCAGGTCGACTGATTTGAGCCCGAGGGAACGCTCAATGGGTCCGGCCTTGACGTCGACGAATTGGATGCGGCCGTAGGGAACGACGGTGAAGGTGTACCAGAGTTTTCCCTTGGTGATCAGCAGTTCATTCTCGGTTTCCAACCATCCCAGCCGTTTGACCTGCTGCGGGATCAGCCACGCCTGCCAGCCCAACAACAGCAGGGCCACGAGGCTGCCGAGCTGCCACCAGTGGCTGAAGACGAATCCCAGCACCAGGAAGACGATCAAGACCACCAGAATCCACGGCAATCGGCCCAGGTAGCGGGCGGTGGTGAGCTTCGGGGAGACGGGGTTCATCTCCGGCAGCTCGCCGGAAGGTGGTTCCTGCTGAGTGTCCATGTCTTACACTCTGCCAAAAACTGCGAAGTACAGTCTGCCCTGCTGAGAAACTGATAGCCTCACCGTGACGACCACCACACCACTCACACACGGGAGCCCGCACCATGACCGAACCGATCATCCTCGGCCGTATCAATGAATCCTTCCACCAGGTGGCCGCCGCGGTGGTCGAGGAGGTGCTGTTGCGGCTGGGCCATGAGGTTGAGGTCCACGAGGGCCCGCACCCCGAGATGTACCCGAAGATCGCCGCCGGTGAGCACCATCTTTTCGCCGATGCCTGGCTGCCCGGCGGTCACGCCGTCTACTGGGAACAGGTCAAGGATGCGGTCGTTGAGGTGGGCACGCTTTATGACGCCGCGAAGTTCTTCTGGGCCGTCCCGGGCTATGTCCCCGAAACCGAGGTCGCCAGCCTGCACGACCTCGCCAAGCCGGCGGTCGCCGAGAAATTCGGCGGGAAGGTGGTGCAGGGAACCACCTCGGCGGCGGGGCTGACCATGCGCGGCGACCAGCTGCTGGAAGCCTACAGACTCGCGGAACTGGGGTGGACCCAGCCACACGGTGACATCGACGCGATCATCGAGACGGTCAACCGACGCTACGCCGCCGGCGAGTGGTTCATCACTCCGCTGTGGCAGCCGATGTACCTCAATGAGGTCCATGAGCTGCGCCCGCTGGAGGATCCGGAAGGCGCCTTCCCGGCCCCGGACCGGGCGTCGTTAATCGCCCATCGGGGTGCCTGGGAGCAGCTGCCGGCAGGCACCCGCGAGGCGCTCGCCAAGATCCGCTACAGCGTCGCTGATGTCAATGAGATGGACCTGCTGGTCAATGTCGAGGGCATGGACATTCTGCCCGCCGTCCAGGAATGGGCCCGCCGCCACCCGGGCACCGTCGAAGGCTGGCTCAGCTAGTTCCCGTTCCGGCGGACCCGGATATCGGCGAGTGAGGTCTCCGCGAGCACCACGTCTTCGCCGGCGACCTCCACCTTCAACATCCCTGCCACCGGCGGCCCGAGCACGGTGAGCTGCGTGCCGGGGATGAGTCCGTGGGCGGAAAGATAACGCAGCAGCTGCGGATCACGGTCATCGGCCTGCTCGACGGTGACGGTGTCCCCCGCTACCACCGCTGCCAGGCTGATCCACTCCACCGGCGGGAGCTGGCCCTCGGCATCGGGGATCGGGTCGCCGTGCGGATCCCGCGCCGGGTGACCCAGGTGGGCGTCGATACGCGCGACGAACCGGTCGGAGACGGAATGCTCGAGCAGTTCCGCATCCTCGTGGACCTCATCCCAGGAGTATCCGAGGACCTGGACCAGAAACGTCTCCAAAAGGCGGTGTCGGCGCACCATCGCGACCGCGAGTTCACGCCCTGCCTCGGTCAGCGTGATGCCGCGGTAGGGCTCATTCTCCACCAGCCCCTTGCTCGCCAGCCGGCGGATCGCCTCGGCGGCGGTCGTCGTCTTCTGCCCTACGCGGGCAGCCAGTTCCCCGAGAGCAGCCGGCTCACCGGAGTATTCAGCAACATTCCAGATGGCCTTCAGGTAGTCCTGGGATCGGTCGGGCAGCTCACTCACGTGCATGATCCCCAGACTATCTGAGCCCGGCGCGAAGATCTCCACCTTGCCCTCTCCGCAAGTTCATGACTACCATTCCTATAAGTTCAACTCATTGAACTTCTAACTTCAACACTATCCGGGAGATGTTCTGTGACCCTAACCCGACGCTTATTGGGTGGAGCTGTACTACTCTCCGTGACGGTCCTGTCGCTAAGCGCCTGCAGCACCGCCGAGACCACCGCCCGGGGTACCGCGCTCACGGTCTACGCCACCACCGGCTACCTGGCTGACGCGGTCAGTAGCATCGCCCCGGATGCCGAGGTGATCACCATGGTCGGCCCCGGTGGAGATCCCCACACCTACCAGCCCTCGACCCGGGACATCGAGACGATGCGCAATGCTGACCTGGTGCTCTGGAATGGGTTGCATCTGGAGGCCCAGATGATCCACCAGCTGGAGAGCCTCGGTGATCAGCAGCTGGCCGTCGGCGATCAGCTCCCGAGCGAACTGCTGCTGAGCTGGCCCGAAACCGATGCCCAGGGCAATCCGCTGTTCGACCCGCACATCTGGAATAGCCCGGTGGCCTGGAACCTCGTCATCGGGGTCATCGCCGAGCGATTGGCCGAGCAGCACCCGGAACAGGCCGCGGAATACCGGACCAATGCTGAGTCTTACCAGGCTGAACTCACCGCACTCCACCAGAAGTCCGCAGAACTGCTCGCCGATATCCCGGCACCCCGGATCCTGGTCACCGGCCACGATGCCTTCGGCTACTTCGGCGACACTTATGGCCTGGAGGTTCGGGCCACCGACTTCATCTCCACCCAGGCCGCGCTCTCCGCCGGGGAGCTCTCGGAACTGGCCGACTATATCGCCGACAATGAGGTACCCGTGATCTTCCAGGACAATCAGACCAACCCGCAGGCAATCACCTCACTACGCGAGGCGGTTGAATCCCGCGGCTGGAACATAACTGTCTCCGAAGCGGAACTCTTCGCAGATTCGCTGGGCCCCACCGCACCGGTGGACACCTACCTCGGTGTATATGAGCACAATGTCAGCACTGTGGCCGAAGCCTTGGGGAAATAGATGAGCACCTCATCCCTGGCAGTTGAATGCACCGGACTCTCCGTCGCCTACCACGCTGAGCCGGTGCTCCGGGCGGTGGACTTCGCGGTCCCGCAGGGCCTGGTCATGGGCGTGGTGGGGCCCAACGGCTCCGGAAAATCCACCCTGCTCAAGGCGATGCTCGGCCTGGTTCCCACCTTGGCCGGGCACAGCGAGTTCTTCGGCCAGCCCCTGAACCGGACGCGGCAGCGGGTCGGATATATGCCGCAGCACAACAGCGTTGACTGGGACTTCCCCACCACCGTGGCAGATGTGGTCCTCATGGGGACTTATGGCCGCCTGGGTTGGTTCCGTCGCCCCGGCAGCGAGGAACGCCGGCGCGCCGCTGCGGCGATGGCGCAAACCGGGATCAGTGACCTGGCGAACCGGCAGATCGGACAGTTGTCCGGTGGCCAGCGGCAACGCGTCTTCCTCTCCCGCACCCTCGCCCAGCAACCGGACCTGTACTGCATGGATGAACCCTTCCAGGGGGTGGATGCCTTCAGCCAGCAGGCGATCGTCGAGGTGCTCCATGAGCTACGGGCGAAGGGGAAGACCATCGTCCTGGTGCACCACGATCTGGCCACGGTGCCGGACTACTGTGACCGGATCACCCTGCTGAACTCCGGACGGGTGGTGAGCACCGGCGATGTCAGCACCCACTTCACCGAGGCCGCCATCCGTACCGCCTACGGCCTGAGCGGTGATCCCCGATGAACCCGATGGACTTCTTCGGTGACCACACCTTCACCATGGTGTTCTGGGGCACCACCATCATTGGCGTGGTGGCCGGGGCTCTCGGCTCCTTCGCCTATCTGCGCCAGCAGTCCCTGATCAGCGATGTCATCTCACACGCCGCCCTGCCCGGCACACTCATCGCCTTTTTGGTGCTCAGCGCATTCGGGTTTCACGGCCGCAACATGTTCGCCCTGATCATCGGCGCCGTCAGCGTCGGCACGATCGCGGTGTTCTGCACCAACTCGATCCCCCGGATCTCGCGGATCAAGATCGACACCGCGATGGCGGTGGTGCTGTCCTCCCTTTTCGGCTTCGGCATGCTGCTCATGCAGTACATCCAGAACAACCCGATTCCCGATAAGGGCGGTATCCAGGACTATCTCTTCGGCAACGCCTCCACCATCACCCGGGCGGACCTCACTGTCTCCCTGCTCATCGGCGGCCTGGCGCTGCTGGTGGTCCTGCTGTTGTGGAAGGAGTTCGCGCTCACCACCTTCGACCGGGAGCATGCCGCCGTGATGGGATTCAACAACCGGATCACCGACACCCTCATGTTCGCCACGATCGCCGTGGCCACGGTCATCGGGGTCAAGGCCATCGGCCTGGTGCTCATGGTCGCCTTCGTGGTCATCCCCCCGGCCGCCGCGCGTCAGTGGGTACGCACCCTGCCCGGCATGGTGCTGCTCTCCGGGGTCATCGGCGGCCTCGGTTCGGCAGCCGGCACCTATGCCTCGATCACCTTCGGTCCGCTGCCCACCGGCCCCGTCATCGTGGTGACCCTCTCCCTGATCTTCCTCTTCTCCCTGATCGCCGCCCCGGAGCGCAGTATCCTCCGACGCATCCTCCGGCAGCGCCGGACGATCGCCGAGCTCAAGGCGGTGACGTAGATGGGTTTCGCACTCGGTGCCGCACTATTGGCGCTGGTCACCGCATTGGCCTGCGCCCTTCCTGGGGTATTTGTCGTCCTGCGGGGAAACTCGATGATCGTCGACGGCATCAGCCACGCAGTGTTCCCGGGAATCGTCCTGGGCTACGCTCTGACCTCGGATCTCCGCTCCCCCTGGCTCGTATTCGGGGCGGCGGTCTCCGGACTCCTGGTCGCGGTGGGATCTGAATGGCTCTCCCGCACTGGATTGCTCAGCGGCGATGCCCCACAGGGCCTGATCTTCCCCGCCCTCTTCGCTCTCGGCGTGATCTTGGTCAGCTCGCGCCTGCAGAATGTTCACTTGGACACCCACGTGGTGCTCGTCGGTGACCTGAACCTGGCGTCCTTTGACCATCTGATCTTGGGCGGTCGGGATTTCGGCCCCTCCTATATGTATCTGATGCTCGGGGTACTCCTGCTGAATGCGGTATTCATCACCGCGTGCTACCGCCAGCTCAAGGTCTCCACCTTTGATCTGCAGTTCGCTGAGCTCATCGGTATCCGCACCCGCGGGCTGAACCTGGCGCTGATGTTCCTGGTCTCAGTCACGGTTACTGCGGCGTTTCACGCTGCCGGAGCTATCCTCGCCATCGCCCTCATGGTCACCCCGGCAGCCACCGCCCACCTGATCAGCAACCGCCTGCCCCAGCTGATCCGCTGGACTCTCCTGATCGCTGCAGTGGGCGCACTCGGTGGGTTCCTGGTCGCCTACCGGCTCGATGCCGCCACCTCCGCCGCGATGGCGGTCTGCTACGGACTGATCTTCGCGGTAGTCCTCATCCTGAGCCGGATCCGGCGGCCCTCAGCGAAAATCCCGTGATCCCCGGCTGAGCAGCTCACCGATGCCCAACGGTTCCAGGTGATCAGCCACCAGACTCGCCACCCCAGTGGCATTCTGGATGATCCCACGCACCACCAGAGCTTTGGCGCCACGCGCTAGCTGACGGTGGCGTTTCCAGAGCCCCGGGGACACCATCACATTCATCAGCCCGGTCTCATCCTCCAGGCCGAGGAAGGTCACCCCCGCGGCGGTCTGCGGGCGCTGCCGGTGTGTGACCACCCCGGCGATGCGGATCCGGGTGCCGTCCGTGGCGTCGAGAAGCTGCTCCGCGGTGGTGATCCCGGCGGCGGCAAGCTGGCTCCGGATCAGCGCCATCGGCTGCATCTGGTGGCTCACCCCGGTGCTGGCGATATCGGCGACCAGCAGCTCAAAAGCATTCATCCCCGGCAGGTGCGGCGCCGAAATAGCGGACAGCCCAGGCAGCATCCCGGGTTTCTCGGTCGCGGCGACCCCGGCCTGCCACAGCGCCTGGCGACGGTCCATTCCCAGGCATTCCAGTGCACCGGCGCGTGCCAGCGCCTCGACCTGGGCCACCTTCAGCTCGGCCCGGCGCGAGAGATCCGGGATCGAGGAAAACGGCGCCTGCTTCTCGACGCGCGCAGCTCCCGCAGCACCCAGGCCCTGCACCAGGTTCAATCCCAGACGGATGGCACCGGCCTCGCAGTCGGCTTCCACGCCGGAGTCATTGATGGTGATCGGGAGGATCGACACCCCATGGCGGCGGGCATCAGCGATCAGGGACTGCGGGGAATAAAAGCCCATCGGCTGCGCCCGGAGCAGACCAACGCAGAACTGCGCCGGATAGTGATACTTGAACCAGGCGGAGAAGTAGACCAGGGAGGCGAAGGACTGCGAGTGGGATTCCGGGAAACCATAGGCGGCAAAGGCCACGACCCTATTCCATAGGTTCTCGGCGACCTCCCCGGTGATGCCGTTGGTGTCGGCGAGGCCCTGGAAGAAGCGGGCACGGATGGCCGCCATCTTCGCCGGGGAGCGTTTGGAACCCATCGCCCGGCGCAGATTATCCGCCTCGGCCCCGGAAAATCCGGCGGCATCGACGGCCATCTGCATCAGCTGTTCCTGGAAGAGCGGGATCCCCAGGGTTTTGGCCAGGGATTTCGCCAGCACCGGGTGCTCATAACTGATCTCCTCCTCCCCGCTGCGCCGCCGCAGATAGGGATGGACTGAGCCACCCTGGATGGGGCCGGGCCGGATCAGCGCGATCTCAACAACCAGGTCAAAGAAGTTCTGTGGCTTCAGGCGCGGCAGCGTGGAGAGCTGCGCGCGGGATTCCACCTGGAAGACTCCCACGGCGTCGGCACGCGAAAGCATCTCGTAGATCTCCGGCTCAGCCAGATCCAGATCCCAGAGTTCCACCCGTCTGCCGGTGGTCTGCTCGACCAGGTCGATCATGTGGTGCAGGGCCTCGAGCATGCCCAGGCCCAGCAGGTCGAATTTCACCAGCCCGGCAGAGGCGCAGTCATCCTTGTCCCACTGCACCACGGAGCGCTTGTCCATCCGGGCCCATTCGGTGGGCACCACATCCGCGATGGGCCGGTCACAGATAACCATGCCTCCGGAGTGGATTCCCAGGTGACGGGGCTGCCCCTGAAACTTCTCCGCCAGCTCCACCACGTCAGCCGGAGGTGCTGCTGTACCCCTGGACCAGGCATCCGCGGTGCCCGGTGGGTAGCCGAGCGCGCGGGCGGCATCACGGATCGCCCCCTTGGTGCGGTAGGTGATCACATTGGCCACCTGGGCGGCATAATCCCGGCCGTATTTCTCATAGACGTACTGGATGACCTCCTCCCGGCGACCGGATTCAATATCAATGTCGATATCGGGTGGCCCCTCCCGTTCCGGGGAGAGAAACCGTTCAAAAAGCAACCCGGCGGAAATCGGCTCGGCGTTGGTAATACCGAGTGCGAAACACACCGCCGAGTTCGCCGCCGAGCCCCGCCCCTGGCAGAGGATATTCTCCCGGCGGCAAAAATCCACCAGATCATTGACGATGAGGAAATAGCCGGGAAAGTCCAGCTGCCCGATCACCCCGAGCTCATACTTGATCTGCCGCTGCGCCCTCGCCCGGATCTCCGGCGGGCGGCTGGCATACCTCGTTTCGGCGCGGGTGCGCACCAGGTGGCGCAGCCAAGACATTTCCGGCTGACCCTCCGGGGTCTTCCAGTGCGGCAGATTCGGCGCGAGCAGGTCGAGGGTGAAGGAACATTCCTGCGCGATCTCAACCGCGGTGACCAGCAGCTCCGGACGGCCGGGCACCATGATGGACACCTGCTCGCCGGAGCGCAGCCACCCCGCCCCCATCGGATGGAGTGCTGACTCCGCCTGGCTCATCGCCTCCCGGCGTGCAAGCGACCGCTTCGCCCGGGCCAGCGGGGCGTCATGACGCGTGGCGGCGGCCGGGCGCGCCGAGACGATGGCCCGCAGTTTTGGCCATTCATCCAATTTGGCGTGGTGGTCGGCATCCTCCGGCAACATGCTCACCACATATTCCCGGATCACATTCGCTGCGCCGAAACCGTCGATCAGCCGGTCTATCTCCCCCAGCCAGGAATGGTCGGCGAGTATCAACCAGTGCCCCTCAGCTGCCGCAGCGATCAGCTCCAGCGGTGGGTAATACAGCCGGCCCTTCTCGCCGCCGGCCATATGTGCCGCAGCGATCAAGCGGGAGAGCCGACGATAACCTTCCGGATCACGGCAGAGCAGGGTGAGCACGCGGTCCGCCGCAAGCGTCAGTTCGGCGCCGAAGACCGTGGGCAGCCCCGCCTCGGCCGCAGCCTCGGCGAACTTGATGGCCCCGTAGAAACCATCGCGGTCCACCACCGCCAAAGCGGATAATCCCAGCTCAGCGGCACGCGCCACCAGGGTTTCCGGATCAGAGGCACCACTGAGAAAGCTGTAGCTGGAGATGGCGTGTAATTCAGCGAAGGCGCGGGATGCTTCTCGACGCCCCGGGGCAGGGGCTTCGCGCAGATGATCGACCGGAACCGGTTCCGGCCCCTGCCGGCCGGAAAGAATCTGTTCGAGCCGGGACCAACTCAACGGGGCACCGCCAGTGAATCTCACATCTCAGAACCTAGCACAACATTAGAACATATGTTCCAATATCTCAGAATGGGCAAGAACCGGTGAAAACTCTTTTCAGCCCGATGACCCGCAGGCTAGGCTCAGAAAAAGCCGATAGGAGGCCGTCATGAGACACCCCTTCCGCACCATCCTGCTCCTCGCCACGGCCACACTGCTCACCGCCTGCACCGGTGCCGGAACCGGAACCCCCACCGAGACGGTCACCGTCACCGAAGGCCCCGGCACTTCGGCAGCCACCAGTACCCCAACCACTCCCACCACCTCCAGCCCCACGGATCCCTTCATCGAATGCACTCCGGAGGCCCTGGCCCGCGATATTGACCCCGGCCTCGACACCGTCCTCTACTGCGACGGGCAGTGGCTGCGCGGCGGCCGGTGGCAGACCGACTGGGTGATATATGCCTTCTGGAACAACGGTCGCTGGGTGGAATATGAGGCACACGGCAGTTCCGAAGTCACTGAATACCCCTGCTTCGACCTTGACCGCGCCCGGGCTGATGGTGCGCCGGAGGAGATCCTGGGCATGATGGCCGAGTGCGACTGAGTCCGCCAGAACCCACCTCCCAAACCCTCTCGGTTCGAAAAAACTAGACCAAGCTGTTCGGCGCGTGTTAATGTCTTCCCCCAGTACCCCCTGAATATTTTCCAGCAAAGGATGACACCATCATGAACCTGCGCCGTATCCTGGCTGGCGGCACCGCCACCATCTTCGCCGCCACCGCACTGGTCGCCTGCTCTTCCTCCGACTCCGATTCCGAGTCCGCCGAGGGCCCGATCCGCATCGGCACCACCGATGCCGGAAAGAAGGCCTGGGTCGCTTTCGAAGAGCAGGCAGATGCCGCTGGTGTCGACATCGAGGTCGTCCCCTTCAGCGACTACGCCACCCCGAACCAGGCCCTGAGCCAGGATCAGATCGATGTCAACCTCTTCCAGCACCTGTTGTTCCTGTCCGAGTACAACGTCGGAAACAATGATGACCTGACCCCGGTCGGTGCCTCCGAGATCGTGCCGCTGGCACTGTTCTGGAAGGACCACGAGGGCATTGACGGCATCGAGGGTCAGTCTGTCGCCGTTCCGAATGACCCCTCCAACCTGGGTCGTGCCATCAACGTGCTGGTGCAGGCTGATCTGATCACCTTGAAGACCCCGGGCCTGATCTCCCCGACTGAGCTCGACATCGACGAAGAGGCCTCCAAGGTCACCCTGACCCCGGTTGATGCCGCCCAGACCACCGTCGCCTACGGCGAGGGCACCCCTGCCATCATCAACAACTCCTTCCTGGACCGCGCCGGTATCGACCCGAACACCGCGGTTTTCGAGGATGATCCGGAGTCCCAGGAAGCCGAGCCCTACATCAACGTCTTCGTGACCAAGGCCGAGGATGCCGCAGATCCGCGCGTGGCCGAGCTCGTCGAGCTGTGGCATTCCCCCGAGGTTCAGGCTGCCGTGGACGAGGATTCCGCCGGCACCTCCGTTCCGGTTCAGCGCACCGCCGCTGAGCTGCAGGAGATCCTGGATCGCCTGGAAGCGGACGCCCAGAAGTAAGACACCAGCGCACCCAACCCCACCGTTTCCCACGGTGGGGTTTAATCTTGTACCGGCCCTGTCATCAAAGCAAAGTGAGCACACGAACAGTGTCTGACACCCAGCAACGAAGCGGAACCCGCATCGAGTTCCGGAACATCTCCAAGGTGTTCAACAACAATAAGAAGGCGACCACCATCGCCGTCGATAATGTGTCGATGTCCGTTGAACCCGGCGAGGTACTCGGCGTCATCGGCTATTCCGGCGCCGGTAAGTCGACACTGGTTCGGCTGATCAACGGTCTGGACAACGCCACCTCCGGGCAGCTGCTGCTCGATGGAGTTGATGTGGTCGGCAAGTCGGAGTCGCAGCTGCGCAAGATCCGCTCCGGTGTGGGCATGATCTTCCAGCAGTTCAACCTCTTCACCTCCCGCACCGCAGCCGGCAATATCGAGTACCCGCTGAAGCTGGCCGGTGTCCCGAAGGAGGAGCGCAAGCGCCGGGTCGCGGAGCTGCTGCAGTTCGTCGGCCTGGGAGATAAGGGTCGCAACTTCCCGGAGCAGCTTTCGGGTGGGCAGAAGCAGCGCGTGGGTATCGCCCGCGCGCTGGCGAACAACCCCTCCCTCCTGCTAGCGGATGAAGCCACCTCTGCGCTCGACCCGGAGACCACCCAGGAGGTGCTCTCGCTGCTGCGCAAGGTCAACCGCGAGCTAGGCATCACCATCGTGGTGATCACCCACGAGATGGAGGTGGTGCGTTCCATCGCCGACAAGGTCGCCGTGATGGAGGCCGGCAAGGTGGTGGAGTACGGCTCCGTCTACGAGGTCTTCTCCGACCCGAAGACCGCCGTCGCCCAGCGCTTCGTGGCCACCGCACTGCGCAACACCCCGGACATGGTGGAAACCGATGACCTGCTGGCCCATGAGGGACGGCTGTTCACCGTCGAACTGAGCGAGGACTCCGGCTTCTTCGGGGCCGCCGCCGCAGCCCGGGAGGCCAGCGTGAAGATCTCGATCGTCCACGGTGGCGTGACCACCCTGCAACAGCACAGCTTCGGCAAGATGACGGTCCGACTCAACGGTCCGACACCCGCCATCGAGCAGTTCTACCGAACCCTTGCGGCGACCACCGACATCAAGGAGATCATCCGATGAACACCATGATTCTCGCCGCGGATTGGAACCGGCTAGGTCCCACCTTCCTCGATGCCATCGGGGACACCCTCGTCATGGTGGCCATCGCGATGATCGCCGGTGGTGTCCTGGGCCTCGCGCTGGGTGTCCTGCTCTACACCACCCGCAGCCAGGGCATCCTGAAGAACTCGGTGGTCTACACCGTGATCAACGTGCTGGTGAACTTCGTCCGGCCGATCCCTTTCATCATCATGATCGCCGCCTTCGGACCGTTGACCCAGGCGGTGGTGGGCACCACCATCGGTCGTGATGCCGCTACCTTCATCATGGCCATCGCCACCACCTTCGCGGTGGCGCGTATCGTCGAGCAGAACCTGGTGGCCATCGATCCCGGCGTGATCGAGGCGGCCCGGGCGATGGGTGCCAGCCCCTGGCAGATCATCACCACGGTGATTCTGCGCGAGGCCCTGGGGCCCCTGGTCCTGGGCTACACCTTCATCTTCATCGCCGTGATCGACATGTCCGCGATGGCCGGCTACGTCGGCGGCGGCGGTCTGGGTGACTTCGCCATCGTCTACGGCTACCGCGCCTACGACTGGGAGGTCACCTACGTGGCCACCTTCGCGATCATCATCATCGTCCAGATCGCCCAGCTGCTGGGCAACTGGTTGTCGAAGAAGATCATGCGCCGCTAACGGAAACCGCCACCCAGGCAGAACCGACCTTCGGTTCATCCCCGCAGGAGGAGACCACCCCGGTCACCTCCTGTTTTTTCAGTTCCACGGTCCAGGAACGGCCGTCGGCATGCGTGACGACGCCCCCTTCGACGGCGAGGTCGCCGTAGTACAGGGAGCGCCCGGCGTCGATAAGCTCAAGGGCAACGGCGAGTTCCGCGACCTGGTCCTCCGGCCGCCAGAGCCCACGGCCACGGTTGCCGGGCAGGAAAAACTCGCCCCGCTGCGCCGTGGCCACCAGCGCTGACGCCGCCTGAGTGTTGAGGCGGCCGAAGGAATAGCCCCAGGGCATCAGCAGGATCGAGGGGGCGAAGCGGTGGCCCTTGGTATGCGAGGTCTCCCAGACCACATCACCGGGGAAACGCTGCGCCAACTGTGCCGCCAGGGGTCGGCCCTTCACCGCACAGCAGAGATCACGCTTGCCGTGGGTGCACACCAGCACCAGGGGGTGGGTCACGGTTTCAGCACCATTGCGGCCCGGTCCGGAGAGATCCAGCTCCAGGATCTCCGCCGGATCACTGAGGGTCAGCTTCTCGGTGACACCCTCCGCAGTGAACGCCAGGAAAAGTGCCCGCGGCCCCTCAATTCTCCCCTCGCGGCCGGGGCGACGGATCAGCTGCAACCCGGCTTTAGCGTTGAGGTGGGCCTTGAGTTCCGCACTGAGTTCCGGGCCGAAGGTCCCACCGTCGAGCACATCCCGGCTCCAACCGGTCGGGTGCTCGAGGAGCACATGTACCCGTTCCTGTTTAGCGGTACCGGGAAGGGGTTCAACCTGAACATCAGAACAACGAAGCGCAGCAGACATCTTCCTAGGATATCCGCTATCCGAGAAGCCGGTTTGCAACGATTCGTTCACAATCAATTCTAAAGCCCCTTTTGGTTTCTCCCGCTCGCTCATCTCGCGCTACGGTGTTTTCCATGACTGTGCTGACTGGTATTCCGATTCGCCGTATCGCCGTGGGGTGTGTGATCGTCACCGCCCTCGGTCTCGGCGCCTGTACTGGTGCAGGCAACTCCGGTCAGGATTCCACCACCGCCCTGGAAACGCTCTCCGCCTCGATCTCCGGCGATGACAGCACCTCCACCAACGCAGGCATCACCCCCTTGGGCGATTCCGACACCGCCATGAAGACCCTGCGCCCCGAGGCTCCCGCCACCTTGGTCGTCACTGATGTCCGGGTGGGCAGCCATGAGGGCTTCGACCGGGTCGTCTTTGATCTGACCGGCGAAGGCACCCCCGGCTGGTTCATCGACTACACCGACCGCCCCTCACAGCAGGGCTCGGGGCGCCCCGTCGACTTCCGGGGGGCCACCGCCCTGAACGTGAACCTGGACGGCATGGCCTACCCCTTTGACCTGGGGATCGATGATCCGCAGATCGGTACCGTCGAGGGCGTCGGCAATATCACGGAGGTGCAGAGCATCGGCACCTTTGAGGGGCGCTCCCAGTTCATCATCGGGATGAACCAACAGCTGCCCTATTCCGTGCAGGTGCTCGATGACCCGCCGCGCGTGGTCGTAGATATCGTCCAGCGTTAAGCTCAATATTCCGCCTCCACCTGCCAGCCGCGTTCCCAGATCAGCAGCCAGGCCCGCGGCTCCCCCTCCCCCACCGCCTGCCCGATCACCTGCAGGCGGGCACAACGTCGGCGGTGGGTGTCCACCGGCCAGGGACCTGCCCAGCCCTGGATCTCAAAGGTTCCGCGACCACAGTCCAGGACCGCAGGTGTGCCGCTCAGCAGCGCCTCCGCGGTGACGATCACGGGCCGACCTGCCCGATCCACCAGTGATACCCCCGCACCGGCAGGCAGGCGCGCCGGCAGCGGCCCCGGGATCCGACCCGGCCAACTGCCCTTTTCAGGCTCCCCGACGTCCTCGCCGTAGGGGATGAAGTTGATGCGTTCAGCCACCCCGTGTCCCCCAGCGGAGCGGGGTTTGAGTACCGCATCACTACCGAGGGTGGACTGCACCCGGTTGACCACCCGCTGCGCGTCCTCCCGCTCGCTGCCCGAGCGCCAGAGCTCAGCGTAATTACCGGGGGCGGCCACCTCCACCGGATCCAGGGTCAACGTGATGATGCCACCGGAACCACCGGCAGTCAGCCAGCCGTCCAACTGCCAGCGCACCCGATCCGCCGTGGCCTGCTCGCTCAACGCCTCCCGGGTACGCCAGATCCGCTCCAGCCGCCGCCCATCCGCCAGCTCTGCGATGACCTGCAACCGCAGGCACACCAGGCCAGCTGCCCGGAGCCGCTGGTGCAACCGCGCCGCCAGGGTACGGGCCAGGAAGGTGGCGGTATCCACCCGCTCCACCGGTTCCGCCGGGGTCAGGGACACCGACAGCTCCACGGTAGGCAGCTCCGGTGCCAGCCGCCGGTCCGGGGCGCCGGTGGCGATCCGGTGACAGTGTTGTCCGGCCCGGCCGAAACGGGTACCCACCGCGCTCAGTGGCAGCGCTGCAAACTCCCCTAGGGTACGCAGCCCGAGCTGATGCAACGCCGCCACCACCCCGGGCTCACAGTCCAGGGAACTCTCGGCGGTGAGCAGCGCCAGCGGCTGACCCGCCAGCCAGTCAGCGGAACCGCCGACCGACACCACCGCGCCGACCCGGGCAGCCAGCACCGCGGTGGCGATCTCATCGGCGATGCCTGCCAAGGCATCCACCCCGCGGCGAGTCGCGGCGTCGATAAGCAGCTCGGCGGCGCGGTCCTCCCCACCGTGATAGCGGCCGGCCGCCCGAGCGTCAATGAGCACCAGCCCGGGACGCAGCACCTCCACCGAGGAAGCCACCTCATCCAGTCCCGCGGCAATCGGCTCAAATAACCGCCCCTCGCGCTCCGGGGATCCCGCCGATATCTGCAGTTCCGGACAGAGTGCGCGGGCCTGGCGCACCCGCATGCCACGTTTGATCCCGGCGCGGCGTGCCCGGCCATCACATACCCGGATCCGGTGGTCGCCGACGATCGCCATCGGTGAGTGGGCGATCCCCGCCAGCCGGGCGGCCTGAATCGGCCAGTCCGGGAACCACAGGGCCAGCACGCGCATCTCAGACCGCCCGCAGTCGGGGCCGGTTTCCCAGGGTCAGGATCAGCTGCTGCGGCGGGCGCCCCCGGGCCCGGACACGGAGCCGGATATCGAGACCGTTGATCCGGCCGTAGCCGGTGCCCACCCCGCGGTAGGTGCTGACCTTCGCATCGATCACCGCCGCCGGGGCGGGAACCTGGGCCCCCACCAGCACCAATGCTGCGGTACCGCCGCGTAGTTTGGCCAGCAACGGTCGGGCCCTGGTCGGGCTGAGCTCCACCGGGACCGGGAAATGGTGCACCACCAGGTCCAGCCCCTCCACCAGGACCGCGCTGATGCTCAGGGCCTCCGGACCGGGTTCCGGGACGGTGATGATCCGGTCCAGTTCTCCCCCGGAGTCCGGAACCCCGGCGTAGGAGAGCTCGGACCAGCCGACCACCCCGACGTGTCCACCGGCGGCGGTACAGTGCGCAATGAGCTCGATGACCAGGGCCGGGCAGTCTGACAGGTGGGTGACCGCCCGGCGCGCCAGTCCCCCACCGGGAAGGACCTTCGCCAGTTCCGGGCCCACCCCCAGGACCTCAGGGCGCTCAAGAGTGCCCATCCGGGAGCGCAGCACCGAGATCCGCTCGGCTTGGCTCAGCCCGGAGAGCTCCGCCGCAGGCACCGCATCCGCCCGCACTTTTCGAACACCTGTTCTACTCATGTTTTCCAGTATCTCCTACCTACCTTGAATCCGTCAACTGGTACCGTGGCCTGCATGGATGCCTACAGCAACATGCGATCTCACGTCACCCCGATCCCCACCCCGCCGGCAGTCCGCTTCGGCGCTTCCGCACTGATCGGCATCGGTGTCGCCATGTTGTCCACCGACCTGAGCCGCGGCAGCCAGATCGCAGCCATGGTCATCGCCATCGGTGCCGCCTTCCTGTTGACCTTCAGCCACCCCTACCGCCGGGAGCTGCGCGCATACCTCGAAAAGCGCAACGTCACCTACCGGCCGAAGTTCGGGCAGGTCATTCCGCTCTTCCTGGTGTGGCTGGCCCTGATGCTGGTCCCGGCCGTTGCCCCGCTACCGATCTGGGGCACCCTCCTGGTCGGGCTGGGCATCTTCGCCTGGATGCTCTGGGTCTTCCCTCATGTCGACGGCAGCCGGGCACTCGCTTTCGTCTAAATGTTGCTGTGGGAAAGTAACAGCATGATTCTCTCCGCCCTCGATATGCTCACCCCCTCCCACCAGACCTCCGGGCTGTGGCGCCACCCGGATGCTCACCCGGAGCAGTACCGCGACCTGAATTTCTGGGTCTCCCACGTGAAACTTCTGGAACAGGCGGGCTTTGACACCGTCTTCTTCGCCGATGTCGCCGGGGTCTATGACGTCTACGAGGGTTCCGGGCGCACCGCCATCCGCGCCGGCATGCAGTACCCGCTACTGGATCCGCTGCTGCTGATCAGCGCCCTGGCCGCAGCCACCGAACGTATCGGTTTCGGAGTCACCGCGAATGTCTCCTATGAGTCGCCCTTCCTGCTGGCCCGGAAATTCGCCACCCTGGACCATCTCACCGGTGGCCGCATCGCCTGGAATATCGTCACCGGCTACCAGCCCTCCGCCCTGGCCAATATCGGCGCCGAAAATCTCCCCCACGATGAGCGCTACGATCGCGCCGAGGAATACCTGGACGTGGTCTATGCCCTCTGGGAGGGCTCCATCGAGCCCGAAGCCCTGCGTATCGATGCCGCCACCAACACCTACCTCGATCCTGACCGGGTGCACCCCATCAACCACGCCGGCCGGTACTTCACGGTCCCCGGCACCGCAGTCACCCTGCCCGGACCGCAGCGCGTGCCCTTCCTCTTCCAGGCCGGTTCCTCCCCACGTGGGCTGGATTTCGCCGCCCGCCACGCCGAGGCGCTCTTCTTCGCCGGGACCACCCCGGACAACGTTCGACAGCTTGTCGACGCCGCGAAAGCCAAGCTCGCCGCCACCGGTCGCGCCGCCACGGAACTACAGACCATCACCTCGGTCACCGTCATCGCCGCCGAGAGCGATGCCGCCGCCCGGCAACGCTATGACTCCTACCTGCGCTATGTGGACCGCGAGGCAGCGCTGGCGCTCTTCGCCGGCTGGACCGGACTGGACTTGTCCACCTATGGCCCCGATGACGTGCTGACCGAGGTCCACATCGAGGGCAACCGTTCCGCACTGCAGTCCTTCACCGCCCTGGACCCCGGGCGACGCTGGACCATCGGAGACCTCGCCTCCCACATGACCATCGGCGGACGCGGCCCGGTCCTGGTCGGCTCGGGGGAGACCATCGTCGATGAGCTGCAGCGCTGGATGCGGGAGTCCGGGGTCGACGGTTTCAATGTCGACTACGCGCTACGCGGGCCGGATACGCAGGCCTTCGCCGAGAACGTGAGCCCGGTGCTGCGTTCCCGGGGGCTGCTCCCCGAGCGACCCGGGAGGACCCTCCGGGGAAAGCTCAACGGTGCGGACCTACTGCCCGAGACCCACCCGGCAGCCGGGTTCCGGCGCTAGTCCAGATCGCGGGAGTGCGCCCAGCGGGTCAGGGCATGCCGGTTGGACTGCTGGGTCTTGCGCAGGATATTCGAGGCATGCGTCTCCACCGTCTTGATCGAGATGAACAGCTCCTTGCCGATCTCGCGGTAGGTGTAGCCACGCGCCAACAGACGCAGCACCTCCAACTCCCGGCGGGTCAGCGCATCGACCACTGGATCATCCACCCGCTCCGGCTCACCGACCGGCTCCTCCGCAACCTCGCCACCGGCGAAAGCATCCAGGACAAAGCCAGCCAGTCGCGGGGAGAAATAGGCATCCCCGCCATTGACCTGGGCAATGGCCCGGGCCAGCTCCTGGCCTGAAATGGTCTTGGTGACATAGCCACGGGCGCCTGCCCGGATCACCGAGATCACATCCTCCGCGGCATCAGAGACACTCAGTGCCAAAAAGGTGGTGTCCACGGTGACCCCGTTGAGCACCGCCACCCCACCGCCGTCGGGCATGTGCACGTCCAGCAGGACAACATCTGGGTTGGTGGCGTTGATTCCGGCGATCGCGTCGGCGACATTCCCGGCGTCACCGATGATCTCGACGGCATCCGCCAGTTCAGCACGGACCCCGGAGCGGAACACGGAATGGTCATCAACGAGAAATACCTTCACCATGCCCTCAGGATAGCTGCATGGTGATGGCCACCTCGGTGCCCTCGCCCGGCGCGGAACGGATCTTCACCGAACCACCGATCTTTCCCACCCGCTCCCGGATCGAATCCCGGATCCCGTGGCGGTCCGGTGGGACGGAATCCGGAGCAAAACCGCTCCCGCGGTCCCGGACATAGATCCCCAGTTCCCCACCAAGAATCTCCGCGTAGACATCCGCCGAATCAACACCGGCATGCTTGGCCACATTGACCATCGCCTCCCGGGCAGCGAGCACCGCAGCCTGGGTGTCATCATCGAGCGGGCGGTCGGTGCCCACGGTCACCGGGGCGATGCGGATACCGAAGAGATCCTCCACCTCACCGGCGGCCAGTTCCACCGCGGCGAAGACCGTGGAGCTCAGTTTCTCCGGGGCGTCGAACAGCCACTGCCGCAGCTCGCGTTCCTGGCCGCGGGCCAGGCGGGCCACCTCGGCGGGATCATTCGCGCGCTTCTGGATCAGCGCGAGAGTCTGCAGCACCGAATCATGCAGGTGGGAGGCGATCTCGGCGCGCTCATCCGCCGCGGCCTTCGCCGCCCGTTCGAGCACCAGGGAATCCCAGAGCCGCAGCCCCAGCGGCACCGCCAGCGCCGCCACCCCGGCCAGGGTCAACAGCACCGCCAGCAGCGCGGTGGCAAAGCTATTGGAGCCCTCCCAATTGAAGACCACCACCACGATGCCCGCGAGCACCAGCACCGAACCGAAACCGATGGCCAGCAGACTACGCCCGGAGCCGAAACCGCGGTCATAGGCCTGCCAGGCCACCAGCGCACCCGCCGCAGCAATACCCAAGGGGATCAGGGTGCTGCCATTGGCGCCGGTGACGAAGGAGATCGAGAGGCCACCGCCGATCAGGGTCAGCACCACCAGCAGCAACAGCACCGGTTTGGAGATCTCCGATTTCCCCGTCAGCGGAACCTGCGGTTGCCCCGGCTTCGAGGCAATCCACAGCAGCGCATAGAACATCAACCCCACGCCCGAGAGCAGTGCCGAGATGATCAGTGCCACCCGGACCAGCGTGACCTCGAGACGCAGATGCTGCGCCAACCCCACCGCGACCCCACCGACGACCCGGCCCTGGGAGGGCCGGGTGAAACGCGGATAGTAGCCCGGCCGCAGCTGGCCATAGGGTACCGGTGTCTGGGGAGAACTCATGGCCTGATTCTCCCATGGCCCGACAACCGGGCACATCGGGGGAAACCCCGACACCCAAAGATCAGGGTGGCCCCCGATGGCCTTGGCCTACGGAACACACCAGAATTGAAGCCATGAGTACCCTGACGCAAATGTGGGAGACCCGCCCGCCCCGTATCCCCGGGGAACAGGGCGGGCACGGGCATGTCGCCGGAGTCTGTGAGGGCAT
Organism: Corynebacterium sp. A21; assembly: GCF_052266655.1. Lineage (NCBI taxonomy): Bacteria > Bacillati > Actinomycetota > Actinomycetes > Mycobacteriales > Corynebacteriaceae > Corynebacterium > Corynebacterium sp. A21. Next base: position 120,820 of record NZ_JBQPQY010000003.1, read on the forward strand.
CGCCGTGCGCTACCAGATCGACCCGCTGATCCTCCGGATCGGCTTCGTGGTCCTCGCACTCTCCGGCGGGGGCATCGCCGCCTACCTGGCTGCCTGGCTGATCATGCCCCGCTACTCCGTGCCGGTCGCCCCCATCCAGGCGCTGTTCAAACCGGAATACCCGCGGGAGCGGACCCAGGGCTGGTGGCTGCTCTTCTTCTTCATCATCTTCTCCGGGGTCCTCGGCGCCGGGGTCAGCGAATTCTTCGGCTCCACCACCCTGATCGCACTCGGTGCCGCCGCGCTGGCTTGGTGGGCGCTGCACAAGAAGGAACCCCATCCCCCCGCCGGACTACTCACCACTGACATCCCACAGGAGCCGAGCATGACCCAGCAGCCTCAACCCGATCTCTCCGGCATCACCCCGGCTGAGGGTTACCCCTACCCACCGGGCCGTACCACTCCCCCGGCCTGGGACCCACTGGGCACCGCCCCCTTCGCCTGGGACCTGCCGGACCCCACCGCCCCCGCCCCCGCCAAACGACAGGGCCGTGTCTGGCCCTGGGTGGTGCTCGGGATCGGTTCCCTCTCCGCGCTCACCCTGCTGGGCGGCGGACTGATCTTCGGGCTCACCCACACCGACGGCTATAACGGCGGCGAGATCGGCGATACCCACCATGCCCCCAGCAGCGTCGGGGAGCTGCTCCACACCTACCGTGGCGGCGTCGGGGAATCCACCGTGGACCTACGCAACCTCGGCGAACTCCCCGAAGGCCAGCAGATCAACATCGAAGGCGGCATCGGCCAGCTCGATGTCTTCCTCCCCGATGACATCCCGATCGAGCTGACCTGCGCCGAAGGCCTCGGAGATTCCGGCTGCGTGGCCGGCAGCTACAACGAAGATGCGGAGGGGGAGATCCTCAACATCCACATCGAGTCCGGTATCGGTGAGACCACCCTCAACTGGGGATAACGCCAAGCGCCCGACACCATGAGTGATTCATGGTGCCGGGCGCTCAGGTTACCTAAAACTCAGGTCAGCCAAAACTTCGCGGGATTACTCCCACTCGATGGTGGCCGGCGGCTTGGAGGTGATGTCCAGCACCACGCGGTTGACCTCCGGCACCTCATTGGTGATGCGGGTGGAGATCTGCGCCAGGGTGTCATAGGGAATGCGCACCCAGTCAGCGGTCATCGCATCCTCGGAGTGAACCGGACGCAGCACGATCGGGTGGCCATAGGTACGGCCATCACCCTGCACGCCCACGGAGCGGACATCAGCGAGCAGCACGACCGGGCACTGCCAGATCTGGTTGTCCAGACCAGCGGCGGTCAGCTCCTCACGGGCGATCTGATCAGCAGCCCGCAGAATCTCCAGGCGCTCCTCGGTGACCTCACCGATGATGCGGATACCCAGGCCCGGGCCCGGGAAGGGCTGACGGCCCACGATGACCTCGGGCAGACCGAGCTCACGCCCCACCGCACGAACCTCATCCTTGAAGAGCAGACGCAGCGGCTCGACGAGCTTGAACTCCACATCATCAGGCAGACCGCCGACGTTGTGGTGGCTCTTGATGTTCGCGGTGCCGGTACCGCCGCCGGACTCGACCACATCCGGGTACAGGGTGCCCTGCACCAGGAAATCAACCTGCTGGCCCGCCATCGCCTCTGCGACGGCACGCTCGAAGGAACGGATGAACTCCGCGCCGATGGCCTTACGCTTGGCCTCCGGCTCACTCACACCAGCCAGCTTCTCCAGGAAAGCCGCCCGCTCATCGACGGTGATCAGCTTCGCGCCGGTGGCGGCGACAAAGTCGGTCTCCACCTGCTCACGCTCGCCGGCACGCAGCAGACCATGGTCAACGAAGACACAGGTGAGGCGATCACCGATGGCACGCTGCACCAGAGCGGCGGCCACGGCAGAGTCAACGCCACCGGACAGGCCACAGATCGCACGGCCGTTCTCGCCGACCTGCTCGCGAACCTGCGCAATGAGCTGCTCGGCGATGTTGGCGGCGGTCCAGGTCGGCTTCAGGCCGGCGATCTGGGTGAGGAAACGGGTCAGCACCTCCTGGCCATGCGGGGAGTGCATCACCTCAGGGTGGTACTGCACCCCGGCCATGCGCTTTTCGACGCACTCGAAGGCCGCGACCGGCGCACCCTCGGAGGAGGCCGTCACCGCGAAGCCCTCGGGGGCCTGCGAGACGGAATCACCGTGGCTCATCCACACCTGGTGGGTCCCGGCCAGACCGCTGTGCAGCACACCGCCGGAAACATTGAGCTCGGTGCGGCCGTACTCACGGACACCGGTGTTGGCGACGGTGCCGCCCAAGGCGTGGGTCATGGCCTGGAAGCCGTAGCAGATGCCGAAAACCGGCAGCCCCAGCTCCAAGATCTCCGGATCCAGCTTGGGGGCGTTATCCGCATACACCGAGGAGGGACCACCCGAGAGAATCAACGCGGCCGGGTTCTTGGCCTTGATCTCTGCGGCGGTGGTGGTGTGCGGGACAACCTCAGAGTAGAGGTTGGCCTCGCGCACGCGACGGGCAATGAGCTGGGCGTACTGGGCGCCGAAGTCGACGACGAGGACGGGAGATTGATTCTGCTGGGTCACAGCCAGAAGTCTACTAGACGCTCCCCCGTTCACCGAGAATCTGGTATGTCAGATCACTCAGCGAACCGACAGGCCGACCTTCTGGAAGCTCTTCAGGTCGGTATAACCGCACTTGGCCATCGCCCGGCGCAGACCACCGACGATGTTCTGGTAGCCATAGGGCTCCGTGGAGGGACCGTTCAGGATCGTCGCCAGGGTCGGACGCTGCTCATTGTCCAGCAGCACCGTCGGAGCCTCGGTGACGAAGCCACGCGGGAAGCGGGGGTGGGCAGCCACCGACGGCCAATAGAAGCCCTGCCCCGCAGCTTCGGTGGCCGGGGCGAGCACCTCGCCGAGCACCACGGCGTCGGCACCGCAGGCAACTGCCTTGGCGACGTCGCCGGAGGTTTCGATCTCGCCGTCGGCGATGATGTGCACATAACGGCCACCGGTCTCATCCAGGTAATCGCGGCGGGCGGCAGCGACATCAGCGATAGCGGTGGCCATGTGGGTCTCGATGCCCAAAGCGAAGGCGTTGGTGTTGGTACCGCCACCGACGATCACACCGGCTGCGCCGGTGCGCATCAGATGCAGCGCCGTAGTGTAGTCAGCCACACCGCCGGCAATCACCGGCACATCCAGGGAACCGATAAACTCCTTGAGGTTCAGCGGTTCCCCACCGGAGGCCACATGCTCCGCAGAGATCATGGTGCCCTGGATGATCAGCAGCTCGGCGCCGGCCTTGATGACCTTCGGAGCAAACTCGCGGGCACGCTGCGGGGACACCCGCACTGCGACGGTGGCACCGGACTCCCGGACCTCGGTAATCCGACGGGCGAGCAGCTCATCATTGACCGGGGCGGCGTGGAGTTCCTGGAGCACCGCGGTGGCGGCGGTGCTGATCAGCTCCAGCGGGTTGGCGTTCTGGGCGGCCTCGGTAACACGTGAGATCGCGGCGTCGAGATCCTCATGGCGCCCCCAGAGTCCCTCAGCGTTAATCACCGCGAGGCCACCCTGCCGGCCCATCTCAATGACGAACTCCGGGGAAGCCAACGCATCAGTGGGATGCGACATCACCGGGATATCAAAGGAATAGGCATCGATATTCCAGGTGGTATCAACGTCCGAGGAGGAACGCGTCCGCCGGGAAGGGACGATGGAGATGTCCTCCAGGCTGTAGGTTCGACGGGCTTCCCGGCCGATACCGATCTCAACATAGTCACGCATGTGCGACAGGCTCCTTCAAAGAGTTCCGGTTCTCAGAACCTGAACCTTACCCGAGTACACCCCCCGGACAGCGGAACCGCCCTCGGAAAGCGCCAATGCAGGGCGCATTCCGAGGGCGGTTCTCAGCCTCGTGTCAGTGCCGGACTAGTGGTAGTTCGGCGCCTCGACGGTCTGCTGGATGTGGTGCGGGTGAGATTCCTTCAGACCCGCACTGGTGATCTGCACGAAACGCGCGTTCTGCAGTTCCGCGATGGTGGCGGAACCGGTGTAGCCCATGGCGGCACGCAGGCCACCGACCAGCTGGTGGGTGATCGCCTCGATGCTGCCACGGAAAGGCACGCGACCCTCGATGCCCTCGGGCACCAACTTGTCCTCGCTGCGGACATCAGCCTGGAAGTAGCGGTCCTTGGAGTAGGAACGCTTCTCCCCGGAAAGACCACGGCCTTGCATCGCGCCCATGGATCCCATGCCGCGGTAACGCTTGAACTGCTGGCCGTTCTCCACGACGATATCGCCCGGGGACTCGGTGGTGCCAGCCAGCATGGAACCGAGCATCACGGAGGAGGCACCGGCAGCCAGCGCCTTGGCGATGTCACCGGAGAACTGCATGCCACCATCGGCGATGATCGGGATGCCGGCTTTGCGTGCCGGTACTGCGGCCTCCATGATGGCGGTGATCTGCGGGGCACCGACACCGGCAACCACGCGGGTGGTGCAGATCGAGCCCGGGCCGATACCGACCTTGATGGCATCGGCGCCAGCGTCGATCATGGCCTGGGCGGCCCCACGGGTGGCCAGGTTGCCACCGATGATCTCGACACCGGCGAACTCCCGCTTCACCTGGGCGACCATCTCAAGCACCCGGTTGTTATGGGCGTGAGCGGAGTCGACGACAAGCACGTCAACGCCAGCCTCGACGAGCAGACCCGCCCGCTCCCAGGAATCCTGACCGGTACCGATACCGGCGGCCACCAGCAGACGCCCGGTGGCATCCTTCGAGGAGTTCGGGTGCTGTTCGGTTTTGACGAAGTCCTTGACAGTGATCAGGCCAACAAGCTTGCCCGTCTTGGACACGATCGGCAGCTTCTCCACCTTATTGGTGGACAACAGCTCCAGCGCCTGCTCCTTGGACACACCCTCTTCAGCGATAACCAGCGGCATCGGGGTCATGACCTCAGTGACCCGACGGTTCATATCGCGCTCGAAGCGCATGTCACGGTTGGTGCAGATACCCAGCAGCTTGCCATCGGCATCGACCACCGGAAGACCGGAGATACGGAACCGGGCGCACAGCGCGTCAACCTCACCGATGCTCATATCCGGGCTACAGGTCACCGGGTTGGTGACCATACCGGACTCGGAACGCTTGACGATCTCCACCTGCTCGGCCTGCTCCTGGCTGGAGAGGTTACGGTGCAGCACACCGATGCCACCCTGACGCGCCATACCGATGGCCATCCGGGCCTCGGTGACGGTATCCATGGCAGCCGAAGCAACGGGAATACCCAGAGAGATGTTCCGGGTGAACCGGGTTCCGGTCTGCACCTCACTGGGGACGATGTTGGACTCGTCGGGCAACAGCAGAACATCGTCGAAGGTCAGGCCAACGAGGGCCACCTTATTCGGATCATCGCCACCGGTGGACACTCGCTGATCGGTCATGCTGACTCCTCCTACACATAGAACATTTCCGCGGTGGCAATCACTTTAGTGTGTTCCCACGTAAATCCCTATCCAGCCTCAGACAGGCCGCGGTTGCCAGGCTGAGCGGCGGCACAATATGGTTACCGGTGTGAACTTCGATGCTCAAATGCCCCGCGACCCTTTCGCCGACGACCCGAATGATCCAGCATCATTCCTGGACGCCGAAGAACCGATGACGCCGCTGACGGAGGAAGAGCGCGAAGGAATTATTCAGGATCTGCACCTGGTCACCCGTTTCCGGGAGATCCTGACTCCCCGCGGTATCCGCGGCATCTTCTTCCTCTGCGAGGACTGCGAAATCAACCACTACTACGACTGGGAGATCTTGGCGACGAATATGCGCGCCACCCTCGCGAATGAACTCAGCCCGGTGCATGAGCCCGGTGCCGAACCCGAAATCAGTGCTTATGTCCCCTGGGACTACTGCCTCGGCTACCTCGACGGCATGGAGCAGCGCTAAGAGAGCGACTGATGAAAAGGGTGTCCGGCTCGGCGATAACGCCGAGCCGGACACCCTTTTCATCAGTTACCTGAGGGCTAGTTTCCCTCCGGTAACACGCCTGCCTCATCACCGGGGAGCAGGTCACTCGGTGCTGTCGGAATGACGGGAGTCGGCAGCGGGACCGGGTTGACCGGCACCTGGGGGAAGACGGTCACGATGGAGGTGACGGTCTGGACCGCAGTCTCGGTCAAGGTCTCCCGCTCCACGATGGTCTCCCGCGCGGTAACCGTGGTGGGTTCCTGGGGCTCCGGGGCAGCCGGAGCCGCCGGAGCCGCCGGAGCAGAGGAACGCGGCTCAATCTCGACGGTCGCGGTGGTGGTGGTCACCGGAACCGGATTCGGGTTCGGGTTCAGAACCTCCCCGCCGCGATCATCAGAGAGCTGGGCGCGGGCGTCGGAAAGCAGTGCCCGCAGGCCCTCCACGTCCCCGGTCTCGGCGAAGCCATCCAGCTCTTCCAGGGTGCCGGCCAGCTCTACGACGGCTGCGCGATCCCCGAACATCGACTTCGACACGCCCCACAGCGGCGAACCGGGTTGCGCGTTGTAGACGGCCGCGCCACCACCGGCAACAACCAGGGTGGCGGCGGCGGCCCCGATCAGACCGCTGACCAGGCCACGGCGGAAACCGCCGCGAGGTCGCATCGGGATCACCGTGGCCCCACCATTGTCTTCCTCATCAACCGCACTGAGGCCGAGATCTGCCAGAGTCGGCGGAGCCGGCATGGGGGCCTCGATCTCCTCCCGGAGTCCCAGGAGCAGATCTGCCAGGTCATCCTCGCCCTCCTCCGTTTTCACCCCTCGCGAGATGTCGGTGAGAAAGGCGTCGTCAGCCACCACCGCAGGAAACTGGGTGGTGAAGTAGCCGTTATCGGCTTCATCGTCGCGACGCTTCGTCACAGTGTGTCCTCTTTCTCCAAAGCCTTGCGCAGGCTCGCCAATGCACGATGCTGTGCCACTCGCACTGCACCCGGGGTACTCCCCACGACAGCGGCTGTCTCATCAGCCGAGAGACCAACGAACACTCGCAGGATCACGATGTCGCGGGCCTTGTCACTTAATGAATCGAGCAGCTCGCGCACTCTGTTACTTCCATCGGAAACAAGTGCATATGCCTCGGGGGTATCGACATCATTGATCAATTCCGGGACCTCATCGGTGGGATTGGTTTTATCCCGCGCCATACTGCGATGAGCATCAGCAACCTTGTTGAAGGCGATCCCGTAGACGAAGGCCATGAAGGGGCGACCCTGATCCTTGTACCGGCCGATAGAGGTCGCCACCGCCAGGCAAATCTCTTGGGCGGTGTCCTCCGGAGTCGGGGTACGGCCACCGCTGATACGCGCACGCGCATAGCGCAGCACCTGTGGATGCACGATCTCAATAATCCGCTGTAGCGCCCGGCGATCACCGCGGACGGCCGAAGGCACTAATTCGGCCAATTCACTCTCGGAATCGGTCACGACCGCAAGCCTCCACTCAGCAACTGAAACAGGAACACACTCAGGTCACCCCATGTTAGGGGCATCCTGTTTAAAGAGTATGTAACAAAGTCGGAGTATTACCCTACCCGTTGGCCCCGGTTTCTCCACGTCATGAAAGTTCATTCAGCTTTAACCTTCGGAATTTCCGCAGGTAGAGGGCACTAAATCTGAATGGGAACTGAGATTTCCACCTTCATGCCACTAATTGGCAACCAATTGTTCACTACCGCAGATAACACTGCGAAGTGCACCGAATCAATGGTGCGATCTGTTTGGTCTTGCCTTAAGGAGATGCTTCATATGTCACAGCCCCACCTGCTTCCTGGACCGAATGCAGATTTCTGGGATTGGCAGCTCCATGGCTCCTGCCGCGGAGAAGAATCTGATGTGTTCTACCACCCGGACGGTGAGCGCGGTCGTGCTCGTACCCAGCGGGAAAACCGGGCCAAGGCCATCTGCGGCGCCTGCCCCGTACTCGCCGCCTGCCGTGACCACGCGCTGAAAGTCGCTGAACCCTATGGCATCTGGGGCGGGCTGAGCGAGTCCGAGCGCCAGTTGGTGCTGCGCAACAGTAAGCGTCAGCGCGTCCAGAAGGTCGCCCAAAAGGTCAACGCCTAAACATCCTCACACCGGCCCGATGCATTCGAGCATCAGGGTCCCCTGCGGGGAAGTATGAAGCTGCCCCCTGATTCCGAACACCTCAGCCAGCAATTCGCTGCTGAGTACCTCTGCCGGCGGCCCAGCCGCCGCTATCCCACCTCGGTGCAGCACAATAATCTCATCGCAATAACGTGCCGCCAACCCAAGATCATGTAAAGCCAGCAGCACACTGCCACCATGGTGGCCCTCATGTGCCAGATGCCCCAACAGCTGCATCAACTGGTGTTGATGATTCAGATCCAGATGGTTCGTCGGTTCATCAAGGACGAGGACCGCTGCATCCTGTGCCAATGCCCGCGCCACATGGGTGCGTTGCCGCTCTCCCCCAGAGAGCGTGGGATAACGACGATCCGAGATACCCGCGACATCCGCATCAGCCATCGCACGATCAACCAACCGACGATCCTCCCGATCAGGTTGGACGAACAATCCCTGCCCCGCCAACCTGCCAAGTTCAACAATCCCCCGGACCTCGATCGAAGTCTCGGCGAGGCCCGCCTGTTCAACATAAGCCAGCTGGTGGACCCGTTCCCGGCGGGGGTACCACAAGAGCGGCTGACCGCCGACATCGATGGTCCCGGTGTGAGGGTGAAGGCCCGCCACTGCCTGCAGCAAGGTGGATTTGCCACAGCCGTTTGGCCCGACCACTGCGGTGAGGCTCCCCGGCGGCACACCCGCATTTACCCCGCTCAACACCGGATGCTTCCCCTGGCTGACGCCGACATCCCGTAGCTGAAGTCCGGCTGTCTCGTTCATAGCCGCCTCCAGCGGAGAATATAGAAGAATACCGGCACCCCGATCAGGGCCGTGATCACTCCCACCGGCACTTCCTGTGGGGCGAACAGGGTCCGGGACAACGCATCTGCGATAACGAGCAGAATTGCTCCGGCCAGGGCACTCGCCGGGATCAGGCGGGCATGCCCCGGACCGACAATCATCCGCGCCGCGTGCGGAATGATGAGCCCGACAAAACCGATGGCACCGACCACCGAGACGGTGGCCGCAGTTAACAGCGCAACGACCACCAGGGCGGCCACCCGCACCCAGGTGACCGGGACCCCCATGGTGCTTGCAGTGGCATCACCGAAAGACATCGTGTCCAGGTGACGGGACAGACTCCACAGCGCGAAAAAGGCCGGCAACGCCACCGCAAAAACGATCCCGAGGGTCTCCCAACGTGCGGCACCCAGTGCACCGAGAAGCCAGAAAAGCACCCCTCGGACAGCATCCGCATCGCCCTTGGACAGCAACAACAATGAGGTGATCGCCGAAAAGAGCTGTCCCACCAGCACTCCCGTCAGCACCAGCCGGGTTGACGTCAGAGTTGAACCGATCAGCAGCATCATCAACACACCGAAGGAGAGCAACGAGCCAACCGCTGCGCCCATCGTCAAACCCACCGGCAGCACGCTCCCCAGCAGGGTGAGCACGAATACCGCACCCGCAGATGCGCCGGAACTGACCCCGAGCAGATAGGGCTCAGCGAGATCATTACGGGTAACCGCCTGCATGACGACGCCCGCGATCGCCAGCGCCGCACCGACGACGACGGCCATGAGCACCCGGGGCAGCCGGAGATCCAGGAGGATGGATTGCCGCAGCAGGGAAGGCACCGGCCCATCGCTGATGCCGAGCCGGTTACCCAGGATCGCCCAGGCCTCCGCCGGTGCCAGGGAAGCACTGCCGAGAAAAAGACTCGCCACACTGACGAGGATCAGCAGCAGCACCCCGAGGCTGAACTTCCGTGTCACTGGAGCGCCTCGGTGAGGATCTCCAGAGGTTCACTCGAACGAGCACTGGGAGCCAGCCCCACCCCGGGCACAACGAGGTAGTTCTCAGCCATCACCGCCCGGGTATGGGACATGGCCGGATGCTCCCGCATCATCTCGATCTTGTCTTGATAAGGATCACCCGGCGCTCCCCGACCTGGTAGATCCGCCAGGACGAGATAATCCGGATCGGCCTCAGCGATGGCCTCCCAGGAGATCTCCGGCCACTCCTCCGGGACATCCGCGAAGACATTCTCCAGTCCGAGCAGCTCGGACATCTCCTGGGCGATACCGGAACCTCCCGCGATATAAGGAGCTCCCTCATACACTGAATAGAGGAAGGCCACGGTCTTCCCAGCCTCAATCTCTCCGGCGGCCGCGACCGTCTGGCGCTGATGGTCGATCAGCTCTGCCGCGTTGTCCTCGGCGTCGAAAAGCACTCCGAGTTGCTGGAAATCCTTTTCCAGCAGCTCGAAGTAGGACTTCCCGGCGTTGTCCGCATGATCCGGGCACTGGGTGTTCGTCAGAAAGGTGCGCACCCCCAGATCCGCCCATTCCTGGCGGGTTCCGGACTGATCTGCGGTGAACACCGAGGCGAAGGGGGCATAGATGAAATCAGCATCGGCATTACGGATCTGCTCAGCCGTGGCGATCGAATCAGAGAGCACCGGGATGGATTCGAACTCACGCTGATGCGCGGGCAGGACCGCATCCTTCAGATGGGAGGTACCTGCCATGTTCGCCGACTGTCCGAGAGCCAGCAGGGTGTCAGTCGCCCCCTGTTCGGTGGTCACTGCCCGCTGCACCTGCTGCGAGATGTCCAGCGGCACACCGCAGTTGTCTATCTGCTCCCCGGTCGCCGCCACCGGTGTAGTTGTTCCGCAGGCGCTGAGCAGCATCGCTGTCACCGCCACCACCGTGGCTTGGATTGTGCCGTGCTTCAAAGATCCTCCTTCTAGTACTTGCGTAGGTTCACCGGTGACTGCCCCCGCCAGCGCTCCCGGAGAAGCGAAGTGATGTGTTCATGGAGTTCAGTCAGATCCTCGGTCCGGTTGCCCAGGGTGCGCAGCAGGAGCCCACGCAGCTCAGTACCGGGGGTTCCGAGCAGGCTGGCAGCCCCCCTGATCCGGGGGTTCGCCGCAACGATTGCACTCAACTCGCGGACCAGTTCCTGGTCGACCCGGGGTGCTACGACGATGAACTGTCCCGAGTGGGTGTACTCCTCGGTCCATCCGAAGTGACCGAGCCGCACGCTCGGCCGGAGCAGCAGATTATCCAGCAGGAAGAGCCGACCGGTGGCCGCGTCCTCGATCCGGGTGTGCAGGCGCATTTCCGCATAGGCGAAGTGCTTGCCCTCCGGGTGCCACCCCGGGGTGATCTCCTCGCTGAACACGAAGGTGGAACTGGGATGGAGCCGGACGTGGGTGAATTGGTGGTAGGTTGCCTCGCGGTAGGCGATCGTCTGATCCGCCAGATACTCCAACACCGCATGTTCCCCGATTTCCAGCTCGGTGAACTGCCGTACCGGGCCCTGCGGGGTGCGGTAGATCTTCGTCGCCGACTGGGTGGTCAGCAGGGCGCTGGCATTGTCGAGCACGCGAAAGCGCTGATCGTAGACATCACCACCGAGGTACCCGCCGCCGACGGACACGATCGTATAAGTGACCTGTCCGGAGTCATCAAGATAGTGCGGCCGGATGATCCGCAGTGCCCCCTGGTGGTACTGCTCAGTGGCGCGACTGCGACCGGCGGGACCGCCATCGTCGATGGTCAGCCAGAGGGTTCCGACGGGACGCGCGGAATCCGCGAGAGTCGGAATCTTTTCCATTAAAGAGATTCCTGCAGATCCAGCATCAGCACATCATGACGGATCCACTTCAGTACCTGATCGAGACCTTCATCGGTCCGCAGATTCGTCAGGCAGAAGGGCTTGTCCTTACGGAAGATCTTCGTGTCCGCCACCATGACATCGAGATCAGCGCCCACATGTGGGGCCAGGTCGGTTTTGTTGATGATGAACAGATCAGCCTTGATCATTCCCTGCCCCGCCTTGCGCGGGATCTTCTCCCCCTGGGCGACATCGATGATGTAGATCGAAAAGTCCACCAGTTCCGGGGAGAAGGTCGCGGAGAGGTTGTCCCCGCCGGATTCCACGAAGATCAGGTCGAGATCGGGGAAACGCACCTGCAGCTCGCGGATCGCGGCGTCATTCATGGAGGTGTCCTCGCGGATGGCGGTGTGCGGGCAGCCCCCGGTCTCGATGCCCACGATTCTCTCCTCGGGCAGCACCCCGTTTCGGGCGAGGATCTTCGCATCCTCAATGGTGTAGATGTCGTTGGTGATCGCGGCCATGCTCAACTCGTCGATCAGGGCCCGGGTGATGCGCTCCACCAGCTGGGTCTTGCCGGCACCGACCGGTCCTCCCACACCGATCCGGACGGGTGCGGTAGATGAGCCAGCATCCTTGAAATCAGTCATTTTTCCTCCTGCTATGCAATTAAATTTATGTGGGCGTGTCCGCTGAGCTTCAGCTCATGAACATGCGTGCCCGTTGGGTCTCGTGGATCATCTGGGAGATGTCTAGCCCCGGGTCTCCGGAGCACAGGTCGATCTCCCCCAGGTCCGCGCTGCGTTCGGTGGCGGCCATGATCTCCTCTCGGATCCGGAAGAGCAACCGCTGACCGGCCATCTGACCGAGCGGGATGCCCCGGACCGCATTCTGAACCAGGGAGCTGACTGTCGAGGTCAGGTGCGCCATGATGGCACGCTCGACAGAGATGCCCGCGGCCTGCGCCGCCATGGCCATCACCAGCGCAGGATGCCCGGCCAACCGGTTGCCGCGGATCTCCCCCAGATACCCGGTGACTTCCGCGAAGCCATAGGTATCGGAGACGATCTCCGCCAATCGGGTTCCCATCCGGGCATTTCCCTCCCGCACCTCACGGGCTGGAGTGCCAGCGTGGAGCAGTCCATCCAGGCGCTGCACCGTCTCGGCGGTGGGGTCACGGTGGTGTATCCGGATGGCCAGGGCATCAGCGGTGGTCAGCTGCACCCGGAGAATTACCCGCAACCAATTGTAGAAGTCCTCGGGACCGGTGATCCTTTCCTCAGACAGGTAGCTCTCGAACCCGAATGAGTGGGCGAAGGAGCCGGTGGGCAAGGCGGAATCAGCCAGATGAAGCAGCAGAAAATCCGGATCCAAGCGCCTCAATGGGAGTGCCCACTGTGTCGGAACGGCATCGGCGGAACCAGCTCCCGGCGCTCATGGGAGACCTCGTGATCTTCCAGGAACGCTGACACGGTGTGGTCGTACTGCACGATCATCGTGGCCGGTTCCGCCAACTCTCCAGGGGCGGCGAACTGGGCTGGCAGGTGGCGGTTCCCGAGGGAATGGGCCACAAAACCCATCTGATGAGCATCCACCGGCATGATCACCAGGACGTCGGTGGGCGCGATCCGCACAACGTGGACGCTGGTGTCATCGCGGTGGAGAACATCGCCCTCACGGAGAATCGCATGGCCCGGCACCAGCCGAAGACCCAGTTCCCCGCCCCCGGGAACCTGGACCCGTTGGATCCGCTTATCCAGATCCAGGTCCACGAAAGTCACCCCGATCACCTCCCGTCCCGCGGTGAGCGAGGGATCGTCGGTGATGTTGTCGGTGATGGAGGTGATGATCATGATTCTCCTGAAGGGTCGGTGAACGTGGGTGTCAGAACAGGAAATAGCGCCGCGCCATGGGCACGGTCTCGGCCATCTGGCTCTCGATCAGCTGCCCGTCGACAAAGACCTGATAGGTCTCCGGGTCAACGCGGATATCGGGCAGTGCGGAATTGAGCTTCATGTCCTTCTTGCTCAGGTTGCGGATGCCGCGGACTCCCCGGATCACCTTCCGCAGGTTGAGCTGGTCCGGGACATTCGCGTCGATGGCGTCCTGGGAGAGGAAGGTGATCGAGCTGTGGTCCACCGCCTGTCCCATGGCACCCCAGGTGTTGCGGAGGGTGCGCGGCTGCGGGGTGGGAATTGATCCGTTGGAGTCGCCCATGAGAGAGTTCACCATCAGTCCGCCCTTGATTACCAGGTCCGGCTTCACTCCGAAGAACTTCGGGTCCCACAGCACCAGATCGGCGAATTTGCCCTCTTCGACGGAGCCGACGACATAGTCGATACCCTGCGCGATCGCCGGATTGATGGTGTATTTGGCGATGTAGCGGCGCAGTCGGTTGTTGTCGTTGTGCAGCGAGTCGCCAGTCATGGCGCCCCGGGTGCGCTTCATGTGGTCGGCCACCTGCCAGGTCCGGATAACAACCTCGCCCACCCGGCCCATTGCCTGGGAGTCGGAGGAGGTGATCGAGAAGACGCCCATATCGTGCAGGACATCCTCCGCGGCGATGGTCTCCGCGCGGATGCGGGAATCGGCGAAGGCCACATCCTCCGGGCTGTCCGGATTCAGGTGATGGGCGACCATGACCATGTCCAGGTGTTCATCGACGGTGTTGCGGGTGTAGGGCAATGTCGGGTTGGTCGAGGCCGGAAGGACATTCGCCATACCGGCAACCCGGATCAGATCCGGGGCGTGTCCACCGCCGGCCCCCTCGGTGTGGAAGGTGTGAATCACCCTGCCCGCGATGGCTTCAATGGTGTCCTCAACGAAGCCAGCCTCGTTGAGGGTGTCCGCGTGGAGGGCGACCTGCACATCATGCTGGTCGGCGACCTCGAGCGCGGTGTTGATCGAGGAGGGGGTGGCGCCCCAGTCCTCGTGGATCTTCAGGCCGATGGCGCCGGCCCGGATCTGCTCACTGAGCGGAGACTTCGAGGAACCGTGGCCCTTGCCCAGGATGCCGAAGTTCATCGGCATTCCCTCGAAAGCGCTGAGCATGTTGTAGGTGTGCCACTTGCCGGGGGTCACAGTGGTCGCCATCGAGGCCTGGCTGGGCCCGGTGCCACCACCAATCATCGTCGTGGTCCCCGCAGCCAACGCGGTGTTGACCTGATCCGTGCCGAGGAAGTGGACATGGGTATCGATTGCCCCGGCGGTCAGGATCTTTCCCTCGCCGGCGATGATGTCGGTGGCCACGCCGATGACGATGTCCACGTTTTCCATGATGTTGGGGTTACCGGCCTTACCGATACGGAAGATCTTGCCGTCCCGCAGCGCGACGTCGGCCTTGTAGACACCGGTGTAGTCGAGCACGATCACGTTGGTGATCACGGTGTCCGGGATGTCGACGTCGCGGACCAGGGTGCCGTTCTGCCCCATGCCGTCGCGGATGACCTTGCCGCCGCCGAAGGTGACCTCGTCACCGACCGCGGAGCTGTCACTGTCCACATGGAGGAAGAGGTCAGTGTCGGCCAGTCGGATGGCATCCCCGGTGGTCGGGCCGTAGAGATCGGTGTACTGCTTCCTGGATACGGTGAAACTCATCTATTTCTCCCCTTCCTCGGTGGCGGATTCATCAAGTTCCCGGCCGCGCTTGGCGGCTCCGTGCTGCGGCAGCTCCTGCGGGGCATCGCCGGCTGCCGACGAGCGGCGCCAGTCGTCCTCACGGCCACCCCAGACGTCCTTCTTGCGGTTCTCCAACGGTCCATCGACCAGGTCACGGAAGCCCGCGACCACGCGGTCACCGCCGATGGCGACCAGGTTGACGGTCCGGATATCTCCCGGTTCCAATCGAACTGCGGTACCGGCCGGGATATCGAGACGGAAGCCATAGGCCTCCAGTCGCTCGAAACTGATGCTCGGGTTGACCTCCGCGAAGTGGAAGTGCGAACCGATCTGGACCGGCCGGTCACCGGTGTTGATAATCTCGAGCTGCTTCGTCTCCCGGCCCACATTGCCGGTGAGATCACCGCTGGCGAGAATGTATTCTCCTGGAATCATTGCTTCCCCTTCTGACCTGTGATGATGCGACCTGTGGTGTTCATCGGATCGGGTTGTGCACGGTGACGAGCTTGGTGCCGTCATCGAAGGTCGCCTCGACCTGGATGTCGGAAATCATCTCCGGCACGCCCACCATCACCTCTTCCCGGGTCAGGATGGTGCTTCCCCAGCCCATGAGGTCGGCGACAGTTCTCCCGTCGCGCGCCCCCTCAATGAGCTCATAGGTGATCAGCGCCACCGACTCCGGGTGGTTCAGAAGCAGGCCGCGTTCCCTTCTTCGCCGGGCAACATCTGCGGCGACCACAATCATCAGTTTTTCCTGCTCACGCGGGGTTAAATGCAATGCTCATACCTTTCAGGCTGATCGCAAAAACTGCTGAAGCTCGGCCCACTGGTATATGGGACGAGCTGTTTTGATCCATTCTATAGCTATTTCCACGAGATAAGAAGTGAAATCTCAGACCGCTGCATACCTGCTGGCAACGGCAGTGCGCGGCCTGAAAAGCCCAAAAAGTCGGTGGCCCCGGGAACCAATTTTGGTTCCCGGGGCCACCGATTTAGTGCGGGTATTCAGGTGGAACTAGTGGTGATGATGTCCGTGCACACCCTGCGCGGAAGCTTCCGCTGCAAGGGGCTTCTCGACGATAGCGGCCTCGGTGGTCAGGACCATCCGTGCCACGGAGGAAGCATTGGTTACCGCAGAGAGGGTAACTTTCACCGGATCGATGATGCCCTGCTCCAAGAGGTTGCCGTACTCGAGGGTGGCGGCGTTGAAGCCCTCACCGTTCGAGCGCTCGGCGATCTTGGAGACCACGACAGCACCGTCCACACCGGCGTTGTCGGCGATCCAGTAGGCCGGCTTCACCAGTGCGCGGGACAGCGCCAGCACACCGGTGCGAAGCTCGCCCTCGAATTCTTCGGCATAAGCCTTGAGCTCTTCGGCGATCTGGACCAGTGCGGAACCGCCACCGGCGATGATGCCTTCCTGAGCTGCCGCACGGGCAGCGTTGATGGCATCCTCGACGCGCAGCTTGCGCTCACCGACCTCAGTCTCGGTCGGGGCACCGACCTTGATCACAGCGACGCCACCGGAGAGCTTGGCCAGACGTTCCTCGGCCTTCTCCTTGTCCCAGGTGGAGTCGGTGTTGGCGATCTCGCGACGGATCTGCTCGCGGCGGGCCTCGACGTCCGCTGCGCTGCCGGCACCGTCGACGATGACGGTGTCGTCCTTGGTCACGGTGATGCGACGGGCGGTACCGAAGTGCTCGGCGTCAGCCTCGGTGAGGATGACCCCAACCTCCGGGTCGATCACGGTGGCACCGGTGACCACTGCCAGATCATCCATGAAGGCCTTGCGACGGTCACCGAAGTACGGGGCCTTCACAGCGACAGCCTTGAGGGTCTTGCGGATGGAGTTGACCACAAGGGTCTGCAGCGGCTCGCCCTCGACGTCCTCGGCAATGATCAGCACCGGACGACCGGACTCCACGACCTTCTCCAGCACCGGCAGGAAATCCGGCAGGGAGGAGATCTTGTTGCGGACCAGGAGAACCTGCGGGTTCTCCAGAATGGCCTGCTGAGAGTCGGTGTCGGTGATGAAGTACGGCGAGAGGAAGCCCTTGTCGAAAGACACACCCTCGGTGATCTCCAGGGAGGACTCGATGGACTGGGACTCCTCGACGGTGAGAACACCGTCCTTGCCCACCTTGTCCATGGCACCAGAAACCATCTCACCAACGACAGAGTCGCGGGATGAGACGGTGGCCACGTTGGCGATCTCCGTTGCGGAAGACACCGGGGTGGCGCGTGCCTTGAGCTCGGCGATGACCTTCTCGGTACCGAGGGCAATGCCACGGTTGAGTTCGATCGGGTTGGCACCGGCAGCCACGTTGCGCAGTCCCTCGAAGATGAGGGCCTGAGCGAGCAGGGTCGCGGTGGTGGTGCCGTCGCCGGCGATGTCGTTGGTCTTGACAGCCACGGACTTCACCAGCTGCGCACCGAGGTTCTCGAAGGGATCTTCGAGGTCGATGTCGCGGGCGATGGTGACACCGTCATTGGTGACGGTGGGGCCGCCAAAGGCCTTATCCAGGACGACATTGCGGCCACGCGGGCCGAGAGTTACCTTCACCGCCTGCGAAAGCGTGTCGACGCCGCGAAGGATGCCTTCGCGCGCCTCCTGGTCAAATGCAATGAGCTTTGCCATGGAGGTTTCGCCTACTTCTCGACGATTGCGAGAATGTCACGGGAGTTGAGCAGCAGGTACTCGACACCGTCGTACTTCAGCTCGGTGCCGCCGTACTTGGAGAACACCACGGTGTCCCCCTCCTTGATGTCCATCGGGACACGCTCATTGTCATCGCCGAAGCGGCCCGGGCCAGCTGCGACGACGGTGCCCTCCTGGGGCTTTTCCTTGGCAGAGTCCGGGATGACCAGACCAGAAGCGGTGGTGGTTTCTGCCTCGTTGATCTGGACCAGAACGCGATCCTCGAGCGGCTTGATGTTGACGTTCGCCACGATATTCCTCCGTGTATCAGTGAAAAGAATGTTGAATGTGCCGGTTGCGATGTAGGGCACAGTCGTCGTCGCGGGTGAACAACTGTGTGTCAGACAACCTATTGGCACTCTACCCTCGAGAGTGCCAGCACTCAACCTCAACAGGTGCCAAGTTCGCTGATCGCTGCCACACTGGAAGCCATGAAGACCCTATTTTTGGACGTCGACGGAACCCTGATCGACTCCTTCCCCGGAATCCGCGAATCCTTCCTCCATGGACTGGCCACCGTCGGCTGGCCGATCCCCAGCGAAGCCCGGATCTCCCTGATTCCGGGACCACCAATGGAGGAGACCTTCCGCACCCTCGGAATGCCGCCGGAGACGGTCACCCGGGCCCTCGCCGCTTATCTCGAGCACCACGCAGCCAGGGGCTGGAGCAACTCCCAGCCCTTCTCCGGGATGCGGGAACTACTGGCCCACTGGAAGCAGCAGGGCTTCCGGCTCTGCACCGCCACCAGCAAGGGCGAAGGCTTCGCCCGACAATCGCTGAGCGAGTTCGGCATGATCGGATACTTTGATTTCATTGGTGCCGCCCAAGAAGACGGTCCCCGCCGCACCAAGGCTGCAGTCATTTCCCACGTGCTGGATTCGGTGGGCCTCCATAATCAGGAATCTGAGATCCTGATGATCGGCGACCGCAGCCACGACATTGAGGGGGCCGCCACCTTCGGCATTGATACGGCGGCGGTCACCTGGGGCTACGGCACCCCGGAGGAGCACGCCGTGGCCCGCTTCATTGCCTCCGACCCCGCAGCCTTGAACGCGGTGGTACAGGATTGGAGCACCACCTAGTCCCACTGATAGCACCCCTTATCCCGGAACCTCACCGGAGACTTCCGGCTTAGCCTCGACAACCGCGATGGTCTCGGCCGCGATGAAGCGATAGGTGGCACCGGCGATGACCGCACCGACGATGGGTGCCAGCCAGAACAGCCATAACTGTTCCGGGGCACCGTTGCCGTTGAAGAAAGCCACCGCTGTGGAACGTGCCGGGTTCACGGAGGTATTGGTCACCGGGATGGAAATCAGGTGAATCAGCGTGAGCGTGAGTCCAATCGAGATACCTGCGAATCCCTTCGGCGCGCGGCCATCGGTGGCACCGAGGATGACGTAGAGGAAGATCGCCGTGAGGATAACCTCGATCAGAGCGGCAGCCATCAGGCTGTAGCCACCAGGTGAATTATCACCGAAACCATTGGCCGCCATATTTCCGGCCGCCTCAAATCCCGGCTTCCCACTGGCCACGAGGTAGATGATGGCACCGGCGATGAGACCGCCGATGACCTGGGCGATGATATAGGGGAGGGCATCCTTCCAGGCGAACCTCCGACCAACGACGAGACCGATGGTCACAGCAGGGTTGAAATGCCCACCGGAGACATGACCGAAGGCATAGATTCCGGTCAGCACGGTCAGACCGAAAGCGAGGGCCACCCCGAGGAAACCGATGCCCATCTGAATGCCACCGTCATTGAGGAAGAGCGCGGCAAATACCGCCGAACCACAGCCGCCGAGAACGAGCCAAAAAGTACCTAAGGCTTCAGCGCTGAGCCGGGAAGCCAGGGATGGAGTGTGCATGTGCAGATTCCTCTCAAGAATTACTTCAGAGACTAGAAACGTGAGCTATGACACAACAACCATATCCCTGGCGGCCGTTAAATTCTCGCCGAGATCCAGATGGGTCACCCCACATTGAGCACCTCAGAGTGCATCGACCGGACCCCACCCGGCCCGAAAATCAGAGGTCGCGGGTACCCATGTTGAGAACCGCCGCACGCCAGTAGCGATAATCCTCCTCATAGTCCTTGATGTAGTTCCGGGTCGCCCGGATGCCATCCTTGACGGCATTGATCTCATCGATACTGATGTCCTGCCCCTCAGCGCCGACAAAAATGACCGGCCCGGAAATCGCGCGGGTCGGGTCGGAGATGAAAGCGGAGTTCCCGGTGTCGGCTTCATTACGGCCAAGGGAAGCTACCGGGTTCGGCTCAGCCGCCATGGCCTTGGCCTCTGCATTGAATAGTGCGACATAGGTTGTGGACTCCTCAGAGAAGGCCACCGAGACACGGTCATCGACAACTCCGCCGAGAAACTGGGCGGCATGCTCAAGCTCAAACTCGATGATGCGGTGGGACAGATCAGGGCTGACAAGGAAACCGGTGGTCATGCAATTCTCCCTAGGGGCAACAAGAAGGCCACCGCCATACTCGGCGGAGGCAGGTTTAATGCAGGTCAACCCCAGAGTTACCTGAGAAACCCACCTCCCCTCAGCTAGAGAGCCAAAGGTTCCCCATAATTTATTTTTGGAGCCACTCCAGGTTCATCCAGGTGGACCCAATCGGGCTAGAATCACCCCACAACCCCCTTCGAGACCTGTCACACACCACGCGCCACTATGTGATGGCGGCTACAATCGGCGGCACCCGGTCGGTAATTTTCCGCTGGGCGCCCCACGTACTCCCGACCTGATCCAGGAGAATTCATGGACACCATCGCCGCCATTGTCCGCACCGCCGGCCAGCCGCTCGAAATAACCACCCTCCAGCTCGACGAGCCCGCCATCAACGAGGTGCAGGTCAAAATCACCGCCGCCGGGGTCTGCCACACCGATGCCATCGCCCGGGACCAGATCTACGAAACCTTCCTCCCGGCGGTCTTCGGCCATGAGGGCGCCGGCGTGGTCACCGCCATCGGCCCGAATGTCACCTCGGTCAAGCCCGGCGACAAGGTTGTCCTCGGTTTCAATTCCTGCGGCCAATGCAAGCAGTGCATGGCGGGCGCCCCGGCATATTGCGCGAATTTCTACCCGCTGAACTTTGGCTGCACCCGAACTGATGGTTCGACCGCCTTCAGTGAGAACGGCGAGCAGGTCGGTTCCCACTTCTTCGGGCAGTCGACCTTCGCCCATCACGTCAATGCCTCCGCCCGCAGCGTGGTCAAGGTGGATGATGATGTACCGCTGGAATTGCTCGGCCCGTTGGGTTGTGGCCTGTCCACCGGTGCCGGCGCCATCCTGAACTCCCTCGGGGTGACCGCCGGTGACACCGTCGCCGTCTTCGGCACCGGCGCGGTGGGTTCGGCGGCGATCATGGCGGCGGCTGCGGTGGGAGCCACCACCATCATCGCGGTGGATCTCCACGATTCCCGGCTGTCGAATGCCCTTGAATTGGGCGCCACCCACACCATCAACTCCGGCACGGAGGATCCCGTGGCCCGGATCAGGGACATCAGCGGAGATGGTGTCGAGTACGCCCTGGACACCACCGGGGTTACCGCGGTGACCCGACAGGCAGCGGATTCCTTGGCCATCAATGGAACGGTCGGCCTGGTCGGAGCGCCCGCCCCAGGCCAGGAGGTCTCCTTCGAGGTGGGGGCCTCCCTGGTCCGCGGCTGGAAGTTCCGCACCATCATCGAGGGCGATGCTGTCCCGCAGGATTTCATCCCCCGCATCGTCCACCTGTGGCGCCAAGGAAAATTCCCCATCGAGAAGCTCGTGCGCAACTACCCCATCGAAAACATCAATGATGCCTTCGCGGATTCAGCCAGCGGCGAGGTCATCAAGCCGATCGTGGTCTTTGCCTAGCCCCCGCACCGATTAGAAGACCTGCGGCACCTCAGCCGGCAGCGAAGGGTCGGTGGCAACTCCGAAGGCGGAGGCCCCGGCCCCCTCGGCGATACGTTGGGCGGCAAGTGCCGCAACCATCACACCGTTGTCGGTGCACAGCCCCAACCGCGGGACGCGCAGTTCAATCCCGGCAGCCCGGCAACGCTCTTCGGCGAGGGCACGCAGCCGGGAGTTCGCGGCCACGCCGCCGCCCAGCAGCAGCACCGTGGCGCCGGTGTCCTGGCAGGCGCGCACGGCCTTGAAGGTCAGCACATCGCAAACCGCCTCCTGGAAGCTGGCGCAGACATCCTCGACGGAGATGACCTCGCCGTTACGCTCGGCGGCCTCGACGTATCGGGCCACGGCGGTCTTGAGTCCGGAGAAGGAGAAGTTGTGGCGGTGGCCGCGTTCCTCATCGACCCGTTTCATCAGGCCCCGGGGGAAGGCGATCGCGGCGGCATCACCCCGGGCGGCGAGCCGGTCGATGACCGGGCCGCCGGGGTAGCCCAGACCGAGCAGGCGGGAGACCTTGTCGTAGGCCTCCCCCGCGGCGTCGTCAAGCGTGGCACCGAGCTCCCGCATCGGCTTTCCCACGGCATCGACCTCGAGCAGCTGGGTGTGCCCGCCGGAGACCAGCAAAGCGATCGAATGCGGCAGTTCCTCACCCTCGAGATTGGCCACCGCCACATGCCCACCGAGGTGGTTCACGGCGTAGAAAGGCACTCCCCAGGCGGCGGCATAGGCCTTGGCCGCGGAAGCGCCGACCAGCAGCGCACCCGCCAGACCCGGGCCGATGGTCGCAGCCACCACATCAGGCTTCTCGACGCCCGCCTCAGCCAGCGCCGCCCGCATCACCGGGCCCATGGACTCCAGGTGGGCACGGCTGGCGATCTCCGGCACCACCCCGCCGAAGCGGGCGTGCTGGGTCATCGAGGATGCCAGGGAATCCGCCAGAATATCCAGCTCAGCACCATGTTCCCCGGTGCGCAGCCGAACGATGCCGACGCCGGTTTCATCGCAGGAGGTCTCAATCCCCAGCACAATAAGGTCCCGTTCCTGGCTCATCTTTCGCTCCTACTGGCTCGGCTCATGGTGAAGGCGTCCGCTCCGGACGGCTGGTAGTAATTACGACGAATGCCCTGGTTGACGAAGCCGTATCGTTCGTACATGGTGATCGCCGGAACATTGTCCGTGCGTACCTCCAGGAAAACCTGCGAGTCGAATTTATCAACGACCGCCATCAGGTTATCCATCAGCAGACGGCCGATGCCGCGCCGCTGGTACCCGGGGTCCACGCCGACGGTGTGGATCTCGAACTCCGGGTCAGCCCGGGGGCCGAGCATCGCCATCCCGGCATAACCGAGCAGCTGCGGTGATTCCTCCTCGCCCTCGAATACCCCGAGGTAGAAGGTATGTGGGTGGGCGAACTCCACCAAAAAGACATTCTCCGACCAGGGATTGTCCTCATGGAAGAGAAGGTCCTCCAGCTCTGCGCAGCGCCGGGCATCCGAGGGCAGCAATTCCCGCAGTTCCATCAGAGTTCCACATCCGGGATCGCCGGGGACTTCGGTTTAGCTGCCGGGACCTTGGCATCGGGACGGCGCAGATAGAGCGGCTCCAGCGGAGCCGGAGTGGCACCCAGGTCGGCGACCTTGACCAGCGAAGCCGCATCCGGACCCAGGTGGCGCTTCTCGACGTCCGCGAGCCCGCTCAGCTGCCCCGCCAGGTGCTTCGGCACCACGACCACCGCGACCGGATGGGTCGGGGTGACCATCGCCGGGGCCTGGACATTCGGGCCGTCGGTACGCGTGAGATTGTGATAGGTCGCCCAGTAGACCTCGCGGCGGCGGGCGTCCGTGGCCACCAGCACCGTGTCCGCCGGGATGCGCTGCGCAATGGCATCCAGGGAGCAGACCCCGTGCACCGGGATGCCGAGGGCATCACCGAAGGCGGCCGCCGAGGCCATGCCGACCCGGAGTCCGGTGAAGGGGCCGGGTCCACAGCCGACGACCACCGCGGTCAGCTCAGCGAAGGTCTTCCCCGCGGTCGCCAGAACTTCCTGCACCGTGGGGGTGAGCAACTCATTGTGGTGACGGGTGTCCGGGATGATCCTCTCGGCGAGGGTCCCGGTGGCCGGGTCGACCACGCCGATGACGAGGTCCGGGGTTGAGGTGTCGATAGCTAGTACAAGCACATCCCCCAGGCTAGTCGCTGGGCCGGAGCGAGACCTAGCAGGGCCAGGCCTGCTACCTAAACCAACAGGCCCCAGGAGCCTGATTCAATCTGCCCCAGCGGCATCAAGGCCTGGGTGTCGAAGTAGCCGGCCAGCGGCTGCGAGCAGAGATCCACCTTGCTGCTGTCGATCTCATCGAAGACCGGGGTGCCGTCCATGGTGCGCAGCAGGAGATAGCTGCTACCGGCCGGGACGCCCTCCGCACCCAACTCCAGCCCAGCGACATCGACGTCATAGTTCGCGGCGATGGTCTCGGGGGTCTCCCCCGCGCAAATGATGGCGCCGGCGATGTACTCCTCGCCGTAGATATCAGCCATCGAAATCGCCGAGACGCTCAGCCCCTGGGTCTCCAGGGCCGCGACATTACGCTCCAGTGCGCCCTTGCCGGGGAAGGAAGAGTCGGTGCTCCCCGCGGCACCGGCGACCATCACCGCAACGACCGCGACCCAGATGACGACGACTCCGGCGATGATGCCCTGACTGATCTTCGAGAGACGCACCTGAGTGTCCCTACCTTCCCACTGACGTTTATTGACCTCACCACAGTAACCGCTGAGTCTGTCTCCCGCCTCGGCGGTCCCTGTTGGTTTCCTGTCCCTTCCCCGGAAACCGGAATCTAGATCAGGATGAGGAAGAGCACCTGGGCGGCGAGGATTTTGCCGATCATCGCCGTGGGATAGACCGTGGCATAGCCCCGATTCGATAGCTCCGTGCCGGTCTGGCCGTTGAGGTAGGTGATCACCGCAGGGTTGGTCAGCATGCCGGCCGCCACCCCCATCGCCTCATCCCACCGCAGTTTGAGCACCCACATGCCCAGCACCCCGCAGACCACCGCCGACATCAGGGTGATCACCAGGCCGCCAAGCAGGTACACCAGCGAAGCCGGGTCGGTCAGCGCCGAACGGAAACCGGCTCCTGCGGAGGTCCCCACCCCGGCGAGGAAGAGTGCCAGACCCAGGGTGGAGATGGTCCGGTTGGCGTGGAAGGGCAGTTGCCAGGTCACCGGTCCGGTGCGTTTGAGTGCCCCCAGGATCAACCCAGCCACGATCGGACCACCACCGAAACCCAGGGAGAGGGAAGCCCCGCCCGGCAGCGGAATCGGGATCGCCCCCAGCAGCAGCCCCAGGGACAGACCCAACGCGAAGGAGAACAGGTCCACCTCCCCCAGTCGCTTCTCCGAGTCCCCCAGGAAACGACGCACCTCGGCCATCCGGCCCGGTGCCGCCACCACCCGGATCCGGTCGGAATAGTTGAGCACCGTCTCCCGGCGCGGCACCAGCTCAGAGTCGCCCTGCCGGATCCGGGCGATCATGAAACCATGACCGACGGTGTCCAGTTCCCCGATCTTGCGTCCGGCGATCTCCGGGTTAGAGACGGTGAAACGGGAGTACACCAGATCGGTGTCATCGAGTCCGATGGTTCTTTCCTCCCCCAGCTCGGCGATGGCGGCGTCGACGGCTTCCTCGGTGCCGTTAATCACCAGCTCCATGCCAGCGTGGATCGGCAGCACCGGATCCGCCAGCTGGTGGGCATGTGGATCAAGCACGATGCGGGTGGCGATGATCTGCTGCCCGGACAGCCGCGGCAGGTCCGCCACCGTGCCCTGGAGGCCGGTGCGCAGCTTCACCCCCTTCCACACCAGTGGTGCGGTGATCATGCCCTCAGCCTCGGCATCGGCTTGGTGGTTGACCTTCAACAGCTTTGCTCCGAGGGCGGCGACCAAGATGGAGCCGAGCACTGCACCGGGGTAGGCCAGGGAGTAGCCGACCACTGGTTGACTGGCGGCCGCTGGGTCTGTCGCCGCGAGCATCTCGACGATGGCGGCCATGCCCGGGGTGGAGGTCAGGGCACCGGTGAACATGCCGACGCCGATGGTCGTCGACAGTCCGAGCCCCTTGATCAGGAT
This sequence comes from Corynebacterium sp. A21, assembly GCF_052266655.1. Taxonomy (NCBI): domain Bacteria; kingdom Bacillati; phylum Actinomycetota; class Actinomycetes; order Mycobacteriales; family Corynebacteriaceae; genus Corynebacterium; species Corynebacterium sp. A21. Next base: position 146,911 of record NZ_JBQPQY010000003.1, read on the forward strand.
CCCGGCCAGGACGCTCAGCCCCAACAGCACCGCCAGCAGGAAGAGTGTCAGCTTCCAGCCTCGGGTGGCGAAGTCCCGGAAGAACAGTGGCCCGGCGGACAGCCCGATGACGTAGACGAACATCGCCAAGCCCAGCTGATAAACCAGCGGTGGGATCTGGATGTCGGGGTTGGCAGTAGCCAGTCCCAGGGCCACGAAGAGCACTGCGGCGGCGCCGAGGGAGATCCCGAGGAGCCGGATCTTTCCCAGCGCCAGTCCCAGCGCGAGGATCACCATCAGGGAGATCAGTGAGTTGGCGGCGAGAAAATCGAGCACGGCGGGCCCTCCTGGTCAGGTCAATGGCTGCTCTCATAGTCACCGCATGTCCAGGTTCCGGCAAGCCCGCTGCTTCCCGGGCTTCAGTTCCCGCTGATCTCCCAGGTGAAGATGCGTGCCTCGGACTCCGGGTCCTCGGCGACCGCGGTCTCGCGGTCGAGGTGGATGAGCAGGTAGCGCTCGGCGATCTGCTCCACCAGGTCCCCACCCCACTCGGCGATGACCACCGCCGCCGTCAGGTCGGTGTCCAGGTCCAGGGCGTCGAGTTCACCGACCGGATCACCGGAGCTGCCCTCCCCCAGCAGCCGGTAAGCGTCAACATGCACCAGGCCGGGGCCTGCGCCGAGAGGGCGGTGTTCCCGGGCGATGACGAAGGTCGGTGAGGTCACCCGGCCGCGTACCCCCAGGCCAGCGGCGATGCCCTGCGTGAAGGTGGTCTTTCCGGCCCCCAGCGGGCCGTCGAGAATCACGAGGTCACCGGCTTCGAGGGCGGCCCCGAGTTCGGCGCCGAAGGCGCGGGTTTCCTCGGCATCTTCGAGTCTTCGGGTACCGGTTTCCGGGAAGGTGGATTTCATCGCTGGGTGCCTTTCTCAATGGTGCGGACAGTACGGCCGGTGGGCCGGCAGATCACCTCATAGTTGATGGTTCCGGCAGCCTCGGCAAGCTCGGTGGCGGACATCCCGCCCGGGCCGAAGATCGTGAGGGGGTCCCCCGGGGCGACACCTTCCGGGTTTTCGCCCAGGTCAACCAGGAACTGATCCATGCAGACCCGACCCACCTGCGGATAGCGGTGGCCGTTGATACCCACCTCGAGGTGGCCTTGCACTGAACGCGGTAGACCGTCGGCGTAGCCGCAAGGTACCAGGGCCAGCTGCCCTGGCCGCGGCGCCTGCCAGGTCAAACCGTAGCTCACCCCCTCCCCTGCTCCGATGGGCTTGACGGCGGTGATCGTGGCCTCCCAGCTCATCGCCGGCCTCAGGCCATGGTCCAAACCTGGGATCGGTTCCAGACCATAGAGAGCCAGCCCCACCCGAACCTGCTGGAAGTGCAGGTCGGGACGGGTGAGTGTCCCCGGGGAATTGCAGAGGTGGTTGACAGGGACGGCCAGGCCGACCGACCGGGCCACGGCGATGGCACGGCGGAAGAGCTCCCCCTGCTGATTGGTCATCGGGTTCGCGGGTTCATCGGCACAGGCCAGGTGGGAGAACAGGCCACTGATGGTGAGGTGCTCAGCATCCCGCAGGGCTGCGAAGACCGGTTTCCACTCCGCTTCCGCCAGCCCGGCGCGGTGCATGCCGGTGTCGATCTTGACGGCGATGCGGGCGGGGACGGCGGCGCTGATAAGCGCTCTGGCGTGGGCCGTGGTGGGGACGCTGAGTTCAATGTCGGCCGCGATGGCAGCGCGGAAGTCCTGTTCCGGGGACCAGATCCAGGCCAGCAGCGGGGCGGTGATGCCGGCCACGCGCAGCTGGTGGGCCTCGGCGAGCGTGGCCACACCCAGGGCATCGGCACCGTTGGCGAGCATCACCGCGGCGACGTCCGGGGCGCTGTGGTTATAGCCATTGGCTTTGACCACCGCCATCAGACGTGCGGAACCCGCCAACTCCTTGAGCCGGCGGGTGTTGTGCGCGATGGCATCCAGATCAATGCGGGTTCTCAGCAGGTCCATGACAGATATTCTGCCACCCACACCGGATCCGGCGGAAGATTACTCCACGGTGACGGACTTGGCCAGGTTACGGGGCTTGTCGATGTCATCGTTACCGCAGTTGCGGGCGATCGCGACGGAGAGGAACTGCAGCGGCACGGTGGCCAGTAGCGGTTGCAGGATGGAGGCGGATGCCGGGATGCGGATCAGCCAGTTGGCGTAGGGCTCCACCGCGGTGTCACCCTCCTCCGCGATGACGATGGTCTTCGCACCGCGGGCCCGGATCTCCTGGATATTGGACACGATCTTCGAGTGCAGCTGCTTAACGCCGTGTGGGGAAGGCACCACGATGACCACCGGAAGATCATCCTCGATCAGGGCGATCGGGCCATGCTTGAGCTCACCGGCGGCGAAGCCCTCCGCGTGGATGTAGGCCAGCTCCTTGAGCTTCAGGGCCCCCTCCAAGGCCACCGGGAAGCCGACGCCACGGCCGAGGAAGAGCATGGTTTTGACCGCCCCGAGATAATCGGCGATCTCCTTGATCTGGTCCTTGACGCTGAGGAGCTGCTCGATCTTGGCGGGAATCTCCTCGAGGCTGCGGTAGATCTCGGTGATCTCATCGGGATACTTGGTGCCATGAGCCTGCGCCAGTGCCAGGCCGACGATGTAGTTCGCGGCGACCTGTGCGAGGAAGGCCTTGGTGGAGGCCACCCCGATCTCTGGGCCGGCATGGGTGTAGAGCACCGCATCCGATTCACGCGGAATCTGGGAGCCGTTGGTGTTGCACACCGCCAGGACCTTCGCGCCCTGGGACTTTGCGTGACGCACCGCTTCCAGGGTGTCAGCGGTCTCGCCGGACTGCGAGATCGCCAGCACCAGAGTGCGCTCGTCCAACACCGGATCACGGTAACGGAACTCCGAGGCCACTTCGATCTGCACCGGGATGCGGACCCAGTGCTCGATGGCGTACTTGGCCAGCAGGCCCGAGTGGTAGGCCGAACCACAGGCGACGACGAAGACCTGGTTGACGTACTTCAGGTCCTCCTGGGTGAGGTTCTGCTCATCCAGAAGGATTTTTCCGTCCTGGAAGTGACCGGCCAGGGTGTCACGCACCGCGGCGGGCTGCTCGTGGATCTCTTTCATCATGAAGGAGTCGAAGCCGCCCTTCTCCGCGGCGGCGAGATCCCAGTCGATGGTGAAGGGCTTACCCTCGGAGAGTGAGCCGTCGAAGTTCAGAACCTCATAGCTGTCCTTGGTGATGACCACGACATTGTCCTGGCCGAGTTCCACCGCATTCTTGGTGTGCTCGATGAAGGCCGCGACATCGGATCCCAGGAACATCTCGCCCTCACCGACACCGATGATCAGCGGGGTGGAACGGCGGGCGGCGATGATCTGGCCAGGGTGGTCGGCGTGCATGAACAGCAGGGTGAAGGCGCCTTCGAGGCGGCCCAGCACCTTCAGTGCGCTGGCCCGGAAGTCCCCGGCGGTGTCTCCGTCGTTGTAGGCCAGGGCCAGCAGGTGGGCGGCAACCTCGGAGTCGGTCTCCGAGGCGAGTTCGATGTTGTTTCCCTCAAGTTCCTGACGCAGCACCGCGAAGTTCTCGATGATGCCGTTGTGGACGATGGCCACCTTGTTGTCGAAGGAGCGGTGCGGGTGGGCGTTTTCATCGGTCGGGCGGCCATGGGTCGCCCAGCGGGTGTGCCCGATGGCGGTACCACCGGCCAGCTTCTCCGCGCCGATCTCGGTGATCCGGTCCTCCAGGTTCTTCAGCTTGCCGGCACGCTTGACCAGCTTGATTCCGGTCTCCGCGGGATCATCGGGAGCCACCACTGCGATTCCCGAGGAGTCATATCCCCGGTATTCCATTCTGCGGAGTGCCTCAAGCGAGACCTCCAGGCCCTGTCGGTTTCCGACATATCCAACGATTCCACACATGGGAAAGAGAATAAACGCCAAGGGCGTTTCATGCACTATTGACACTTGAGCGGTGTCTCCCGCAGTTCTTCGACCACCCCGGCGTCGCTTCGATTATCCTTGAAGATGTGTCTGAGAATCTGAAGAAGCATCTGGCCAAACTGTCCAAACGCGGTCCCCACCGGGTCCTCGTCGGTTCCCTCGACTACGCCGGGATCGAGGGCAAGGTGTACACCCCCGCTAAGGGAAACGGTGTTCCGGCCATTGCCTTTGGACATGACTGGATGAAGGGCATCGACAAGTACCACGTCACGCTGCGCCATCTCGCCAGCTGGGGAATCGTCGTCGCCGCCCCGAACACCGAAAAGAGTTTCCTCCCGGATCACCGGGGCTTCGCCAGTGACCTTGAGTCCTGCCTCCAGATCCTTGCCGGTGTGAAACTCGGCCAGGGCCACGTCACCGTTTCCCCCGGCAAGCTGGGCATTGTCGGTCACGGCATGGGTGGCGGTGCCGCTATCCTGGCAGCCACCGACAGTCCCAAGGTCAAGGCCGTCGCCGCGCTCTACCCCGCAGTCACCACCCCTTCCGCTGAAGCCGCCGCCCAGCACATCACCCACCCCGGGCTGATCATCGGTTCCGGGCAGAGCGGGCTTGTCGACGCCGGGAACCCCGCCCGCATCGCCGCGAACTGGGCTGGCCCGATGGCCTATCGCGAGCTGAGTAACGGCAACCAGATGGGCTTCACCGAAGACACCCTCTTCAAGCTGACCCTGGGCATCGGGCGCCCCCAGTTCGCCGGCCAGGAGCTCGCCCGTGGCCTACTCACCGGATTCCTGCTCCACCGCCTGGATAATGAACACAAGTACGCCGCGTTCTCCGCGGCCGAGGCCACCGCGAAGAATGTCACTTCTTATACCGGTGATGAGCTCAAGGTGCGGGCCGATATGACGCCGATGAGCCGTTAGGACTTCTTCAGCACCCCCTGAACCGGGCCGGAGTTTCTTCGGTGACCGCCAGGGGTTTTTCGTGCCGGCAGTACCGGCGGGGTCGTGCCCCGCAACTGTTGCCCACGGCTCACCCCGGCTGATTTCCCGGTCTTCTTCACCATCTCCGCCTCTGCTTTGGCCAGTGCAGCCTCAAAATCCACCATCCGCTGCGCGGTACGTTCCCGGAACTGGCGCACAAACTCATCGAATTCCATCGTCACCAGACACCTGCTTTACGTGCCGTGCCCATTGGTGCGGGGGTCGGGGCTGGTGGTGGCGGTGGGGTGGGCTCCGGGGCTGGTGGTGGCGATGCGGCCATCTGTTGGGCTTCGGTGAAAGCGATCTTCTTCGGCGGTGGGGTGGGCTCCGGGACCTCCGCCAGTTCCGCCGGGGTGGGTGACGGTGCTTCTGCTACTGCCGGTGCCGGTGCCGGTGCCGGCTCAGGTACCGGTTCTGGGGTGGGGTCCACTGCTGGGACCTCCATCTCGGAGAGACATTCCACCAGGGCGCCGAGCGCCAGGAGTGCCACCCCCACCCCCAACAGTCCGAGAATACCGCTGCAACTATCACCGCAACCCGCCGATTGTTCGGGTTCGTCCTCAGGTTCGCCCTCAGTATCGACAGGCTCGATGGGTTCTTCCTCGATCGGGGCTGCGGGAAGTTCAGGTTCCTCCGTAAGTTCAGGTTCTGGGAGGGGATCCGGTTTCACTTCCGGGGTCAGTCCGCTCGGTGTAGTCACCGGATCCGGAACCGGGGCAGGTTCGGGTTCGGGTTCCGGCGGGCAATCCTCTTCCACAGGCTCCGGAAGCGGCACTGGTTTCGGGACGGGATGAGCCTCAGGTTGTTTCACCGGATCCGGAGCAGGTTCCGGCGGGCAATCCTCGGCTTTCGCCGCCGGTCCTGTCGGAGTGGTGCTGCTGGCACCGCTTGAGGGGCCCTCGACAGGTGCTATCTCCTTGGTGCATTCCTGCACTTCTGGTGGCAACTCGGCGGCAGGTGCCCCACAGATCTTCTCGGCCTCAGAGATCAGCTGCTCGTAGCATCCTTCAATGATGTCATCGCGTTGTTCACAGGTACCGATGATCATGCCAGCGGCATTATCAATGACCTCGGCGGCACAGCGAACCGCAGCGAGGAACTCATTCGGGAACTTCGTGGGATCTATTCCCGAGAGGTACTTCAGGAGCAGATCCAGCAGCTGTACCGCCCGGCTGAGGACTTCATTCATGGCATGGTCAGCGTCCTCCACCACGGTGTCCACCGCATCGGCGGCATCCTTGGCCTGGTCCTCCAGGTTCTTGGTTTCCTTGCGGCGATTCACCCAGTCACCGACAGCATCTCCGACCAGACCGCCGACCAGACCGAGCGCGATATCCCCGAGGATCTTGATCACTAACGGCGCCACACGGTCATTCAACTGTCCGGGTCGACTATCACCGGAGGCCTGGCTAAACCCACTGGTCAATGCGGCGGTATCTAGACCAGTGATGCTTCCCAGGGCTTCCCGCAGCGCCCCTTCGGGGATGGCCGGTCCGGTATATGCGCCGCGGGAGGCAGCCGTGAGGGCGCTGGCGGCGGCACCGTAAGGCGCGACGTCGATACGCGAGGAGCTCATGCGCGGGACCCCAATCCACCGGCGAAGTCCTCATCCGCGGCGCGGTAGACCTCGACCTGTTGCGTGGCCGCGACAGCTGTCGCGGCCACTGCCTCAAGTCGCTGGGTGCCCACGCGGTGGACCCTGCTGAGCAGGTCCCGGAGCATGGCCCCTTGAGCCTCGAAGCCGGCACCTGCAGCGGACACCGGAAAATCCGGTGATCCGGCAGCATGACGATGACGCTGAGTGTCAGTTTCCTCAGACATCGCCTGCAGCGCACCCCGCGCCGCAGTGATGTCCAATATCAGCTCGGACATTTTTCCCCCTGTAAATTTCAGTCTCGGCATTCAACTGCTCTGACTGAACTTCGGGGCGAATGGTTCCCGGCGGGGGAACTAGACCGCAGCGACGACTGCGGAAAGCTTGCCGGCGATACGGCGGGCGCCCTCGCCATCGGCGGCCTCCACCATGACGCGGAAGAGCTCCTCAGTGCCGGAAGCCCGCAGCAGCACGCGTCCGGTGTCACCCAGCTCAGCCTCCGCCTCGGCGATGGCCTGCTGGACACTCTCGGAACCCATGATGGCGGACTTGTCCGAGACCGGCACGTTGATCAGCACCTGCGGCAGGACCTCCATGACGGCGGCCAGCTCAGCCAGGGAGCTACCGGTCTCCGCCATGCGCGCCATCAGGGTCAGCCCGGTCAGGGTGCCGTCGCCGGTGGTGCCCTGACCCGGGAGCACGATGTGGCCGGACTGCTCACCACCGAGGGAGTAGCCACCGGCGTTGAGCTCCTCAAGCACGTAGCGGTCACCGACCTTGGTGGCCTTGAGCTCGATCCCCTCACGCTTCATGGCCAGCTTCAGACCCAGGTTGCTCATCACGGTGGCCACCAGGGTGTTGTTGCGCAGCGTGTTGTTGGCCTTCTTGGCTACCGCCAGGATGGCCATGATCTGGTCACCATCGACGGTATTTCCGGCGGAGTCCACGGCGAGGCAACGGTCGGCGTCGCCATCGTGAGCCAGACCGAGGTCCGCGCCGTGCTCAATCACCGCTGCCTGCACCTGTTCGATGTGGGTGGAACCGCAGTTGTCGTTGATGTTGTAAGAGTTCGGCTTATTGTGGATCGCGATGACCTCGGCACCAGCGGCGGCATAAGCCAGCGGGGCTACCTCGGAGGCGGCACCGTTGGCGGCGTCCACCACAACCTTGATGCCCTTGAGCGGCGCGGGGACAGATTCCCGCAGGTGTGCCAGGTAGCGGTCCTGCGCGTCCGGGGCTTCCTCGATGACGCGGCCGATACCGTGGCCGGTGGGGCCGGTCTCCGGGAGATTCTCCATCGCGGCCTCGATCTGGTCCTCGATATGATCGGGGAGCTTACGGCCACCGGCGGAGAAGAACTTGATGCCGTTATCGGGCATCGGGTTGTGGCTGGCGGAGATCATCACGCCGATATCGGCGCCGTAGTCATCAGTGAGGAAGGCCACACCCGGGGTCGGGATCACGCCGACGCGGAGCACATCGACACCACGGCTTGCCAGGCCGGCGGCCAGCGCGGCGGCCAGCATCTCCCCGGAGACACGGGGATCACGGCCGATGATTGCGGTGGGTCGGCGGCTGTCGCTGCGGATGTCGGCGGTCAGCACCTGCGCTGCTGCGGCTCCCAGGCGCAACGCCAGCGAAGCGGTCAGATTCTTATTCGCCAGTCCGCGAACACCATCAGTGCCAAAAAGTCGAGTCATTCTCCTATTATGCATGGCACAACGCGGTTGAACCGGTTGAACCCGGGGAGTTACCCGTCACTTTCCCAGTTGCCCCCGAACGAACTCGCGCAACACCTTCTTGTCCATCTTGCCGATTCTGGTCATCGGAATCTCATCGATGGTAAATATCCGGGCGGGGTGCTTATAACGCGCCACCCCGAAGGCATCGAGATGATCGGTGACCTCGGTGACGGTGAGCTCAGCTCGCCCCTCCAGTTCCACAACCAGACAAATCTCCTCGCCGAGCGCCGGGTGCGGCATCGCGACCGCGGCCACCTGGTGGACCCCGGGGAGGTAATAGATGAAGGACTCCAGCTCTTCGGCGGACACCTTCTCCCCACCCCGGTTGATGATGTCCTTGTTCCGGCCGTGCACCACCAGGTTTCCGTCACTGCGGCGGTGGATCACATCGCCGGAGCCGTACCAACCCTCGTGGAAGGAGGAATCGTTGGCTTCCGGGTTCGCATAGTATCCGCGGGGAGTATAAGGGCCGCGGGTGAGAATTTCACCGCGCTCCCCTGCCGGGACATCCTGAAAGTTCTCGTCGACAATACGGATCTCATCGCCCGGGGAGACCGGCCGCCCCTGGGTGGTGTTGATCACCGCCTCCGGGTCATCCAGCCGGGTCATGTTGATCAGTCCCTCAGCCATGCCGAAGACCTGTTGGAGTCGCGCCCCCAGCACCGGCTCGACATGGACCGCCAGGGAGTCCGGCATCCGGGAGCCGCCTACCTGGACCACCCGCAAACTGCCCAGATCGTTGGTGTGTTGCTCCTGCTGGTAGTCAATCCAGGACTGGGCCACCGCTGGCACCAGGGCGGTGTGGGTAACCCCCTCCGCCGCGATCACCGGGAACACCTTACGGGGATTGGGGCTGGCGATGATGACCGACGCAGCCCCAACCAGCAGTGCGCCGAGAATTCCGGGGCAGGCCAGCGGAAAGTTGTGGCCGATCGGCATCGTCACCAAGCAGACGTCCGCCGCCCTGAAATCATTGACCGCCAGGCACACCCGGGCGTTGTAGACGTAGTCATTATGGGTGCGCACGATGAGTTTGGGAACCCCGGTGGTGCCACCTGAGAGCAGGAACACCGCTGGGTCATCGGCGGCGGGATCAGCGGCGTCGAAACGCGCACGCAGGGCCACCGGATCATCGGCGGGTTCCAGCAAGGGCCCGAGCGCTGTCTGGCCGGGGCCGGGTTCCCCGGCGATGATCACCAGCTCCAAGGAGTCGATCTCGGCGCGAAGCTCTTCCCCGAGTTCGCGGTGATCAAAGTCGCGGACCACATCACCTGCGATATAGGCGCGGGCCCGGGCGACTCCACCGAGTACCTTGAGCTCGTACTTGCGGTGGCTCGACAGCGCCAGGACAGGAATGATCCCGGCCCGCAGACAGGCCAGGAGGGTGAGGAGGAAATCAGCGCCGTTGGGCAGTGCCAGGATCACCCGGTCCCCGGCCACCAGGCCGAGACCCAGGAGCCGGGCTGCGGCGGCATCCGCCCGCCCAGCCAGGTCGCGGTAGCTGAAACGCTCTCCGGTGGTGGCATCGACCAGTGCGGTCTTATCAGGGACCCGGTCCGCGACGGCGAATACCTGATCACCGATGCTGCGGTCCTCCCAGTACCCGGCCGCCCGATAACGACGCCGGTATTCCTCCGGCCAGCGGACGATACCGCGACTCAGCTCCTCATCCATAGGTCGATGTTCCCCTTAATGCGCTAGCGTGCTCCGAGCAAGGAATCCTCTGTGGTGCGGAGAATCTCCGCAGCTCCGAGGTGGAATCCATCGCCTACCGGAACCACCGGGTTGAGAGTGATGGACTCAATGTCTTTATTGTCCACCAAAGTTGCCCCCAAGGTGGCCAGCAGGTGGGCCAATGCCGCGGTGTCCACCGGATCTGCCCCATGCCACCCGGCCAGGACGGCTCGGCCCGGCAGCTGCTTCACCATCATCTCGACATCTGCCTGGGAGATTTGCGCCCCCTTGACCGAGGGCTCAGCGATCGCTGCGGCCACACCGCCCAGCCCCAGGGTGACCACCGGGCCGAACACCGGATCACGGTGGGCACCGAGGACCATCTCCACTCCCTTCGCCGGGGCCGGGGCCGAGGTGATTCCGACGCTCGCCAGGGCGTCAAGGACATCCCCGGAACTCACATCCAGCACTTCAGCCTGAAGGTGCGGCTGTGCCAGCGACCACTGGGCATGCGCATCCCGGGCCAGTGCCTTCACCCCACGGGCGACCGCGGTGGGGCCGAGCACCACCGGCAGCTTCTTTTCCCGACCTTCGGCGATGAGCTTGGTGGTGGCGGAGGTGATGCTGTCCGTGCCTATCACCACCGGCAGCCTTCCGGCGGCACCGGCCTGCTCAACTGCGGTTGGCAGGTGCACCAGGGATTCGATGATGCTGTAGACGCCGATTGCCTTGACCCGGCTGTCTTCGGCCACCGCCTTCATGACCTCCCAGAAATTGATCGCGGGGCGACCGGTATCCACCGGGTTGTGTTGGAAGGTCAACGGCGGCAGGAGCGCTTCGATGGTGGTGATGGTCTCCCCGTGGAGATCTGCCAGCCGAACCTCCGCTTCGAGGAGATGATCGTGCATCACCAGGCCGGTGCCCGCCTGGCCGGTGAGCAGTGCGACGCCGGGGTTCTCCTCGGCGGCCAGTCGCTGGTGTTCAAACGCCATGGCGATCTCCACCAGCTCCTGTTCATCCTCGGTGACCACAGCTCCGGCCTGCTCCAGCAGGGAACGGATGAGGTGCCAGGACGTGGCCAGCGAACCGGTGTGACGCTCCGCGAACTCCTTGATGTCATGGCGGCCGATGACCAGGGACACCACCGGCTTCTTCCGCGAGGCCCGACGCACGGCTTCGAGCAGGTGGTCGCCATCGGGGATGGTCTCAATGTGGAGGAGGATGACCGAGGTGTTCTCGTCTTCCGCGAGGTAATCGACAACATCTGCCCCCGTGACACCAACACCACCGCCGATGCCGACACCCAGGCTCACACCTGCGCCGACACGCTGCAGCCGGAAGGCCAGCGAATGGTTGATGCCACCGGAGGCGGAGACGACACCGATGCCGCCGGCGGGGATCTCGGCGACCCCGGGCACGAAGCTGGCATGCAGACCGGTGGGCGGTAGGAAGAATCCCGAGGTGTTCGGGCCGAGGATACGGATGCCGGTTTCTTCCGCGGCCTGGCGCATCTCCGCGTCGAACTGATACCCCTCGCCCTGCGCCTCGGCGAAACCACCGGCACAGAGCAGTGCGGCCTTGGCCCCGCCCTTGGCGGCATCACGCAGGGAATCAGCGGTGAACTTCGCCGGTACGCAGAGGATCGCCAGATCGATCGGCTGGCCGCTGTCCCGGGCGGCGGCTTCGACACTCACATGCATGCCTTCGCCGCCGCGGGGATTGATCAGGAAGACCGGGGCGTCATAACCGGCGATGGCCTCAGCCATCACCGCACCCAGCTTGCCCGGGGACTTCGAGGCGCCGATCACGGCGATGCCGCGGGGGGCGAACAGTGGCTGCAGGTTTTCGGTGGGGTTGCTCATGATCAGATCTCTCCGGTTGCGATAGCGTCGGCGCGGCCGGACAACACCGCGGTGGCGGCGTCGTCCTCGTCTGCGTCCTCAACGAGGATAAGGGTCAGGTTCCTGATGAATCGGGCATGCTCAGCCAGCAGGCGGCGGGTCAGTTCAGTGCCCCCGTGGATGGCCACGGCCCCCTGGGAAGGCAGCTTTGCGACGGCCGCGGAAAGCTGCTCCTCGGACTCCGGGGCGCTCAGGGAGGTGAGGCCCGCTGCGCCGAGCGCCAACTCGGCGCCCGCCCCCTTGAGAACACCGTTCTCCAGAGATAGGAACCGGGTCGGGAATTCCACGCCCGCCACCTCTACCGGGGTGCTGAGGACCTCAGCGCCGTGACGGTCCTGCCAGGCGGCTTCGACGGCGTCGACAAGCTGCGGGTCACGCTGGCGGATCTTCGCCCGGTTGATGGACCGGGAGAAGAAATGGAAGGTGAACTGCAGTGGATCCAGGTTCTGGTAGTAGGTACCGAAGTGTTCCCACCAGCTCAAGGAAGGGCGCGCCGCATTCTGGACTTTGGCTACCGAGGGCTTACGCAGCTCCTGGTAGGCCTGCAGTGCGGCAGGGATGTCCTCCGGGTTCGCGGCGACCTGCTCGGCGAGGACGATCGCGTCCTCCATCGCCATCTTGGTTCCCGACCCGACGGAGAAGTGGGCGGTGTGGATGGCGTCACCGAGCAGGGCGACATTGCCGTGGTACCAGTTCCCGGTGCTGCGGGTGCGGAAGTTTCCCCAGCGGGAATTATTGACCACGACTTCGTTGCCCTCGAGCTCCGCCGCGAAGAGGGCCTCAATATAGGCCTTGGACTTCAGATCCGAGGGACCCGGTGCCTGGGTGACATCGAATTCATCGAGACCGGCATTGCGCCAGGTCTGCTCATCGGCCTCGACGATGAAGGTGGAGAGCTCACCACTGATCGGGTACGCGTGGGCGGCGAAGTTACCGTGCTCATTGCGACGGTGCAGGAAGGTCAGGCCATCAAAGATGCGGGTGGTGGCGAACCAGATGAACTTCGCCGAGGCCTCGACGGCCCGGTGCTCGAGCACGTCCTCACCGAGGCTGCGGCGGGTGGCAGAGTTGGCGCCGTCGGCGGCGACGATCAGATCAAAGCCCGGGAGTTCCGCAGGGGAGTTGATCTGGGACTGGAAGTTCAGCTCGACACCAGCGTCACGGGCGTTCTGCTGGAGCTCGCGCAGCAGATCCGCGCGATGGATGGCGGACATGCCATTGCCCGCGAAGGAGTGCTTCTCCTCCTTGGCCCAGACCTCAATGGCATCCCAGCGGCGGCCATAATCGCGCAGTGTATTATCCAGCACCGGATCAGCTGCGGTGATCCTGCGCAGGGTGGCATCGCTGAAGACCACCCCAAAGCCGAAGACATCCGTGGCCCGGTTGCGGTCATGGAGTACCACCTCGGCCGCCGGCAGCTGGCGTTTGATCAGGGTGGCGGCGAAGAGGCCGCCGGGGCCTCCGCCGATAACAGCAACTCTCATGCTCATCTCTCCCACTTTCTCTTCTCATCAGGTCACCATCACTGAAGGATGGTGACGCGCCTCATGGGAAATAATGTAACACTGAGTTGCCATTTAATCTAGATCTTGTTTTCCATTCCATGATCGCTACCCTCATCGAACATCACCTCCGCCACCTGCTCCATGGCCTGCGGCCCCAAATCACGGTGCATGTCCGTCAGGAAGGAAAACACCTCCTCCCCCGGCCACCCCGCCGGAAGCAGCGCCCGAGGCATCAAGGGGTCCCGGTAGATGAAGTTCCGATACTCATTGACCATCTGCACCCGGGCGATGAGCGCCTCCCGGGGCGTCAGTTCAGCCACCCCCTTCCCGAGCTCCTCCCGCCAGCGCCGCATGAACTCCCGATACTCCACGGCTATCCCCGCCAGATCCCAGCACTCGCCGGCCAGGCGCCGGTCCTCCCCCAAGGAACCGGTCCACATATTCGACACCATCACAGCACCATCATCAGTGCCGTACTTGCCCCGGATCGACTCCCTGAGATCCCGGGGACAGATCCAACTAGAGCTATTGAGCTGGGAAAATCCTTGCCACTCCAGTCGAGTGGTAATTTTTCTGACCTCACTTCGACTCACTCCACCTGCGCCAAAGATCACCAGCGTCCACCGGCCGATCCACACCGGCTGAGAGCGGGCGAAGATCCGTTCCCGCCCCTCATCGAGCACGGACATGAACTTTTCGGTGGCACAGTACTCGATCTCCCGACCATGCCGCTCCGTGAGAAACCAGCCCTCCTTCTTCATCCGGGAAAGCGTGACCCTGGCCGTCGCCGGCTCCACGCCGAAGATCTCAAGCAGCTGCGTGAGCTGCCCCAGCCGGATACTTCCCCCCATGTAGCGCACATAATCACCGAACAGGTCCATGACCAATTCCTTGGGTTTCGCGATCACGTTCCACTCCCTTCCTTGAAGACAATCCTAATCAGGGTCTTGAAAAACTTTATGATCCATGTTTTCATCTCAACTGTTACAAGTTACATGCATCATACTGAATGCCAATTGAGTGTTATATCACCGGCCACGATCCAGGAGTGAACATGAGCGCCACCCCTTCCCCGGCGGCAGCCGCCCCCGGCCTTTCACCGAATATCTCCCAGCCCCCGGAAAACCGAAAGCACTCCACGCCCCGGAAATCTGCGGCCTGGGTAATTCTCCTCTGCTTCTTCGCCATCATCTTCGATGGTTATGACCTGGTGGTCTACGGTGCCATCGTCCCCGATCTCCTGGCCTACGAAGCCTGGGGACTGAGCCCAGTGGAAACCGGCGCCTATGGCAGCTACGCCCTGGCCGGCATGTTCTTCGGTGCCATCATTGTCGGATACCTCACCGACATCATCGGCCGTCGCCGGGTGCTGCTGATCTGCATCACCGCCTTCTCGCTGCTCATGCTGGCCTCCGCGCTGGCCCCCTCCCCGGCGATCTTCGGTCTGACCCGCTTCCTGGCGGGCCTCGGGTTGGGTGGCGTGATCCCCACCGCCATCGCAGTGACCGTGGAGTTCTCCCAGCCACACCGCCGCAACTTCAACAACGCCCTGATGTTCTCCGGCTACGCCTTCGGCGGAATCCTGGCGTCCCTGCTGGCCATGGCGCTGCTCGAGCACCTCGGTTTCCGCGGCATGCTCGCCATCGGAGCTCTGCCGATCGTCCTCATCGTCCCCGCGATCTTCTTCCTGATGCCGGAGTCCCCGGCCTTTCTCCGGGCACATGCCCGCTTCGCCGAAGCAGAGCGCATCGAGGAAGACTACGGTCTCCTGCGCCCGCGCCGGGCACCCGCAACCGGGAATGAGGTACCTGAACCCAAGAAGGGACGTCTGGCCACCATGTTCACCGGTGTCACCGCCACCGCCACCATTCTCTTCTGCCTCGCCGGTATCGCCGGCCAGACCCTGGTCTACGGCCTGAACACCTGGATGCCACAGCTGATGATCCAGGCGAACTACTCCCTGGCATCTTCACTGAGCTTCCTGCTCACCGTCAATATCCGAGCGGTGATCGGCGTGGTGATCACCTCCTATCTGGCGGACCGCTTCGGCCCCCGGATCATCATCTTCTCCTCCTTTGTCTCATCCGGGCTGGCGCTGGTGATCATGGGAACCGGTATCCTGCCCCTGCCGGGCATGTACCTGATGGTGGCCATCGTCGGTTTCGGTTCCATCGGCGCCCAGATCCTGCTCAATGGTTTCGTGGCCACCTACTACGACAATGAAACCCGCGCCTCCGCGTTGGGACTGACCCTGGGGATCGGCCGCATCGGTGCGGTGCTCGCGATCTCCGGTGGCGGACTACTCATCGCCGCTGAGCTCAGCACCTTCATCAACTTCTCCGTCTGGGCGATCGCCGCCGCCATCGGCATCATCGCAGTGCTGCTGGTTCCCCGGCAGAAGCACAAAGCCTGAGGACATCTCCCTCAGGCTAAGCAACCCAGAGGTCAATCCCCGGGCGCGCCCACCGATGCCCGGGGATTGATCTGTTCCCTAAAAAGCCCAGGAATGGCGAATGCCGCCCCACCCAGCGGGTGAGACGGCATATGCGGCAAGCGGAGATAAATCAGCGCTTGGAGTACTGCGGGGCACGACGTGCCTTGTGCAGACCAGCCTTCTTGCGCTCGACGGCACGAGCGTCACGGGTCAGGTAGCCGGCCTTCTTCAGGGCGGCACGATCCGTCGGGTTGTACACGTTCAGTGCACGGGCGATAGCCAAGCGGAATGCACCGGCCTGACCGGTCGGGCCACCACCGGAGAGGTTAGCCTGAATGTCGAACTGGCCCTTGCGCTCGAGCAGCGCCAGCGGCTCCTGAATCATCTGCTGGTGCAGCTTGTTCGGGAAGTAATCCTCGAGGGAGCGGCCGTTGCACTTGAACTCGCCGGTACCGGGGTTCAGGCGAATGCGGACGATGGCGCGCTTACGACGGCCGACAGTCTGGATCGGGCCCTCGTGATGGATGGGGGCAGCAACGTCCTCATCTTCAGCGGACTCCACAGCGATGGCGTCACCAATGGTGTTGGTGAACTCCTCGGTGGCAGCAGCAGCGGCAGCGATGTCGGCTGCATCAGCAGCCTCGAACTCTGCGTTGTTGTCGATGTTGTTCTCGGTCACTGGGACACCTGCTTGATCTCGTAGGTCTCGGGCTTCTGGCCAGCGTAAGGGTGCTCAGCGCCAGCGAAGACGTGAAGCTTCTTGGCAGAGGCAGCGGAGAGCTTGTTGTGCGGCATCATACCGACAACAGACTCTTCGATGACGCGGGCCGGGTGGATCTCCAGCGAGCGACCAAGGGTCATGCTCTTCAGACCACCCGGGTAACCGGAGTGGCGGTAACGCATTTCGCGATCGCGCTTGTTGGAGGAGACGTGAACCTTGTCGGCGTTGATGATCACAACGTGGTCACCACAGTCAACGTTGGGTGCGTAGATCGGCTTGCCCTTGCCGCGCAGCAGATCGGCTGCGTGGGTGGCCAAGCGACCCAGGACCACGTCAGAGGCGTCGATGACGTACCACTTACGGGTAAGGTCACCGCTCTTCGGGTGGAAAGTAGACAAAATGACTCCTTAAAAGTCTGTCCAGGACTGCCGGCCAAAAAGATATGAAGGTGAAAGTTTCCTTCCGGCGGCCGGTGGAGACCCGAAAAGAACTGCTGTCCGGAAATTAACCCGAACTTCACACAAGACCACTCAATGGTAGGGTACGCGGCCCGAGAATCCAAAAAGCCTCCGTGCCCCGGGGATCCTGGATCCCCTTCAGACACGGAGGCTCTATATATAAGGTGGGCGCCAGATGTGGCTAGCCCGGTGCCACGGTCAACGGTGGGTGCTCTGCCAAGTTTCCCCCACCGCCGACAGCTGAACCGGCGCCCAGTTTCCCGACAACCGGTTTATCCCCAGCTGGCCGCGGCCATTCTGTTGACGTCGCTCATCCGCTCATTGCCTTGGGCAACGGTCCGGGAGATGGTCTCCAGGATGATGTTCAGCTCTGCGGAGGCATTGTCCCACTTGGCCTGAGCGGCAGCATAAGCCGCTGCGGATTCGCCCTCCCAGGTGCTGGTCATCGGCTGAATCTGGGACTTGAGGTCGGCCAGCAGCTGGTTGATGCGGCCGGCGGTGGAATTGATATCGGCGGCGGCGGTCTCGATGGCGCCGAATTGATATTTGATCTGGCTCACGGTCTTAAATTCCCTTTCTTGAGTGTTGCGCTTAGAGGTTCAGGCCCTGGCCGCCGACTGCGGTGAAAGCCTGTGCGTTCTGGGCCTCCATGGAGTCGAAGTTCTTGGCATTCGAGCGGATATTTCCGGAGATGCTGCTCAGCGCCTCCTGTAGCTCCCGCGCCGAGCTGTCCCAGCGCTGCATCAGGCCATCAAAGCTGGTCTGCGCGGATCCGACCCAGCTGCCGCGGACCCCGTCCACGGTGCCACGCAGACGTCCCAGTTCCCCCTGAACCTGGTTGTTGGTGTCATCGACGCGGCCTGCCGTAGCAACCATGACGTCGGCTTCTGTCCTAAACATGTTGGACATCTAACTCGCCCCTCCCCGATTGTGACGTTGTGGTGAAGAGATGACCGTAGCCCGGTCTTCTCACTTAGCTATGACTTCGCTCCTCACCGAAAGGTTCCCGGCGACAGCAGTATCAGTGGGCCAGTGCCAGAGATTCCGCGGCCATCCGGCAGGCGGCCTGCTGCGGCAGGGTCGGCTCCTGCCGGGTGTGACAACCGACGCTGAACTGGTGCTCGGTAGCCACCCAGGTGGTCCAGTTGACCTCGGAGCCATCACCGGGTTCCTCCCGGTAGAACAGTCGTCCCTGGCCGTCGCCACCGTTCAAGGTCAGGAACGGATCATCGGCGATCATCCGCTCAACCTCACGGTTGACCGCATCCTCCGGTACCGAGTGGACCGGATCCGCTGCGAGATGGATCCGTAGGTCAGGGTCCTCGCCGACCACCATGAGCAGGTCCTCCTGCGCTTCGGGATGGAATCCCGGCGGCACCGAGACCCGCAGGCCGTCATGCTCCAGAATCACCTCGGGTTCCTTGGCCCTGGTGCTCGGCGGCGGGGCACTGCTCGTCGTCGATAAGCTGGTCGGGGTCTCCCCGGCCACCATGTCCACCAGGGTGGGTTCCGTTGAGGCTGATTCCGGGTTAGCGGTGGTGGTGTCGATCACCCACCAGGAGATACCTGCCACCACCACGATCACCAGGGCGATGGCCAGATGAAGTGGGTGCAGTCCCAAGCTGCGATGGGTGGAACCGGAAGTGGGTCTTTCGATCTCCAGGTCCTCCCCGGCCTCCGGTAGCGGCCGCTCCCGGAGTACCGCGAGAGGATAGGCGGCCACGCCTTTGTTCAGCAGGGTGCGTGCCAGGATCTCGGTGGCGTTCTCATCGGCGTCCACCACCACCTCAATCTCCGGCCAGTAGAGGGAGGTCAGCTGTTTGATCTGATCCACCACCGCCGCCAGCGCCCAGCCCTCCACTACCCCGGAGCCTGGCAGATCATAACGGTAGATCGTGTCCGGACCCTCGAAAATTGTGGCGTTTTCTCCCACTCTGACCGTGACGACGGTGGCCTCGAGCACCGCTTTGACGTCTTCTTTCGCGCTCATCGCTGCTCACCTTCCGCGTCGGTGAGATCCCGGGCGACCTGGCAGGTGCCCACCACCGATCCCCGGAGCTGCCAGGTTCCCCGACCCGGTGGCTGCTGGGAGGGCTTCACCCCGAGGATCACTCCTTCGTCGCGGTCAGCGTCGAGTAACAACACTGCCGGCTGCTGATCCTTGAGCGCCCCGAGGAAGGGGGCGAACAGCGCGCGTCCCATCCCGCCGGACTTGCG
Organism: Corynebacterium sp. A21; assembly: GCF_052266655.1. NCBI lineage: Bacteria > Bacillati > Actinomycetota > Actinomycetes > Mycobacteriales > Corynebacteriaceae > Corynebacterium > Corynebacterium sp. A21. The sequence continues at coordinate 166,062 of NZ_JBQPQY010000003.1, forward strand.
GGTAACCAGGATGTGCAGCCCGATATCTCGGGCATGCGGTAACAGGTCCACCAGCTCATGGAGCACACCTTCGGCGATCAGATCCAGATCATCGATGAGCAGGTAGAGCTCCGGGCCGGACCACCAGGATCGACTGCCCAGTTCCGCCGGGGTGACTTCCGGCCCCGGCAGCCGGGCGTTCAGGGTCGCCACCAGATCTGCCAGCACGGGGGTAGTGCTCGCGGCAGCCGCAGAATAGGCGGCCACCAGATCCTCGGGAAAAGCCCCGAGGTGGGTACGTCGATGATCGAGGATCACCATTCGGGCCTTATCTCGGCCTAGTCGTGCGATGCCCTGGCCCAAGGTGCGCAGCAGGGTTGATTTTCCGGAGCCCTGGCTTCCCAGACAGAGCAGGTGCGGATGTTGCCGGGGATCCCAGTTCAGGGTCGCCAACCTGGGCCCACCGACAGCGAAGGGGATGCCAGGGTCGTCGTTGAGGGATAGTGCCGGGACCGCGATCTCCGCGGGCAGCAGCTTCAGCGGCGGGACCGGTTCCTGCCCGGCGCGCAGGGCACTGGTGGTGATGTGGGCGATGTCCTGGTTGGAGGTCTGCGCCAACAGCATGTGTTCGGCGTCCAGGGTCAATCCGCGGCCTGGTGTGGTGGGTAGTTTCTGTTGTGCCTTGCGGTCGATCAGTGAGTCCATGGCTTCTCCTAGTCGGAGTTCAATGCGATGGTGGATCAGGTCGCGGATGGCGGGTCGTAGCACGGTCCAGCGGGGTGCGCTGATGAGCAGGTGGACCCGGGCGGACAGTCCGTCGGCGGCGATGGTGCCGATTCGGTCGACGAGGTCCTCGAAGTCCGCGGCGATGCTGTGCCAGCCGTCAATGACGAGGAAGGTGTGACGCGGTTCCGGTTCCTCGATCAGTCCGGTGACCTCGTCGATGATGCGGCGCACTTTTTCGGTTTCGCCCCGGCCGGCTATCCCGGCTGTATGGGGCAGGCGGCCGAGGGTCGCTAGTGCTTGACCGCCCAGGTCCAGAAGGTAGAAGCGGACCTCTCCGGTGGTGTGGGTGGCGGCCAGGGCGGCGACGATGGTGCGCAGGGCGGTGGATTTGCCGGTCTGGGGTCCACCACAGATCGCGGCGTGTCCGCCACCGCCGGCCAGGTCGAGCAGGAAGGGGTCCTGACGTTGCAGGTAGGGGCGGTCGATGATGCCGATGGACACCGCCAGCTCCCCCATTTTCTCGGCGACCCCGGCCAATTCGATCACCGGGGGCAGGGGCGGTAGCCAGATCTGGTGGGCTTGCCCGCCCCCACGTTGACCGGCCTCGACAGCCACTGCGACAACCGCGTCCAGGAGGGTCAGTGATTCATCGAGCACCGTGGCGACCTCCGATGTCGGAGTGTCAATGTCCTCCCAGCTCCCGAAGCTGAGCACCCGGCCGCTCCCCGGGCGGGGTTCCGTGATCCGGCGGGGCAAGGGGCCGGAGACATAGGACGCCTGGAAGCGGGTGATCGTCTCGGAGTCGGATTTGAGGAATCCGGCCCCCGGGCTGGCGGGCAGGTGGTGGGCGTCAACCACCCCGAGTACCTGGCGGGATTCCGCCGCTGAGAAGGTCTTCAACCCGATGCGGTAGGACAGGTGCGAATCCAGCCCCCGCAGTCGGCCCTCCTCCAACCGCTGACTGGCCAGCAGCAGATGGACCTGCAGCGAGCGACCGAGTCTTCCCACCGCGGCAAAGAGTTCGGCGAAGTCCGGGTGTTGCCCCAGCAGCTCAGAAAACTCGTCGACGACGATGAACAACGCCGGGATCGGTGGGAGTTCGGGGCGCTCCGCCCGGGCCGCGGTGTAGTCGGTGACATTGGCGAAGTTTCCGGCCCGGCGCAGCTGTTCCTGGCGGCGGTTGAGCTCGCCGCTGATGGCCTGCTGCATGCGTTCAACCAGGACGGCCTCTTCGGCGAGGTTGGTGATCACCGCCGAGGTATGTGGCAGGGTCTCCAGTCCCAGGAAGGTCGCTCCGCCCTTGAAGTCCACCAGCACCAGGTTGAGATCCTCCGGGCTGTGCGTGGCGATCAGAGAGAGCACAAGTGTGCGAAGTAATTCAGATTTTCCACTACCCGTGGCGCCAATACACAGCCCATGCGGCCCCATGCCGCCATAGGCGGATTCCTTGAGGTCGAGCAGCAGCGGGGTGCCGGATTCGCTGAGTCCCACCGGTACCGCCAGCCGCCGGGCACCGCGCGGGGCCCACATGGTCTCGGGTGTCAGCTCCGCGATGTCACGGACCCCCAGCAGACTGAGCAGATCCCCGCTGGTGGTGCCCTGGGTCCCGGCGGGACGTCGATAAGCGCTCAGGGCCCGGGCCAACAGCACCGCCGCAGCGGTGTCGAGCCCCTCCGGGTGGCCCAGGCTCTCCGGGCCACCGGAGGTGTGGACCATGAGCTCGGTGGCAGCGCTCAGCGCCAACCCCTCCTGCTCAGCACGCTCCCCCAGGGCGGTACCTGAGTGCGAGCCCACCTCGATGATCACATCCCAGTGCGGATCATCGATGAACTCCTCGGTACCGGTGGTGGTCACCCCGTCGACGATCAGCACCCGGTGCGCGGCGACATCACTGTCACGGGTGTGCGGCAGCCACTTCAGCCATTCCCAGCCCTCCCCCAGCACCGCAATCCCCAACGTCTCCGGACCGTGGTGGAAGACCAGCTGGGTAATGATCGCCCGCGCCAGCTCGGTACCCCCCACCCCGGTGATCCCCAGGAAACGGAAGGCCCGCAATGCCACCACCACCGGCATTCCCGGCACCGTTCCCACCGCGGCGACCGTGCGACGCAGGGAGACCGCACACACCGGATCCAGATCCTCGGTCGCCCCGGAGTCCGGCACCACCACCGGCGTGTGCAGGGCGGTGACACCGGTACCGATGCGGACCTCCAGGACATCCGGGTCCCCCGTGCCCCGCTCCCACATCCGCCGGCTCCCACACAGCTGGAGCAGACTCCCCGGATCCGGGTGATGGTGAAATTCATGGGCCCGCTGCGCCGCCGCATTACCCAGGGCCTGCTCCCGCAACAGCGCCAGATGACGGAGAAAGGCCCGCCGGGTTTCATCCGTATCCTCCCCCTGTGGTGGCGCAAACATCATGAGAAAGCCCATCGCCATCATCAACGGGAAGATCAACATCATCGGACTGAACTGCCCACCTGGTTGGCCACCACCCAGGAACATCATCGCGACCATCGCCAACATGGCCGCGATCATCACCACCGGCATCAGCACCCGCAGCAAGGGCATCGGCCCAGGTCTCGCAGCCGGCGGCACCTGCTCAGCATTAAGCTGCCCGGTGGGCAACGGTGGCACCGGTTCTCTTTCCGCGGTGGTCAAAGGTACAACGACATGATTTTCTGCCACGACAAACACGTGGATTTCCCCCTGTAGATTTCCCCGATCGCCACAGCCATTCCCCTCGGTACCGCGCTAACGACTGGAACCAGGTCCCCCGACCTGATCCCACTCGCCCTCGCGCCCCGCAACTGTGGACACAGCGCCGAGCATAAGCCATGATGTGGACATCGGACAGCGGGGGCTGTCCGGCAACGATCTAGCGAGACCATATCGGGGGACCAACCGTGGCCATTGACCACGCGCTACGCCTATGCGTGCGCATACATGTCGGGACTTTTCACCGGGAGGTGGACCTGGCGGTGCCGGGAAGTTCCGCGCTGGCAGAGATACTCGAGGAGATTCTGGCACTGTGCGGCGCACCGCGGATCTCGCTGCCATGGGAAGCCCACACCGCCGCCGGACAACCACTCGATCAGACTGTCCCGGTGGGGGAATCCGGTCTGCAACAGGGCTCAGTGCTGGTGCTGCGCCCCGCCGCAGAATCCGATCCACCCCTGATCCGCGACGCCGCGGAGGCCCTCGTGGAAGGGACCTCCGCCCACCCCACCCCAGGCTTATCGACGCTCGCCTCACTGGCCGGGGCGCTCGCCCTCACCCTGGTTCTGGTGGGCTCCCCACTGCGCGAACTGCTGCCCACCGCGGTGCTCAGCGGGGTGGCCGTTCTGGTCTGCACCGCGGTACTCGCCTGGCACCGAGACCTGGAAGCCCTGGCGGTCACGGTGGTCGGATTGGCCGCCACCACCGGGATATTCACCGTCACGGACGGCCTCCAGTGGGATCTGAATGTGGCTGCCTGGGCACTGAGTGCGGGTGCCCTCGGCGCGGTGGTGGCGATCTTGGGTCTCGGCATCGCAGGAGTGCTGCACGCCCGCGCCGGGGCGGTACTCGGTACCCTTTCAGCCCTCGCGCTCTGTGCCGGTTCTACGTTGAGTTTCGGGATCTCCCCACCCGGCGCGGCCGCCGCGGTGGTGGCTGCGGTGGTCCTGATTTTACTGGTGGTACCAGCTGCCGCCGCCCAATTCGCCGGGCTGCGGGTACCGGTATTGCCCTCCGCCGGGCAGGACCTGAAGATCGCCGATCTGCCGGACCCTGGAATCGAGGACCGCGCAGGGCGGGCGGTGAGGCTGCACGAGGGCATCATCGCCGGGGCGGTACTCGGTCTTCTTCCGGCGGTGCTCATGGTCGGGATGCACGGTGGTGGATTCGCCCAGGGACTCGGGATGGCCACCACCGGCGCGTTGCTCCTGCATGCCTCCCGGCACCGCAGTCCGCTCGCCACCTGGGCGTTATTTACCGGTGGGTTGAGCGGAATACTGGCGGTGGTGCTCGCCGCTGTCCAGGGTTCCGGCCATTCTTCCCAGGTGACGCTGGCGGCGGTGGCAGCCTTGGTGGCCTTGAGTACGCCGCTATGGGCTGCCCGGATCCCCGCACTGGAGCCGACGACAGTGGTGTGGCTGGAGCGGGCGGAGTCGCTGGCGATCATCGCGGTATTCCCGCTCGCCGCCCAGCTCATGGGAATTTTCGGGATGATCCGGGGGCTGGGATGAACCAGCGGCTCCGATCAGGCAGGATCATCCTCCTCGTGCTCAGCACCTTATTCATCCCCATCCCGGGGTTCGCCCAAGAAGCACCGCAATGCGCCGTGCCGGTCCCCTATTCCACTTCGCCTCCGGAAAGCGGACTGGAGCTGGCACCGGCACATGCCCTGGCTACCGGGGCTGGAGTGAAGGTGGCGGTGATTGACACCGGCGTCGCCCCGCACCCCCGACTGGGTGAGGTGATCGACGGCGGCGACTTCCTCGGCACCCCAGATCCCCCGGAATCAGATCCGGCGGAAACGCCTACTGGCGCCTTGGTCGACTGCGATGGGCACGGCACCGTGGTGGCCGGGGTGATCGCCACCCGCCCCACCGCGGAGGATGACCTCGTCGGAGTGGCCCCCGAAGCTGAAATCATCAGCATCAGACAATCCAGTGCCCGCTACCGCACCACCGATGATTCCCCACTGGGAACCGTCGGCACCCTGGCCGGGGCCATTCACCGGGCAGTGGACCACCAGGCCCAGGTCATCTCCATCTCGGTGGTGGCCTGCGTCCCGGCGGACACCGCCGCCCACCTCAACACCGATACCCTCGATGAGGCACTCGCCCGAGCCGAGGAAGCCGGGGCCATCGTGGTGGCTGCCGCTGGCAACCTCGGCCCCAACTGCGAACCAGATTCCGTGGTCTACCCGGCTCATTCCGCCACCGTCCTGGCGGTATCCGGGTACCGCGACCCCCACCTGATCGCCGACTATTCAGTCCCGGTCCCGGCACAACCGCTACTCTCCGCCCATGGTCTCGTCCCGGTGGCCCTCTCCCCCGACGGAGCAGGACTGGCTTCCGGGCTGCAGAGTGAACAAGGGGTGGTGCCCTTCGAGGGGACCAGCTTCGCCGCCCCGGTGGTTGCCGGAACCGCGGCACTGCTCCGCCAGCGGTATCCCTATCTCAGTGCCACCGAGATCAGACAACGCATCCTGGATAGCGTGGATCCCGCCTCCGGGGCGCTGGATCCGCATCGCGCACTGAGCCAACTGCCACCGGGCAACCCGCCCGAACCCCGGGAAATTCAGGTGAGGGTGCTCTCTCAATCACCACAGGTGGCGCCGCGCCGGGCGGCGGGCTTGTTGGTGGGCTTAGGGGTGGCGGTGGTGCTGGCGGCCACGGTATTGGGGTGGCAGCGCCCCAATATCAGGAGAACAAGGCTGAATTAACGGCTCATCCCCAGCTGCAATGCCACCGGAGAGAGGAAGTTCAGGCCACCGGCATGCCACCAACCGATGGCGATGCCGGCGAAGATCACCCAGATCGCGAGGATCAACCCGGCGACCATCGAGATCCTGGTACGTAGGGTCTGCCGGTTGAACCAGGCGAAGAATCGGTCATAGACCTTCACTCCCCAGCCCAGCAGGTTATGCGCCCACTGTAGTTCCAGGGAGAGAATGCCCACGCCGAGGAAGGTGGTCAGCCAGCCCTGTCCGGGTAGCGGGATGGTGATGATCCCGATGACCAGCACCGTCCATCCCAGAGTCAGGGTCAACGGCCGAACCAGGAAGCCGTATGTGGCGTCCTTGGATCGTTGGTGGGTTTCCGAGAATTTGTGTACCCGATCGCTGACCATTTCGCGCATCGTTGCCATGGTCTACCAACGCTCCTTCCTGCCGGTAAGTTCCCGGTCGATCAACTTTAGAGCTTCCACCACATGCGCTCAGGCAGCTCACCACGGGAACCATCGTCGAGCAGCTTGACCCCGAGCACCTGGTGCAGCTGGACGACATTATGCTCGAAGCCCCATTCCGAACCTGCCATGTACAGGCCCCAGAGGCGAGCGGTGGGCTCCCCGACGAGCTCGACGGCCTCCGCCCAGTTCGCCTTGAGATTCTGGCACCATTCGTGCAGGGTGCGTTGGTAATCGAAGCGGAGGTTCTCGACATGCAGCACCTCGAACTTGGCGTCCTGCATATGCTGCTGCACAGTGCCGGAACCGGTGAGTTCACCATCAGGGAAGATATAACGGTCGATGAAATCGCCGGCCTTGCGTGGCCGGTTATCCGGGTAGGTGATGCAGTGATTGAGCATCCGGCCACCCGGTTTGAGGCTCGCATAGAGGGCCTCAAAATAATCAGGGTAGTTATCTACCCCGATGTGCTCCAGGATGCCGATCGCGGAAACCGCGTCGAAACCGGATTCCGGCACATCACGGTAGTCCATGCAGCGGACCTCAGCCAGCTTTTCCAGGCCCACCTCCTTGATCTTGGTCTGCGCCCAATCAGCCTGTTCCTGGGAGAGGGTCACCCCGATGGCTTTCACGCCGCGGGCGGCGGCATAACGCGCCATGCCACCCCAGCCGCAGCCGACGTCGAGTAGCGTGTCGCCCGCTTTCAATGCCAGTTTGTCGAAGATCAGGCGGTACTTGTTCTCCTGTGCCTCCTCCAGCGTTGCTTCCGGGGTCGGGTAGTACGCGCAGGTATAGGTCATGGAGTCGCCGAGGAAGAGCTCATAGAACTCATTGGAGATGTCATAATGCGAGGAGACTGACTCCTTGTCGCGTTCCTTTGAATGACGGGTCAGGCCCTCCACCAGGCGCTTGCGCCAACGACTGGTGCGTTCAATCTCCGGGATCGGCTGGATCCGCAGGGCCCCGAGGTACCGGAGGGAACGCACCAGGGTGATCATCGTGGCGGCATCGGGACGCCGGATACAACCATAAAGGATCCGCAGGGAATCGAACATGCCATAAGGGTGCGCCGGGTGCTCACCATGTGCTTTGAGACCACCGGTCATATAGGCGCGGGCCAGACCCAGATCGCCCGGGGCGGTCGCGATATAGCTCAGACCTTCCAGGGAAGTCACCTCAAGGCAGTATTTTGCGTTCTCGGGTCCGGTGGCGCTGCCGTCGAAGGCGGTGATCCGGAAGGGAATCGGCGCGACGGTGACAGCCTCAGCCATCTCCGCGACCGTCATGGGCACAAAGTACTCCGACATATCTGCTTTATTAATCCTGTTCTTGTGAAATATGCGCTACTGGTGGTGTGCTCCGCGGGCGGGTATCAGGCGCCGCGGACAGTCTTTTCAAAGAGCCCGGGGAACCGTCCGGAGGGATCGAACCTGCGCTTCAGCAGGCCCGGGATCTGCCCGCCATAGAGCTGCTCAAACTGCTCCCGGGTGTAAAAGGCCTCTGAGTAGAGGGACTTGTGGCCCGAGAGCTCCGCTATCCGGGACTCAATGAGTTTGTTGAAGGCGCCCTCACCGGAATCCCCGCCGAGCAGGTCCACCGGCACCGAGGACCAGAACCCCAGATTGATCCAGGTGGTCTCAGCACTCAGCGGGTACAGCGGCCAGGGATGTTCCAGGGCACCATCCGCCACCGCCTGCTCGCCCTGCAGCAGCTCGCCGGAACCGGTCAGTTCCTGTGCCCCGGAACGCAGCCGGATCGGGCACAGCCACACCGGTTCAATGTCACTGGCCTGGAAGAACCATTCCAGAAACTCGGGAACCTTCGCCACCGTCACCTCAACGTCCTGGACCACCCGCTCCCGGGCGGGTTCCCCCTGCCGGGCGGCCAGTCGGTCCGCGATATCGTATTTGCGGTCCAGGCCGATCAATTTCCAATAGAAGCTGGAGCGCAGCAGATGCCGGGGCCAGAGCTGACGCACCACCGGGTGCTGGGCGCCGAAGGCACGGGAGCACCAGAACCAGTCGATGTCCCAGCGCCAGATATAGTCACGGATCTTCAACCGGTCCCGGAGCACACCCTCGGGGTGTTGGAGAGAGCGGTAGTAGATCTGCTGCCGGGTGTAGTCACTGCTGGGGCCGGGCTCCGCGCTCTGGCGCCCCAGCACCAGGTAGGACTCATCCAGTCCAAAGGCCACCCCATCGAGGTAATCGACCGGTTCACCCTCGAACTCCCTCGTGATGGAGACCTCAGCCAGGGTCTGCGTCAGGGCATCCAGGTCATGGAAACGCACATGGCGCAGTTCCACGAAGGGTGTGACCTCTTCCAGCTCGATCTTCAACCGCACCGCATAACCCAACGAGCCATAGGAGTTCGGGAACCCCCGGAAGAGATCCGGGTTCTCCTCTGGGGAACAGGTGATGATCTCTCCGGTGCCGGTGAGCACATCCATCTCCAGGACGGATTCATGCGGCAGGCCATTGCGGAAACTGGTGGACTCGACCCCCATGCCGGTGACCGCACCACCCAGGGTGATGGTCTTGAGCTGCGGCACCACCAGCGGAATCAAACCATAGGGCAGGGTGGCGTCCACCAGATCTTCGTAGGTGCACATGCCCTGGACCTGCGCGGTGCGGGCCACCGGGTCTATCTCTATCACCCCGCCGAGACCGCGGACATCCAGGCCGGGCACCTTCGACTTCTCTCGGCTGCGGAAGAGATTGGAGGTCTTCTTGGCCAAGCGCACCCGCTCCCCGGCAGGGACCGCCCGGAAACTCTGCACCAAGGTGTCGATGGCCTGCTCGTGCCGATACCAACCGACGGGGTGGACCCTGACTGCATCAAGTCCGCGTCCCGAGGTGATCAGATTTGTCGCTCGCCCGGCCACAGCCAGGACAGTGTCAAGGATGCTCATGAAAATCCAGCTTAACCCTAATATTTCTCCCGTGCCCGGGGAAGCACCACCGCTGGGATGACGCAGCGACCCCCACGCCGGTGCCGGATCCACCTGATGAGCTACCGGAACCTTCCGGGAACTCTCCTCAACCAGCACCTGAGATCAGTGGCTGCGCTGCTTCCGGCTTCCCCTGCTTCAGTCCGGGAACTGCACCTGCCGGGCAGCCCTGGGATCCAGGGCCGTGCCCTGGGGCAGCAGCCGCAGGATCGACCAAGGTGCCGCCACCGGTTCTGACGATAACCCCAGTACCCCGAGCACTTCCGGTGATGCCACCTGATGCACCGACCCGCTCTCAGCGACCACCCGATAACCCGAGCCGGTATCCACCGCCACACTCCCCTGCGGCGGCCCGGCATAGAACTGCGCCACCGACTCCCCAGGCAAATCCACCGCCCCGGGCAACTGTTCCAGGGTGCCTGGTCTACCGTCCTCCCCACTGAGACAGATCGGTGAAGCCACCGGGTCGATCCAGGTGAAGCGGTGCTCGGGCAGGGCCAGTGCCAGAGGTTGCGGATCATCCGGATGATCAGCCAGCAGCTCCCGGGGAACCTCCTCCACCGGTGTCCCCAGATCTGCGAGAATCTCCGCCTGCAGATCACTTAACCGCACCAGCCCGGCCTGGGTTTCCATCCAGGCCAACTCCCCGGCCTGTAGCACCCGGACCGCTCCCTCGGGTGGCCACAACTCAGGTCCCTCCATTGCCACCTCGAGGACCTCTGCCCGTGGTTCCCAGCGTGGCGTCGCCGCGGTGATGCCCAGCGCTCTGCGGATCACCCGCCCCTCCCGAGACTGTTCCTCCGGTATCCGGAAGCGGCCCGCGGCGGTGAGCAGCTGGGTATGCTCGCCGACTTCCACCAGCACGGCCGCCCGCTCTCCGAAAGCCTTCGGGGAAGGCCCGGCCAGTACCCCGGTCCGTTCCTCGTTCACCGCCTCGCACACGCTCCACAGCAGCTGGCCGGGTGGTGCTTCGGAGAGAATCCCGGGGGCGTCGATAAGCCCCACCGGGGCACCCAGGTTCCGGCTCAGCAAAATCTCATCAGCGATCCGGGCCGGCATCGCAGGCTGCCCTGCCACCAGCCTGGCGGAGGCCAGATTATGGACCGGGTGGAGAGTACCTTCCACCCGGACGAACAGCGCACCGGAATCAGCGCGCAGGATCGGAGCGTCACCGGGATCCGCCGCCGGACGCAACAGGGCGAGCAGGCCCGCACCCAGGCCGATAAGAACCACCGCCACCACCCCGAAGAGCAGCGCCCGCTGCCTTCGAGCCAGCGGATCATGGATCATCCGCAGATCACCGAGCACCAGCGCATGCTCCACCCGACGCCGCAAAAACTGGTGCCCCGACACCTGCGCCCGGGTGGTGGGCAGCAACACCTCCGACATCTGTCTCTCCCTCACGATCCTGGGGAGGAGCAGAAAATAGCCCTCCCACCGTCCTCTCAGACTGTGGCAGGGCCGTTACGGTTCCCTACTGGTTGATCGGGACCTCGACGATCGGGTACTCGATCGGCTGGACATAAGGATTCAGGACCGGGTTTTCCAGGTCCGGGCCACCCAGATCCGGTTTGGACGGACGGTGGAAGAAGGGGTCATTTTCCTCCGCCGGGGTTTCCGCCCGGTCGAGTTCACCCTTGGTGGGGATCGGCCCCAGAGGGACCGGAGAATTCCCGGGCGCGCGCATCTGCGACAGCTCGGCGTCAGTGAAGGCCTCATTGACCGCGAAGATCGAGACATTATGGTCCTGGTACACGGCGGTCAGCCCCGGGGCATGCCACAGCCCCTCATTCAAGGCGAGGTTGGTCTCCTGGAAGCCCCAGAAATTACCCGGGGAGATGAAGAAATAATTGATCCCGAGCTCCTTCGCCCCCCGATCGACATGGTTGGTCTGATCCGGGTCGCCGTGGTTTCCGGAGCCGATGAGGTTGCCGTGCCAGTAGAGCATGTTGGTGATAGCGTCCGGCGCGGTGGTCGGCCACTGATAGTGACGGTTCAGGGAGGGCAATCCGTTATAGGCGTACATCCAGCCCTGACCATCCGCAGGCTCACCCATGATGTAGCCGTCATAGGCGCCCGGCTGCTGTGCCAGCCAGTCAAAGGCTCGCAGATCCACATCTGAGACCATGCGGTCATCACGGGAGGCCGTGATCGACCAGTCAGCTCCCTCACCGAGATTGCGCTCGGAGTAGCCGACGGTCACCCAGGCCATGATCAGCGCGAGCACCACCGAGGCGATGGTGGAAGGCAACGCGAACTTCTTCACCGGGGCCAGGGTGATCAGCCGGATGATCACGGCCACCCCGACCGCAGCCGCGGCGAAGAGGAACATCGCCGCCGGCATGACCAGACGGTGCGCAGTGGAGTAGTGCAGACTACCGATGGTGTTGAGCCAGCTGCCCCAGGGTTCATCAAAGGGCTGCAGTGAGTTGGCGGTCAGCCATACGCTCAGGAAGTAGAACACCGGGGCCCAGATATTGCGGCACCAGACCAGCAGTGCCACCGCACCGATCACCGCCAGCCAGATCAACCAACTCGGATCAAAGTCCGAGAAGGCGTCAGTGTGACGGGTGAGCATCTTGAAGGCCTTTTCCCAGGCCTCTGCGTGAGTGACATTCTCCTCCGCGGAGAAGGCGGCGACCTCCTCGGTCTGCTCTGCGCCGGAGAGAATCTGCGGCAGCAGGACCACTGCGCCGGCGATACCTGCACCACCGAGCAACACCAGATCCCGCAGCCGGAAACCGATCGCCCCCTTGAGGGATTTTGCCTTGCGAGCCGGGGACCACAACAACTGGAAAACCCACCAGAGTCCCAACCCGAGCACCACGATGGTGGCAGCGGAAGGATGCAGCTGGGTCAGACCCATCAGCGACATGGCGGCGGCAAAGGCCGCCACCGGGCGGTAGGGCACCGCCATGAACAGCGCCAGCACGATCCCGGAGACCCCGATGGCCGCCAGGTAGGGCCAGGCGCCGACATAATGGCCGATCCAGAAGAGCACCGGAGATCCGAAGACCGCGATACCGCCCAGCCCCGCAGCGATCTGGGCGGTGAGACCACGGTTGTTCACCAGACGCCAGGCGATCAGCGCCACTGAGAGCGGCAACGCCATTCCGGCGAGCACGATAGCGGTGATATTGATGGCAGCGATCGGCGAAATATTGGCGAGGTCCGCGAAGAGCGCGGCACCGGCATGCCAGGCCGTCGGATAATACATCTCGGCCTGGGTCTCGATATTCTGCAGCTCACCCATCCGGGTGGCGGAGGCGATGCCCTCGCGCCCGATGAACTGCACCACACTGGCATGCCAGTGCACATCCCAACCCTGGAAGATATTCTCCACACCATGCGGTGCGCTCTTCAGCAGCTCCATGCCACGCGAGATCAGCAGCCACATACCCACCAGCGCACCACCGGCAGGCAGCAGCCATACCGGGTCCAGGAGGCTGCCGGTACGCCATCCCTCCAGCCACCAGCGGGTCTTCTTCACCGGGGTGGGGGCCGCCGGCTCAGTTTCAGCGAGCGCCTCCTCGGCGGGCAGGGAGACCACGGTACCGCTTGTCGACGTCGGGGTGACATCGGCCGCCGGGGTGAACTCGAGGGTGTCGGTTGCAGCGTTTTCACGCGGGGCCCCGGGTGGATCTGCCGCGGTGGTTTCCTGGGCACGCTTCCGGGCTCGCAGCCCTTTGAAGGTGAAGAAACCGCCGCGCCACACCAGCGCGAGCAGCAGCAGAATCGCCCAGACCACGACGACGGTCCCGACGCCGAAACGAGCATCAGTCAGGCCGATCAGCCAGGCTGCGAGCCCGTAGAGTCCGAAAGTGGTCGGGATGGCGGCTGCGATAGCCCAAGGGCCCTTCAGCCCGGAGATCCAGTTGAGGACCAGACCCGGCACCGTGAAAACCAGTGCCGCAATAATGATGGTCTGATAGGTATCCATGACCCGTTAAGGTTACCTTCCTCTTAAGCTCTGGCCGGGGGAGATTGAACGACTAAGAGTGTAACCGCACCTGCCCCGTCCCTTGTGGTACGCCCCGCACCCTGCCATTAGTTTTAAGTTACCGTGACCTGCAACACAATGATCTCCGGGGTCATTCCCTCCCCGGCAAAACCCGTCGATCCCGGGTGGTTTCCGCCCGGGCGGCCAGCTCCGCCACCGCCGGATATTCCACCCCGATCAGGCTGAGACCGCACGCCGGGGCCACCGGAACCTGCGAGGAACGACTCCGCTCCTCGAGTAGACCCTCGGTGAAACCCTCCGGACGACGTCCCTCCCCCACCACCAGGCAGGACCCCACCAACGAGCGCACCATCGACCAGCAGAAGGCATCAGCGGTGACATGAGCCTCATAGAGCTGAGGTTCGGTCGGAGTGGAAATATCCTGCCAGGTGAAAGCCTGCAGATCACGCACCGTGGTGGCATTGGGCTTTGCCTTGCAGAAGGCGGCGAAATCATGCAGCCCGAGCAACACCTCCGCCGCGGCCTGCATATCCGCCAGGTTCACCGACTTCGGCCACACCGCAGTATCACGCACCCGGGTGGGCAAGGCGCCGGAAGGGTGGGTGGTGACGCGATAGATATAGTGCCGACGCAGCGCCGAGAAACGGGCATCAAATCCCGCCGGAGCCAGCTCGCAACTCTGAATCCTGACATCCGGGGGCAGCAGTCGGGAAAGCCGCCGCGCCAGGCGGGCTGGGTCGCCATCAATGCTTCGGGTATTCAGGGACTCCCGGGGAATATCCACATGGGCGACCTGCCCGTTGGCGTGCACTCCAGCATCAGTACGCCCGGCCACCGTCAGTTCCGCCGGCACCCGCAGTACCAGGCGCAGCGACTCCTCGATGACCTTCTGCACGGTACGCAGATCAGAATCACCTTGTTTGGCCCAACCGTGGAAATCAGTGCCGTCATAGGCCAGATCAAGTCGGATCCGGATCAGCTCACTCACTGCTGTGCCGCCTTCCGCAGTGCGGAATCCCGCTCAGCCTGCGCCTGACGCCGGGCATTATCCCGGTCACTTACTTGACGACGCCGCGGTGCCCCCTGCCCCAGCAACCCTGCGCCGAGCGTAATGATCCAGAGCAGCAGCGGATCAAAGGCCAACCGGTAGTAGATACCCAGGGGCGCAGTATCAGGCGCGGTGCGCAGGAGGAGAAAACCGACCACCGAAATAGTCAGCAGCAGCACGGAAAGAAGCACCAAGGACCGACTGAGCAGAGGTGTGACTTCCGGTTGTGGTTCACCAACCTGTCGGGCTACCCGAATGCTGGACCAGAGAGCCCCCACCATCGCCGCCCAGAGGGCAACCATCATCACCATCCACGCCGAGGTATGGACGCTGACCTGCGCATCATAAGACACCGCCCCGAGCACGATCAGGCTCAGAGCTGCCACTGTCAGCGTCAGGCCGAGAGTACGACCCCCAGGGAGGGACTTGCCGCGGGCATCCCCCAACCCGAGAATGAGGATCACTGCCGCCAGGAGCAGCAGTACGCCACCGAGGACCGCACCGATACTGAACCAGAGGTGTCCCGGACTGCAGAGATAGCGGTCCGCATAGCCGTCGGTGAAAGCCGCACAGGTGGCGACGCTGAGGTCGGAAATGGGGTTGGACTCCAGAACAAAGAACCCCTCCCAGAAATACATCGCGAGAAACTGGCCGAGATAGGCCAGAAGTATGGCGAACACCATCAGCGATCCGGCGAGACGAAGTCGACTCAAAGGGGCACCTTTCCCATTGTGGTTGCTTGTCCGACCAAGTATATGGAGTGCGTGGACGGGGACCCAACCTGCTCCCAGGAATCTCTCTCCCCAGCACGAAAGGGATAGCTCAAAGGGGTGTCGCCCCTCCCCACGTGGTGTGGGAAGGGGCGACACCCCTTGCTTTAGAGCAGGTGAAGCCCGGGAGAATTACTTCTCTTCGGTCTTCTCCTCAGCCGGAGCCTCGGTGGACTCTGCAGCTTCGGCGACCTCAGCGGTCTCCTCAGCCGGAGCTTCCTCAGCAGCCTTCTGCGAAGCAGCTGCGCGGGTGGCGCGGGAAGCTTCGGTGGAGACGGTCTCCTCGACAACCAGGGAAATCTGGCTCATCGGGGCGTTGTCACCCTTACGGTTCTCGAGCTTGACGATGCGGGTGTAGCCACCCTCACGGCCCTCAAACTTGGGGGCAAGCTCGTCGAACAGGTAAGAAACAACGTCCTTGTGCGGGACCTGAGCGAGCACCAGACGACGGTCCGACAGGGAGCCGGACTTAGCCTTGGTGATCAGCTTCTCGGCGTAGGGACGCAGGGTCTTGGCCTTGGCATCGGTGGTCTTGATGGCACCGTGCTCGAACAGCTGAGCAGCCAGATTCGAGAGAATCTTCTTCTGGTTGGCCGCGGAGCCGCCGAGACGGGTGCCCTTCTTCGGGGTAGGCATTATGTACTCCTCGTGTACGGATAGATGAGCGCGGAGAGGACCCGGAGGTAATGGGTCACTCTCCTAAGGTGTTTTACTCGGAACCTTCAGAATCGAGGTCGATGTAGTCACCGGTCTCGGCGTCATAGCCCTCCAAGGAGGAGGGATCAAAGTCCTCAGGAGCATCCTTGAGCGTCAGCTCCAGGCCAGCCAGCTTGATCTTCACCTCGTTGATCGACTTCTGACCGAAGTTACGGATATCCAGCAGATCCGACTCGGTGCACTCTGCGAGCTCACCGACGGTGTGGATTTCCTGACGCTTCAGGCAGTTGTAGGAACGAACGGAGAAGTTCAGATCCTCGATCGGCATGCTGTAGGCGGCGATGTACTCGGTCTCCTGCGGAGAGGGACCGATCTCGATGCCTTCAGCAGCTTCATTCAGCTCGCGTGCGAGACCGAACAGCTCGACCAGGGTCTTACCAGCGGAGGCAATGGCATCACGTGCGGTGATGGAGTTCTTCGTCTCAACATCGATGATCAGCTTGTCAAAGTCGGTGCGCTGCTCGACACGAGTAGCCTCCACCTTGTAGCTGACCTTCAGTACCGGAGAGTAGATCTGATCAATCGGGATACGACCGACGTCTCCGGAGACATTGCTCAGAGCTGCCGGAACGTAGCCGCGGCCACGCTCGACAACCAGCTCAATGTCCAGACGACCCTGCCCATTGAGGGAGGCGATGTGCAGATCCGGGTTATGGATCTCCACGCCTGCCGGCGGCTGAATGTCGCCGGCAGTGACCTCTCCCGGGCCTTCCTTGCTGAGGTACATGACGACCGGCTCATCAGAGTCGGAGGACAGTACCAAACCCTTGATGTTCAGGACGATGTCAGAGACATCCTCCTTCACACCGTTGATGGTGGTGAACTCGTGGAGCACACCATCGACCTTGATGCTGGTCACTGCTGCACCCGGAATGGATGACAGCAGGGTACGACGCAGTGAGTTACCGAGGGTGTAGCCGAAACCGGGCTCGAGCGGCTCGATAACGAACTTCGAACGCGCGGAGTCTACGTACTCCTCGGTCAGGGTGGGGCGCTGGGAAATGAGCATGGAACTCTCCTTGGGTGACGACCACTATTTGACGTCTTAGACGGAAAGGATGATGAAGGTTCCTGCATTCCGACCCGATGGGTCGGAAGACAGTGTTACTTCGAGTAGAACTCGACGATGAGCTGCTCCTGCAGCGGAACGTCGATCTGAGCGCGCTCGGGCAGCTGGTGCACGAGGAGGCGCAGAGTGGACGGAACGACCTGCAGCCAAGCCGGGACGACGGCGTCGACGAGGTTATCCTGAGCCTCTTCGAACCAGTTCATCTTCTGAGACTTGTCACGGACGTCGATGATGTCGTACTGGGACACCTGGAAAGACGGGACGTTGACGCGCTTGCCGTTCACGGTGAAGTGACCGTGAGAGACGAGCTGACGAGCCTGACGACGGGTGTTGGCCAGACCTGCACGGTAGACCACGTTGTCGAGGCGAGCCTCGAGCAGGATGATCAGGTTGTCGCCGGTCTTACCGGAACGACGGTTGGCCTCAGCGTAGTAACGACGGAACTGCTTCTCCATCACGCCATAGGTGAAACGAGCCTTCTGCTTCTCCTGCAGCTGCAGGAGGTACTCAGACTCCTTGATGCGAGCGCGGCCAGCCTGCCCCGGGGGGTAGGGACGACGCTCAAAGGACATGTCTCCGCCGATAAGGTCGACGCGCAGACGACGGGACTTACGGGTTGCGGGGCCGGTATAACGAGCCATTTTTGGTTACCTCTTCCTATTCCCTGTATTAAACCCGACGGCGCTTCGGCGGACGGCAGCCGTTGTGCGGCTGCGGAGTCACGTCGGAGATCGAGTTGACCTCGAGGCCAGCGGCCTGAAGGGAACGGATAGCGGTTTCGCGGCCCGAACCCGGACCCTTAACGAAAACGTCAACCTTCTTCATCCCGTGCTCCATTGCCTTGCGGGCAGCGTTCTCAGCAGCCAGCTGTGCGGCGAAGGGAGTCGACTTACGCGAACCCTTGAAACCGACGTGGCCGGAGGAAGCCCAGGAGATCACAGCACCGGTGGTGTCGGTGATCGACACGATGGTGTTGTTGAAGGTGGACTTGATGTACGCGTGGCCCTGGGCCACGTTCTTTTTTACGACGCGACGACCGGTACGGCGTGCGCTAGTGCGAGTCTTCGGTGGCATTACTTCTTCTTTCCGGCGATCGTCTTCTTCGGACCCTTACGCGTACGCGCGTTGGTCTTGGTGCGCTGGCCACGGACCGGGAGTCCGCGACGATGGCGCAGACCCTGGTAGCTGCCAATCTCAATCTTGCGACGGATATCAGCCTGGACTTCGCGGCGAAGATCGCCCTCGACCTTCCAGGTGTTTTCAATCACGTCGCGAAGAGCAGCAATCTGCTCATCGCTGAGGTTGTCGGTACGCAGGTCGGGAGAGACGCCGGTCTCTTCCAGAAGCTGCTTGGCACGGGTGGGACCGATGCCGTAAATGTAGGTGAGAGCGATTTCCATGCGCTTGTTGCGCGGAAGGTCAACTCCTGCGAGACGTGCCATGTTGGCATAACCTTTCCGGTTTTGTACGGTGGTTTTCTCCCAGCTCATCCCCATCAAGCGATACTTTGCCCGGTCGGAATCCGGACGATGGATCGTGATTCATGAGGCTGCGGCCACCGTGACCACAGGTGTGTCAAGCACGTCCCGCGTTGATAGCGTTGACGTGCTCAGAGAGAGGAGGCGGTTGCTTTACTTGTAGCGGTAGACGATGCGTCCGCGGGTCAAATCGTAGGGAGAAAGCTCCACGA
Organism: Corynebacterium sp. A21; assembly: GCF_052266655.1. Taxonomy (NCBI): domain Bacteria; kingdom Bacillati; phylum Actinomycetota; class Actinomycetes; order Mycobacteriales; family Corynebacteriaceae; genus Corynebacterium; species Corynebacterium sp. A21. The sequence continues at coordinate 184,870 of NZ_JBQPQY010000003.1, forward strand.
CGACACGATCCTCGGGGAGGATACGGATGTAGTGCTGGCGCATCTTGCCACTGATGTGAGCGAGAACCTTGTGTCCGTTATCTAGCTCGACACGGAACATTGCGTTCGGCAGGGGTTCGACAATGCGACCCTCAACCTCGATTGCGCCTTCCTTAGCCATATCCTCCGCATTCCCGGAACTGGGCAGACGAGGTAACTCCCCGCCGTTGAACCAGCTCCACTTTTTTCTACTGCTTGTATCGGCGTACATGATTCACATACACCGGAGCTAAACACTACCGCCCGCGCTGCAGGAATGCAAAGAATCGGCTATGGCACACAGCTCACACCGAAGGATCAACTCCCCAGGGCGTGGGCGTCCACTGAACTTCCGGGTTCCAACCCCGGAAAAGCAGAAATGGCCGACTCCCCCTTTTCCAGGGAACCGGCCAGCTTCTGCCATCGACCAACCACGCTCAGCCCATATCATTCCGGGGGTGATTTCCCCGGCCGCCGAGCATTACCGAATTAGTAGATATAGACCATGTCGCCGATCTGGAGGTTATTGAAGTAGTGCACCGCATCGGTGTGACCGAGGCGAACACAGCCGGCGGAGGTGGTGGCGACGTTGCCCTGGTGGAAGGCGTGACCGTTATAGGTGAAGTAGATCGCATAAGGCATCGGAGCGTTATTGAACTCGTAGCTGATCTCGTCCTTGACCTTGCGGTTGACGTAGAAGGTGCCACGCGGGGTTTCGGTGTTAGGCCCGATGGCTCCGGAGGAGACCGGGACGGCGCCGTAGACTACCTGGCCATTTTCCTGCAGCCAGGAGCGGCCACCATCAAGGTCCACGCAGACCTCGGCTTCAGCCGGGCACGAGCCCTTGTCGAAGGCGGGGGCGGGGGCAGGAGCTGGGGCCGGTGCGGGGGCAGGTGCCGGAGCCGGAGCGGTCCGTGCAGCGATCAATCCGGGGAAGACCGTATTCACGGCACTATCCACGGCTTGTTTGGCAGCTTCGGCGGCCTGGGGAGGCAAATTCCCGGCCTGCGCATGCAGGTTCTGGCGGGTCTGCCACGCGGAGTCCCGGGCAGCCTGATCATTGCTGCTACCGAGTTCACGCAGTTCAGCTTCGATATTACCGAGGTCGGAGGATCCATTCACCGGCAGCTGCGGAGCCGCACCAGCGCTCACCGGAGCACTGAGAAGAGCCAGTGCCGTGATGCCAGCGGAGGCGAACACGGCGAGGCGCCGTTTGGTCGATGTCGACTGAGCGTTACGTGACTTATAGAACATAGTGGGGAGTATAAACCCTTCTTGCTGGATTCACGGGTTTATCCCCCCTCTTATCACCCAAGCCGCAAGGATGACTCTCAGTAACGCGGGGTGAGGATCCGGGGACCAGCAGCAGTGGCCGCTACGGTGTGTTCCCAGTGTGCGGACCAGGAACCGTCAAGGGTGACCACCGTCCAGTCATCTTCCAGGACTGCACTGTCGACGGTACCGAGGGTCAGCATGGGCTCGATGGCCAACACCGAACCCTCCTGGATCATCGGCCCACGGCCGCCCTTCCCCTCATTCGCCAGGTAGGGATCCTCGTGCATGCTCTGTCCGATGCCGTGGCCGCCGTAGCCGTCGACGATGCCGAGTTCGACGGCGAACTTCTGCTCGGCCTGGCGGGTAGCCATCTCCAGGGCATGCGAGACATCGGTGAGCCGGTTGCCCGGAACCATGGCCTTGAGCCCTTCCATGAGCACCCATTCCGTGGCCTGGTTCAGTTTCTCCGTCTCCTCATCGAGATCACCGACGCCGAAGGACCAGGCAGAGTCACCGACCCAGCCTTCAAAGGTGGCGCCACAGTCAATGGACACCAGGTCACCGGGCTCAAGGATGGTCTCAGCACCGGGAATCCCGTGAACGATGACTTCATTGATGGAGGTGCAGATCGACCCGGTGAAGCCGTGGTACCCCAGGAAGGTGGGGATCGCACCGGATTCGCGGATGGTGCTCTCGGCGATCTCATCGAGCTCGAGAGTGCTCATTCCGGGCTTTGCCGCGGCTTTCACGGCCTGCAGGGTGCGGCCGACGATTTCACCGGCCGCCTGCATCGCATCAAGCTCCCCGGGGGTCTTGGCCGGAATCTGCTTCTTCTTGGATCTAAATCCCATGGTTTCCCTGATCTCCTAGAGTTGTTGTTTCTTTATAAGTTATTCAGCCGAAACTCGAGGTTCAAGGTATCGGACCCCCTCCGAGAACGGCCCCGGAGAAATAAAAACGAGGCCGCACCTGATTAAGGTCGCGGCCCCGATTCATTCGGAGAAGAAATCCCCCGTATTACTTGCCCAGGGAGTTCAGTGCCCGGGCGTTGATCTCATCGACGGTGCCTTCGGCCTCAACATCGATGATCTTCTCGCCGTAGTGCTCGATCAGCGGGGAAGTCTCATCGCGGTAGACCGCCAAGCGGGTGCGGATGGTCTCTTCATTGTCATCGGCACGACCGCGAGCAAGCATACGCTCGACCACGACATCCTCAGAAATCTTGAAGTTCAGCACGCCGTCGAGCTGCTGGGAGCTCTCCTCCAGCAGGGACTTGAGGATCTCGGCCTGCTCCACGGTGCGGGGGAAGCCATCCAGCAGGAAGCCCTCGGCGGCGTCGGACTCAGCCAGACGGGACTTGACCATGCGTGCGGTGACATCGGTGGGCACGAGCTTACCGGCGTCGATGTACTGCTTGGCTTCGATGCCGAGCGGGGTTCCCTCGCCGATGTTCGCACGGAACAGATCGCCGGTGGAGATGTGCGGCACGGCCAGCTTCTCGGAGAGAAGTGCGGCCTGGGTGCCCTTGCCGGCCCCGGGGGGCCCGAGGAGTACGAGTCTCATTTGAGTAGTCCTTCGTAGTTGCTTTGGAGAAGCTGGCTTTCAATCTGCTGGACAGTGGTCAGCGCCACCGACACCAGAATAAGGATTGCCGTGCCGCCGAAGGCGGTCATACCTGAGCTGGCACCACCCATGCCGAGATCCATGGCGATATTCGGCAGGACGGCGATGACACCAAGATACAGGGCGCCGACAAACAGCAGTCGGTTCATGACGTATCCCAGGTACTGGGCAGTCGGTCGACCCGGGCGGATACCCGGGATGAATCCACCGTACTTCTTCATGTTCTCCGCCTGATCATTCGGGTCATACTGCACCGAGACGTAGAAGTAGGAGAAGAAGATGATCAGTGCGAAGTACAGAACGATGTACTGCCAGGAGGAGGGGGTCTGCAGGTACTGGATGACATTGCGCTGCCACCAGTTATCCGGTGCGACCGCGCCACCGGAGTTGACGATCTGGGTGATCAGCACCGGCATGTAGATCAGCGAGGAAGCGAAGATCACCGGGATAACACCGGCCTGGTTGACCTTCAGCGGCAGGTAGGTGGAGGAACCACCGTACTGGCGGCGTCCGACCATCCGCTTGGCGTACTGCACCGGGATCCGGCGCTGACCCTGCTCCACGAAAACCACGCCGACCACGAGGATGATCACGGTGACCACGACCATCGCGAAGACCAGTCCACCGGAATCGTTGAGAATGTTCATGCCGTCGGTGGGCAGGCGGGTGGCGATACCCGCGAAGATGAGCAGGGACATACCGTTGCCCACGCCCTTCTCCGTGATCAGCTCACCCAACCACATGACCAGAATCGCACCTGAGGTCATGACGATGACCAGCAGCAGCAGGTCCATGATGCCGCGGTCGGAATCCAGCACCTGGATTCCGGCACCCAGCAACTGCTCCCGGTCCGCCAGTGCGACGATGCCCGAAGACTGCAGCAGTGCCAGGCCGAGAGTCAGATAGCGGGTGTACTGCGTCATCTTGGACTGCCCCGACTGCCCCTCCTTCTTCAGCTGCTCGAAGTGTGGGATGACCACGGTCAGAAGCTGAACGATGATCGACGCGGTGATGTAGGGCATGATGCCGATCGCGAAGATCGAGAGTTGTAGCAAAGCGCCACCCGAGAAGAGGTTGATCAGCGAGTAGACGCTGCCCTCTTCCTGGGTGAGATCACGCAGTCGCCCGCTGATCGCGGCATAGTCCACGCCGGGAGACGGGATCTGTGCGCCGATGCGGTACAGAATGACCATCGCAATGGTGAAGAGAATCTTCTTGCGAAGATCGGCGTCCCTGAATGCCGAGATAATGGCAGACACATATCCTCCTGGATCTCGCCCTCCCCCAGAGCTGGCCGCTGTTGCGAACCTGATGAGGTCGAGAAGATGTGTAATTCTGATGCTGGCCCGTTTGGGAGATGGGCATGATTGACCTATCTAGTCTACCAGCCACCCAGAAACCCTCCCACCTGACACCCCAGACTGTTAGGCATGCCATACAGTCGGCAGGTGGACCAAATGCCACTCCCACACTCAGCCTATTATTGCCGTGCCTTAAGGGTGCCACGAAGACACCCCACGCCCCGTCTCTCCCCCGAATTTCAGACGCTCCCTATGAAGACCTTTCCGGCCGCACTAACCTTTGAGGCGTGACTGTCCCGATACGAGCCCTGCAGGGCGAAACCTGATGGCTGGCGGCAACCGTGAACCCGGCCGCAGTGTCACCTCAAAGGTGATCGCCATCCTCGGCGCCTTCGAGAAGGATCCCCGCCCCCTGGGCCTGTCTGAGATTGCCCAGCTGGCCGACCTGCCATTAAGCACAACCCACCGACTGGTCAATGAATTGACCGCCGGCGACCTCCTCACCCGCACCGCCGAGGGCCACTATCAACTGGGACTGCGCACCTGGGAATTGGCCCAGAATGTCGGCCGCCAGCTCCGCGAGACCGCTCGCCCCTTCGTCCATGATCTCTACTCCCTGACCGGGGAGACCGCCCAGCTGGTGGTCCGCGAGGGGAATGAGGCGCTCCTGATTGAGCGCGCCTACGGCACCAAGAAGGTGCCACGCTCCTCCCGGGTCGGTGGCCGCCTCCCCCTCCACTCAACCGCGGTAGGCAAGATCCTCCTCGCCTTCGATGAACCCTGGATCCAGGATGCTTACCTGAAACTTCCACTGACGAGCTCCGCCAATCGGACGATCACCGATCCCGCCCAGCTGGCGACACAGCTCAGGCAGATCAAGTCGCAGGGTTTTTCGATCACCGTGGACGAGCATCGGAATGGCGCCGCCTCAATTGCAGTGCCGGTCTGGCACACCGGAACACTCGGTGCCGGACTGGGAGTGGTGGTCCCCACCGCACAGGCCAGCACCCTGGAGCGCTTTCTCCCGATCCTGCAGGCGTCGAGCCAGCGACTCACCCGGGCCACCGCCCATATCCCATTGGACACCCTGCTCTCCTCGCACCGGACCACCCCGCGGCGTCGATAAGAGTCTCCGCCTGGTCCCTGACTAGCGGAAAGTCACCCCATTTCCACTGAGTGGAAATATGGCTCGCATCTCAATCTTCATCGGTCCACACTTGGGACATGCGCAACGTGATTAACATCACGACGCGGAACCCATAGTGATCCACAGTAAGCCCCACCTCGGCATTTCAGGACAACACCGAATTGGGCACGGACAGGAGAAGAGATGACTTCCGAGTCAACCATCACCGCTGAGGAATCCTCCGGTGGCTGCCCCTTCGGCCACGGTGCTGCCACCGCCGAGGGCAAGCACCATGGCTACGAGCCCTTCCAACTGAACGACCCCTTCCCCGCCTACGCCGAACTCCGCAAGGAGGAACCGGTGATGTTCGACGAGCGGATCGGCTACTGGGTAGTCACCCGCTACGACGACATCAAAGCTGTCTTCAACGACTGGGAAACCTTCTCCTCTGAGAACGCTCAGGCACCGGTGCGGCCGCGCGGACCCCAGGCCACCGAGATCATGCTCGAGGGCGGCTTCACTGCCTACTCAGGCCTCTCCGCCCGGATTCCCCCGGAGCACACCCGAATCCGCGCCATCGCTCAGAAGGCCTTCACCCCACGCCGTTTCAAGGTGCTGGAGCCCGAGATCCGCGCAAACGTCATCTCCCGCCTGGAAGACCTACTCGCCCGCGAGAACCTCACCGGCGACATGGTTGCCGACCTCGCCTATGACATTCCCACCATCACCATCCTCACCCTGATCGGGGCGGACATCTCCCAGGTGGACACCTATAAGAAGTGGTCTGATTCCCGCGCTGCCATGACTTGGGGTGACCTCTCCGATGAAGAACAGATCCCCCACGCCCACAACCTGGTCGACTACTGGCAGGAATGCCAGCGCATGGTCGCCGAGGCCCACGAACAGGGTGGCGACAATCTCACCGCCGACCTGGTCCGCGCCCAGCAGGCCGGCCAGGAGATCACCGATCATGAGATCGCCTCGCTGCTCTACTCCCTGCTCTTCGCCGGCCATGAGACCACCACCACCCTGATTTCCAACTGCTTCCGGGTACTGCTCGCCCACCGGAACCAGTGGAACACCCTGGTCGAGGAGCCGAAGAAGATTTCCGCAGCCGTCGATGAGGTGCTGCGTTATGCCGGTTCCATCGTTGGTTGGCGCCGCAAGGCGCTCCAGGACACCGAAGTCGGCGGGGTGTCGATCAAGGAGGGCGAGGGGCTACTGCTCCTGATGGGTTCCGCCAACCGAGACGAAGACCATTTCGAGAATGGTGAGAGCTTCGACATCTCCCGTCCCAACGCCCGCGAACACCTCTCCTTCGGCTTCGGCATCCACTACTGCCTGGGAAATATGCTGGCCAAGCTGCAAGCGAAGATCTGTCTCGAGGAAGCCACCAGGCTCCTCCCCTCTCTGGAACTGCTAGACGATGCCCCGATCGATTTCCGGGAAAACCTCTCCTTCCGCGTCCCCGTGGCCGTCCCGGTCACCTGGAACATCTGAAAAAGTCAGGAACTGCCATGACCAACAGCCTCAATGTCCCCTACGTCCAGCGTTTCGACGAAGAACTGGAACCCCTCCTTGAGGTCCTGGGAGGCAAGGGAGCCTCCCTGGTGTCTATGACCGCCGCCAAGATGCCGGTCCCGCCCGGATTCGTGGTCACCACGGCCTCCTATGATGACTTCCTCCGGCAGGCCGGAATCTCCGCTGAGATCGAGCAGTTGCTGGGTGATCTGGACCCCGAGAACATCACTGAGGTGGACCGCGTCTCCGCCACCATCCGTGCGGAACTCTGCAGCCGGCCGGTACCCACCGCCGTGCGACAGTCCGTGGTTGACGCCCACGGTGAACTGATGGCGAAGTGTGGTGGCGAGGTTCCGGTGGCTGTGCGTTCCTCCGCTACCGCCGAGGACCTGCCAGATGCCTCCTTCGCCGGCCAGCAGGACACCTACCTCTGGCAGATCGGTCTGGATGCCGTCACCGAACACATCCGGAAGTGCTGGGCCTCGCTGTTCACCTCCCGCGCGATCATCTACCGCCTGAAGAACAACATTCCCAATGAGGGACTCTCCATGGCTGTGGTCGTGCAGAAGATGGTCAACTCCAAGGTCGCTGGCGTGGCTATCACCATGAACCCCGCCAATGGCGACCGCTCCAAGATCACCATCGACTCTTCCTGGGGCGTGGGCGAGATGGTCGTCTCCGGCGAAGTCACGCCGGACAATATCCTGCTGGACAAGATCACCCTGCAGATCATCACCGAGCACCTCGGTGAAAAGCACGCCGAGCTGGTTCCGGACCCCAGCTCCGGCAGCTTGATTGAGAAGCCGGTCCCGGCCGAGCGGGCCGCGATCCGCAGTCTCACCGATGCCGAGGTAGTAGCAGTGGCCAAGATGGCCAAGCGTGCAGAGAAGCACTATAAGTGCCCGCAGGACATTGAGTGGGCCCTGGACAATGACTTGCCCGAAGGTGAAAATCTCCTGCTGCTGCAGTCCCGCCCGGAGACCATCCATTCCCATGGTGTGAAGAAGGAGACCGCCACCCCGGCAGCAGCCACGCCTGCCGTCGGTGGATTCGATCTCAGCTCCATCACCGCCGCCATGACCGGCGGACGTTAACCGGCCAGACCCCGGCTCACGGGGCGTCGATAAGCACTGTTCCCCCTCCCCGCATCCCCTCTCAATCAGGAGTTCCCATGTCGAAGAAGTCCTTCCCCAAGCCCTCTGAACTACCGGTACCCGAAGGTGCCGAGGGTTGGGAATCGATCTACCCCTACTATCTGGTGTTCCAGGACAAGCTCAAGGAAGCTGAGGACGCTAAGTTCTGGTTCTGCGATTCCCAGCACTGGCCGACCGTGTTCAAGCCCTTCGAGACCATCGGTGGCGAGTTCGCCGTCAAGTGTCTGGGCCAGTACAACACCCGCCACCTGCTGATCCCGAACGCCAACGGCATTGAATTCCGGGTCCACCTGGGGTATCTCTACATGTCCCCGGTGCCGGTCCCGGCGGATCAGATCGCCGAGCGGGTACCCGAATTTCAGGCCCGCATCTCCCACTATTTCCAGAACTGGGACCAGCTGCTCGAGGACTGGAAGGTCAAGGTCCGCGGCACCATTGATGAGCTGGAGACCCTGACCTTCGAGCGCCTGCCGGAGAAGGTCCCCATGGCGGACATCATCTCTGGCAAGGCCAAGGACGGCACCGAGGTACTGCTGGAGAACTATGATCGCCTGATCCAGCTGGCCTACCAGAAATGGCAGTACCACTTCGAGTTTCTGAACTTGGGATACATCGCCTACCTGGACTTCTTCAACTACTGCAAGGAGATCTTCCCGGGTATGCCGGACCAGTCCATCGCGACGATGGTCCAGGGCGTGGACATGGAGCTCTTCCGTCCCGATGATGAGCTCAAGACCCTGGCACAGCTGGCGGTGGATCTGGGGCTGCAGACACAGTTCGCCGACACCGATGATGCCCAAGCCACCCTGGCGGCGATCGCGGCGGCAACAGGCGGTGAGCAGTGGCTGGCCCGCTGGACGCAGGCCCAGGACCCGTGGTTCAACTTCACCGTGGGCAATGGTTTCTATGGCCACGACAAGTACTGGATCGAGCATCTGGAGCTGCCGCTGGGCTATATCGCCGACTACATCCGCCGACTCGATGAAGGCCAGGTCATCGGTCGGCCGAAGGATGAACTGATCGCCGAGAAGGAACGCATCGTCGAGGAGTACCGCGAGCTGCTCGATGGCGAGCAATTGACCACCTTCGACGCCAAGCGTTCCCTGGCCGCCACCGCCTACCCCTATGTGGAGAACCACAACTTCTACATCGAGCACTGGACCATGTCGGTGTTCTGGCGCAAGGTCCGCGAGCTCTCCCGTACCCTGCACTCCTACGGTTTCTGGGAGGAAGCCGATGACCTGCTCTACCTCAACCGCAATGAAGTCCGCGATGTGCTCTTCGACCTGGCCACCGGTTGGGGGGTCGGTGCCCCCACCGGCCCGATCGGACCGGTGTACTGGCCCGAGATCATCGCCGAGCGCAAGAAGATCGTCACCGCGCTCAAGACCGCCCGCCCGGCGCCGGCGCTGAACACCCCGCCGGAGTCCATCACCGAACCGTTCACCCGCATGCTCTGGGGCATCACCACCGAGCAGGTGCAGTCCTGGCTCGGCAATGACAAGGACGCCGAAGAGGGCGTGCTCAAAGGTATGGCCGCTTCCCCCGGGGTGGTCGAGGGATTCGCCCGGGTGATCATGGACGCCGATGACCTCTCCCAGATCCAGCAGGACGAGATCCTGGTTGCCCCGGTCACCGCACCAAGCTGGGGCCCGATCTTCGGCAAGATCAAGGCCACCGTCACCGACATCGGTGGCATGATGAGCCACGCCGCCATCGTCTGCCGCGAGTACGCCCTCCCGGCCGTCACCGGCACCGGTAGCGCCTCCACCTCCATCAAGACCGGCCAGCGCCTCCGCGTCGATGGCACCAAGGGCACCGTCACGGTGCTTGACGACGCCCCGGTGATCGAGGGACCCGGCGCGCACAGCCACAGCCACGGGGTGGACGCGCATGTCTAGAACCGTACTGATCACCGGTGCTGCCGGTGGCCTGGGCAGGGCCTTTGCCGAGGGTTTCGCTGCTCGTGGCGACCTCGTCGCGGTCGCCGATATCAACCTCGCCGGGGCAGCGGAGACCGTGGCGCTGCTGCATGCCGCAGGTGCGCAGGCCGCCGCCTTCGAGGTGGATGTAACCGACTTATCTTCGGTCACCGAGCTGGCCCGGGCGGCTGCCGCCTTCGGGGGCGGGCAGATCGACGTGGTGGTCAACAACGCCGCCATCTACGCCACCGTCAACCGCTCCCCCTTCGAGGAGATCGACCCGGATGAGTGGGACCTGGTCATGGGGGTCAACCTCAAGGGTCCCTGGTTGGTCACCCGGGCGGCCAGCCCCTACCTCACCGAGAATGCCCGGGTAATCAATCTCTCGAGTGCCACTGTCTTCTCCGGTTCTGCTCACTGGGCTCACTATGTCGCTTCCAAGGGCGGGGTGGTGGCCTTGACCCGGGTGCTGGCCAAGGAACTGGGTACCCGCGGTATCACGGTCAATGCTGTAGCCCCGGGCTTCACCCTGACCGAGGCCAGTGTCGGACTCATGGACAATGCCGAAACCTATGGGGTGGACCGCGGCTCCATCAAACGCGCCAGTCAACCTGAAGACATCGTCGGTGCCGCCCTCTTCCTCGCCTCCCCGGAGGCCGGCTACATCACCGGGCAGACCCTTGTGGTCGACGGTGGCCGCCAGTTCATCTAGTGCCCGTCTTTAATTCAGACTCGATTTCAGACTCACCCACCACCTAGGAGTGATCATGTCCACCATCCACTTCACCGATACCGAGGGCCAGACCCGTTCCATCGATGCCAATGCCGGTGACTCTGTCATGGAGACCGCGGTGCGTAATGGTGTGCCGGGCATCGTCGCCGAATGCGGCGGTTCCTTGTCCTGCGCCACCTGCCACGTCTTCGTCGCCGAGAGTGATTTCGCCGAGCTTCCGCCCATGGCGGACATGGAGGACGAGATGCTCTACGGCGCGGCCGTCGATCGGGAAAGCTGCTCCCGATTGTCCTGTCAGATCAAGGTCACTGAGGGTATGGACCTGCACGTGACCACCCCGGAGACCCAGGTTTAGCCGGCCGCCGGCTGAGCAACGAGGGAGAAACCATGACCATCACTGTTGAGTCCAAGAGCACGCCAGAAACCGGGTTGTTGATCATCGGCGCCAACCAGGCCGGGGTGCAGCTCGCCGTCTCACTGCGCGGCCTCGGCTTCACCGAAGCGATCACGCTGCTCGGGGAGGAGGACCACCGCCCATATCAGCGCCCCGCGCTATCCAAGGAGTTTCTGCAGGACAAGATCGACAAGGAACGGCTGATCTTCCGCTCCAATGAGTACTGGGCTGACAATGGCATCACCTTGGTCAAGGGGGTGCGGATCGACACCATCGACAAGAACAGCGCTGGCTCCGGCATCGCCTTCGGCACTGATGGCAGCCGGCACCCCTTTCGCCGCCTGGCGCTGGCGGTGGGTGCCCGACCCCGCCAGCTGGATCTGCCTGGCGCGCAGCTCGAGGGCGTGACCTATCTGCGCAACGCCGATGATGCCCTGGCCCTGAAATCCATGATCGGTTCCGTCAACGATGCCGTGGTGATCGGGGGTGGATTCATCGGGCTCGAGGCCGCATCCTCCCTCCATGACTTGGGAAAGAACACCACGGTCCTGGAACATGGCCCCCGGCTGATCGGTCGGGCGGTCGGTGAAGACACCGCCGAATACTTCCTCAACGCCCACCGGGAGCGCGGCATCGACATCAAGCTGAATGCCCGGATCACGCAGTTCATCGGGGAAAACGGCAAGCTCAGCGGAGTCGAGTTGGCGGACGGCACCGTGGTGCCGGCCCAGCTGGTCATCGTCGGGATCGGGGTGCTCCCCAACACCGAACTCGCCGAGGAGCTGGGGCTGGCGGTGAACAACGGCATCGTGGTGGACGCGCATGCGGTGGCCTCTGACGGCACCACCGTGGCCATCGGCGATGTGGCCAATATCCCCAACCCGATCCCGGGCGCACCCGCTGATGAGCGGATCCGCCTCGAAAGCGTGAACAACGCCATCGAGCACGCCAAAATCGCGGCCTACTCCCTGGTCGGGCAGCCCGAGGCCTATGTTGGCATCCCCTGGTTCTGGTCTAATCAGGCTGACCTGAAACTTCAGATCGCCGGGCTGACCTTGGGCTATGACCGGACCCTCATCCGCCGCGATGATGCCAAGCAGAAGTTCGCGGTGCTCTACTACCGCGAAGGCCAGATCATCGCCGCGGATTGTATCAACTCCCCCCTGGACTTCATGGCGGTGCGTTCCGCCCTGTCCAAGGGGCAGAATATTCCCGCCGAGCAGGCGGGCGATATCACCATCCCATTGAAGAAGCTTGCCGTGGACCTGGAGGCCGCATCATGACGAACAGCATCACACCCGCTTGGGAAAAAGCAGAACCCGGTGTTCACGCCGATGACCCCCGCGCCGTGGCTTTTGCCCAGCGCTATCCGCAGCGGCCGGTCTCGGCCAAGGGACCGGTGAACACCCAGCCCATCTGTGATACCCCCTCCACCGGATTCGACGAGTTGTGGCAGGCCATCATTCCGGAGTCCCGGACCCGCGCCAATGATATCCACCTCCCGATCGTCGCTGCCTACGCTGCCCGGCTCTGCGACGCCTACCCGCAGGCGGATCGCGAGCTCGTGATGGTGGCAACCATCCTGCACGACACCGGCTGGGCACACGTGGACGAATCCCGCATCATCTCGGAGGGTTTCCAAGGCGACTGGCGCAAGGCGGCGATCCGCTTCGAACACGAGACGGAGGGCTGCAACGTCGCCCGCCGGGTGCTGCCGACGCTCGGCTACGACACCGAATTCGTGGCGCAGGTCTGCGAGATCATCGACGGCCACGATACCCGCCACGTCGCCTACTCTCTCGAGGATGCTCTGGTCCGCGACTCCGACCGCCTCTGGCGTTTCGACCGCGCCGGAATCATGGCCTCCACCAGCTGGTTCGGCATGAATCCGGCGGATTATGTGGACCGTCTCGACCGGGAGATCATCCCCGAGCTGATCTCGGAGGCCGCCTACCGGATGGGCCGCGCCGACCTGGACCGCGCCAAGGCGCTGCTGCGCACGGAGGTCCTGCGATGAACACCGCACCGCTTATCAACGCCGCGATCCGACGCGCCGCGCTCGACCTCCCCCACACTCACGTCAACGATTTCTTCATCAATGGACAGTGGGTACCCGCAACAGCACCCGGGAGAAACCCCGTGGTCGATCCCGCTACCGGAGAGCAATGGGGCTCCGTACCGGCGGCTACCACCGAAGAACTGGACACCGCAGTGGATTCCGCCCGCACCGCATTGCCGGCATGGAGCGGGTTGCGAGCCGCCGAGCGCGCTGAATACCTGCTACGCATCGCCGATGAGATTGAGAAACGTGCCGAGGTGCTGGCACTGACCAACACCCGGGAGAACGGCTCCCCGATCTCCGAGACTCGCGGGGCTGCCGCCAATGCCGCCGGTATCTTCCGCTACTTCGCAGGGCTGGCCGTCTGGTTGGATGCCGAGGATATCCGCCCCTTCCCCGCCGGTGGTGCAGAGTCCCTGGTGGACAAGGATCCGATCGGGGTCTGCGCACTGATCGCCCCCTGGAACTTTCCTATCAACCTCGTGGTGATCAAACTGGCGCCGGCGTTACTCGCGGGCTGCACCACCATCATCAAGCCAGCCTCCCCGACGTCGCTCTCGCTGCGTTTCATCATCGAGGCAGTAGCCGCCGCCGGGGTTCCGGCAGGGGTGGTGAACCTGCTGACTGGGCCGGGCCGCTTCGGTGATGCCATGGTTCGCCATCACGGTATCGATAAGGTCGCTTTCACCGGCTCTACCCCGGTGGGGCGTAAGATCGCCGCCGCCTGCGGGGAATTGCTGCGCCCGGTGACCTTGGAGCTCGGCGGCAAATCCTCCGCCATCGTCCTTCCTGATGTTGACCTCGACGTGCTGGCCGCCCGGGTGATCCGTTCCTGCATGCGCAACACCGGGCAGACTTGTTACATCAGCACCCGGATCATCGCCCCGGCCTCACGTTATGAGGAGGTGGTATCGACGGTGGCTGCGGCCATCGCCGCAGGCAGGCAAGGTGATCCACTGGATGAAGACACCGTCTTCGGACCAGTGGCCAGCGCCGCCCAATACGCCACTGTGATGGAGTACATCGAATCCGCGCACGCGGAAGGAGCACGTGCGGTGACCGGCGGCCAAGCTGCTACCTTCGGGGACGGTTTGGCTGCCGGGGTGTTCATCGAACCCACCGTCTTCGCCGATGTCACCCCGGACATGCGCATTAGCCGGGAGGAGATCTTCGGGCCCGTCATCGTAATCCTGAAATATGATGACTCAAATGGTGTTGAAGAGGCTATTAAACTGGCCAATAACACCGAATTCGGACTCGGTGGCCTGGTCTTCGGGACGGATGAACAGCGTGCCCTTGAGGTGGCCCGACAGGTTGACTCCGGCTCAGTCGGCATCAATTTCTTCGGCTCCAACCACTCCGCGCCCTTCGGTGGCCGACACGATTCAGGCATGGGGGTGGAGTACGGAATCGAAGGACTGAGCGCTTATCTGAGCTATAAGTCGATCCACCGACAGGTGTGATGGTCTGACGGACAGGAGTGGGAAGGAGTTGCGGAGTGGGCAGCTACTTCCCGTTTTTCGATCACCTATAGCGAGCAGAAGCTGGTGATGGAAGGCCTTGGTGCGCGACTACGCGACTTTCTCGATACGAACCACCGGATAGAAGAAGCGTGCCTGCCGCCTGGCTTTATTGGCGTCCTTCTTCTTTGTCTCGGTAGCGATGGTCTCCCACCTGCTTTTGGTGAGTATCTGGATTTCAAACGAGGGCTTCAAGGTGATCCTATGGTGAGCTGGGAAATGGTGGAGAGCAGACTCTCGATGCCGGTGACACTGCACGCATCCTAAACTCCGGCTCGGATACTATCACCAATTTATAGCACACCAGTTCTACATTACTGAGCCGGGCGAATCACTTTCGATGAGTACGGAACATCAGACCCACGCTCCCCTTCTGAGCATATGCCAGCACGGATTCACCGTGGCTCACGCTTCCGGCACCGCCTTCAGACACGGTTGCCCGATCAGCGCCTTGCTGCCAATCAGCATTTGGTGGTTAGTCAACATCCCTACCGTGGCAAAATACATATAAAACGCCACAAATCACTCCCAATTCAGGGCACGAGCGACCATCTTGCACATATTTTGCCCATCATCCCAAGCCCCGCGCACGAAACGGTTGAGGATCCCGGAACCCGCCCCGCATCCACCCATAGAAAAATCCCCCGACACCAGCACCCTAGCGAACTAGAGCGCTGATCCCGGGGGATCTACCAGGACCCGAAGGTCCTTGAGTGAGTCCTAAAGAATTAGGCCTCGGTGATCGAGCCGCCAGCGGCCTCGATCTTTTCCTTTGCGGAGGTGGAGAACTTGGTGGCGGTGACGTTCAGCTTGACGCCGAGGTCGCCGTTACCGAGAACCTTGACCGGCTGCTTCGGGCGCACGAGGCCCGCTGCAACGATCTCAGCGACAGTGATGTCGCCACCCTGGGGGAAGGCCTTCTCGAGGTCAGAAACGTTGATGACCTGGAAAGTGACCTTGTTGGGGTTCTTGAAGCCCTTGAGCTTCGGCAGACGCATGTGAAGCGGCATCTGGCCACCCTCGAAAGCGGCCGAAACCTGCTTGCGAGCCTTGGTGCCCTTGGTACCACGGCCGGCGGTCTTGCCGCCCTTGCCTGCTTCACCGCGACCAACGCGGTGCTTCTGCTTGTTTGCGCCCTTTGCGGGGCGCAGATCGTGGAGCTTAATGGGATCGCTCATGTTTTTACTCTCCCGCCACTTCTTCGACGACGACCAGGTGACGCACCACGTTGACCATGCCGCGCACCGTTGCGGTGTCGGGCTGAACAACGCTGTGGCCGATGCGACGGAGGCCGAGGCTCTGCATGTTAGAGCGGTGCATGGGCTTGGTACCGACCAGGCCCTTCTTCTGCGTAATCTTCAGAGCCATGGTTATGCCTCCTGCCCTGCGCGAACGCGCAGCATACGAGCCGGGGCAACTTCCTCGACGGTCTTACCGCGACGTGCGGCGACCTCTTCGGGGCGGACCAGCTGCTTCAGGCCGGCCACAGTAGCGTGGACGACGTTGATGGCATTGTCGGAGCCCAGGGACTTCGACAGGATGTCCTGGACGCCAGCGCACTCAAGCACCGGACGTGCAGCGCCACCGGCGATGACGCCGGTACCCGGGGAAGCCGGACGCAGCATGACAACGCCAGCTGCAGCCTCGCCCTGGACCGGGTGGGTGATGGTTCCGCCGACCATCGGGACGCGGAAGAAGTTCTTGCGAGCCTCTTCCGAACCCTTCTGGATAGCTGCCGGAACTTCCTTGGCCTTGCCGTAACCGACACCGACCATGCCCTTGCCGTCGCCCACGATCACCAGAGCGGTGAAGCTGAAGCGACGACCACCCTTGACGACCTTGGACACACGGTTGATGGTGACAACGCGCTCAATGTACTGCGAGCGCTCGTCTTCCTGCTTGTTGCGACGGTCACGATCGTTGCGGCGGCCGCCACGATCGTTCTTGTTGCCGCTGTTGGCGTTGGTGTTGCTGGCGCTCTGACTCTGGTCGGCGGAGCGTCCGCCGTCACGCCGTTCACGTCCCGGCATTACGCGTTCCTTCCGTAGATGTTCTGGGTGCTGGTGATCATCATTAGAACTTCAGACCACCTTCGCGTGCGGCATCGGCCAGCGCAGCAACGCGGCCGTGGTACTTGTAGCCCGCACGGTCAAAAACGACAGCTTCGAAGCCGGCTGCCTTGGCGCGCTCAGCAATGAGCTGACCGACCTTGGCTGCCTTGGCCTTCTTGTCGCCCTCGAGTGCTCGGACGTCGACCTCAATGGTGGAGGCTGCAGCAACGGTGTGACCGGCGAGATCGTCGATCAGCTGTGCGTGCATGTGACGGGAGCTGCGGTGAATGACCAGGCGCGGTGCCTCGGGGGTGCCGCGAAGGGTCTTGCGAATACGGAAGTGACGACGGGAGCGTGCGACACGACGACGAGTCGAGATGTCCTTGCCGACCGGAGTGCGCTTCGTTGTGGTTTCTGCGTTGTTGCTCATGCTTACTTACCCGTCTTTCCGACCTTGCGACGGATCTGCTCACCCTCGTAGCGGATGCCCTTACCCTTGTAGGGATCGTCCTTCCGCAAACGACGGATGTTAGCGGCGATCTGTCCGACCTGCTGCTTGTCAATACCGGTGACGGAGCACTTGGTGTTTCCGTCAATGGCGAAGGTGATGCCCTCCGGAGCCTCAACGAGGACCGGGTGACTGTAACCCAGGGCGAACTCGAGGTTCTTACCCTTGGCCTGGACGCGGTAGCCGACACCGAAGATTTCCATCTTGATGGTGTAGCCCTCGGTCACGCCGACAACCATGTTGTTGACGAGCGAGCGGGACAGGCCGTGCAGTGCACGGTTCTTGCGGTGGTCATCCGGACGGGAGACCTGGATCTCGTTCTCGGCGACTGCGACGCTGATCGGAGCAGGCAGCTCACGAGACAGGGTGCCCTTAGGGCCCTTGACCTCGATGAACTGACCGTCGATCTTGGTCTCAACGCCGGACGGGATGGCAATCGGGTTCTTACCGATACGCGACATAGTTCAATCCTCCCTTTTACCAGACGTAGGCGAGGACTTCTCCGCCTACGCCCTTCTCGGTAGCCTGGCGATCGGTCAGCAGACCCTGGGACGTGGAGATAATCGCCACGCCCAGGCCGCCGAGGACCTGCGGCAGGTTGGTGGACTTGGTGTACACACGCAGACCCGGCTTGGAAACACGACGCACGCCAGCAATGGAACGCTGACGGGACGGGCCGTACTTCAGCTCGAGGGAGAGGGTCTTGCCGACCTTCTCTTCCTCGACGGTGTAGGAAGCGATGTAGCCCTCCTGCTTGAGGATCTCCGCAATGTTGACCTTCAGCGTGGAAGAGGGCATCGACACGGTGTCATGGTGCGCATGGTTTGCGTTGCGCACGCGCGACAGCATGTCGGCAATGGGATCAGTCATGGTCATAGAGGTGACCGGTACCTTTCTCGTTAGGGTTCCCTACCCACCTGAGCGTTTTCCGTGTGTTTTGAGCCACTTCACGCTCCCCAGGCTCAATAGCCTGGGGCGCTCGCTGCTCTTATGTCACACGGTCCGCATAGTGGCGGGGGGCCTATAACAAAGTTGAATTCAGATGTTCTGGCAGTCTCGGCGGCACACGTCAATTTCTTAAAATGCGCACGAGTCCGTTGGCCAACGTTACCCGCCCAACCCCGGAGAACAAAATCCCTGCTCATCGCGCCAAAACTCACGAAATCCCCTCCCCCACCGCCACCTCAGCACGCCTGCCAGGCGAAGATATGCTAAAAGCCAGCCCTCCCGGCGACATCCCCCGAGAACGCCGGAACACCGCATATATAGGGAGCAACCCAACAATGAGTGCAGAGAAGTCCGATCCGAGCCTGGCGAACGCCCACGCCTGGCTACAGAGTGTCTCCACCGAGCTGGGCCAGGACCCGACCGTGATCCAGGCCCTGATGAAGGATCTGCTTGATCTCACCCGCGATGTCGCACATGGCCCCTCCCGTCCGGCCGCCCCACTCACTGCTTTCCTGGTGGGGCTGGCCAGTGGCCGGGCCCTGACGACCGAGGCCGGGCCCGAGGCGGCCGTCGATAAGTCCCGGGAGAATATCCGGCAGGTCCTGAACCTCCTGGAACAGGCCTAACACAGCCTTGCGGGCCGGCTGGACCGACTTTTCATTGCAGCTACAGTGGGGCTATGACTACTCCCCCGGTCCAGGTTTCCTCAGTCAACCCCACCGCCAATGAGTTCGATAACCCCAAGATCACCAAGCCAGCGAAGTCGGCGGCCGGCATCCCCGGGGTCATCCATGCCCTGCAGCATGCGGTGCCCGCACACGGCATCACCTCGCTGCTGGACATGAACAAGCATGGTGGTGTGGATTGTCCGGGGTGTGCCTGGCCGGAGCCGGCGCAGGGTGACCTGGGCATCGTGGAGTTCTGCGAGAATGGCGCGAAGGCGATCGCCGAGGAAACCACCCCGGACCGGGCCGATGTCGATTTCTGGGCACAGCACTCCGTGCAGGACCTGCGGAGCAAGACCGACCACTGGTTGGGCAAGCAGGGTCGCATCACCACTCCCCTGATCTATGACCGTTCCTCCGGCGATGAGCACTATCGCCCGATCAGCTGGGAGGAGGCCTACCGCGTCATCGCCGCGCAGTTGAAGCAGACTGAGCCGGCGGAGGCCATCTGGTACACCTCCGGCCGTGCCTCCAATGAGGCCGCCTATATGTTCGGCCTGCTAGCCCGGCGCCATGGCAGCAATAACCTGCCGGATTGCGGCAATATGTGCCATGAGTCCACCGGCACCGCCCTGTCCGAGACCGTCGGTCTGGGCAAGGGTTCGGTGACCATGAATGACTTCTACATCACCGACCTGCTGATCTCAGTGGGGCAGAACCCGGGCACCAACCATCCGCGCGCCCTGACCGCCTTCACCAAGTGCAAGGCCAATGGCGGCAAGATCCTGGCCATCAATCCCATTCCGGAGACCGGCCTGATGGCCTTCGCCGAACCGCAGTCTCTCAAGGGTGCGCTGGGCATGTCGGAGAAGTTGGCTGATGAGTATCTGCAGATCCGGCTCGACGGCGACCGTGCCTTCTTTCAGGCGCTGAACCGGGAGCTGATCCGCCGCGATGCCATCGATCATGACTTCCTGGATAAGTTCTGCTCCGGTGTCGAGGAAACCATCGCCCATCTCAACAGCCTCGATGACACGGAGCTGCTGCGCGGCTGTGGCCTGACGATGAAGGAGATCAAGACCGCCGCGGACATGGTCGAGAACTCCAGCAGTGCCATCGTGAGCTGGACCCTGGGTGTCACCCAGCACAAGAATGCGGTGTACACCATCCGGGAGATCATCAACTTCCTGCTGCTCACCGGCAACATGGGCAAGCCGGGTGCCGGTACCGCCCCGCTGCGCGGCCACTCCAATGTGCAGGGCAACCGCACCGTGGGCATCTGGGAGAAGATGCCGGAGCCTTTCCTGCAGGCGCTGCAGGATCGTTTCGATTTCGATGTCCCCCGCGAGGATGGCTTGGACACCGTCGACGCACTGCGTGCGATGTGGCAGGGAAAGACCAAGTTCTTCATGTCGCTCGGCGGCAACCTGGTGCGCGTGGCCTCAGACACCTCCCGGATAGAGAAGGCCATGAGTCAGCAGGAGCTGACCGTGCACTTGTCCACCAAACCAAATGGTTCCCATGCCTGGCCCGGCGAGAAGTCCCTGATCCTGCCCGTCAAGGCCCGCACCGATGAGGATATCCAGGCCACCGGCCGGCAGCAGCTGACGGTGGAGAACTCCGCCGGCATCGTCTCCGCGTCCGTCGGTAAGCGCAAGGCCAATAAGGACCTGAACCTGCAGTCTGAGCCGGAGATCATCGGCAGGATCGGCCATGAGGCCTTCGGCGATGAGTACTGGCTGCCGATGATCGATGACTACGGTGTGATCCGTGATCACATCGAGGCCACCCTCCCCGGTTTCGGACACTACAACAAGCGCATCCAGACCCCCGGCGGCTTCGCCCTGCCGAATGGCCCCCGCGAGCGGGTGTTCAACACCCTGAACGGTAAGGCCCAGCTCAGCATCAACCAGACCGAGGTCATCGACCTACCCGAGGGCTATCTGCTGCTGCAGACGGTGCGCTCCCACGACCAGTACAACTCCACCATCTACGGTCTGGATGACCGCTACCGTGGTGTGAAGAACGGTCGCCGCGTGGTCTTCGTCAACCCGCAGGACTGCAAGGAGCGTGGTCTGCGCGACGGCGACCTGGTGGATATCGTCTCCGTCTTCGAAGGTGAAGAGCGCCGCGCCCCGAACTTCCGCGTCGTGGAGTACTCCTCCGCCAAGGATTGTGTGACCACCTATTTCCCCGAGGCCAATGTCCTGGTGCCGATGGATGCGGTGGCCGAAAGGTCCAACACCCCGGTCTCCAAGTCCGTGGTCGTGCGCCTGGAGCCGCTGGGCAAGCGTGCGGAGGACCAGCCGGTCAAGGAGGACAAGTAAATGGGTCGGATCACCCGGAATTTTGCGGTCACCCGCGTCACAGTCAATGGTGACGGTAGCCATGCCACCGACACCCGGGCCGATACCGTCGCGGTGGAGGAACCCCTGGAGCTGAAGGTCAACGGCACTACGCTGACCACCACCATGCGCACCCCGGGCGATGATATCGAGTTGATCCACGGTTTCCTCCACGGCGAGGGTCTGATCGCCTCAAAGGTGGATATCCAGGAGGCCCGTTATTGCTCCGGCACCGATGCTGAGGGCAAGAACACCTATAACCTGCTCGAGGTGGACCTGGCCCGCGGGGTGAAGGCCCCGGGGCCGGAGTTCATCCGTAAGGTCACCACCACCTCGGCCTGCGGGGTGTGCGGCTCCACCAGCATCGAGCAGATCATGGGCAAGCAGGCCCACCCGATCGAGCCGGTGGAGCTGGACCCACAGGTGATCATCGGGCTGCCGGAGAAGCTGCGGGAGGGTCAGAAGGCCTTCAAGCGCACCGGTGGCATTCACGCCGCTGGGGCCTTTACCCTGAGTGGTGATCCGGTGGTCATCCGGGAAGATATCGGTCGCCATAATGCCGCCGACAAGGTCATCGGGGCTCTGTTGCTGGCGGATAAATTGCCTGCCAAGGATCTGATTCTGGTGATGAGCAGCCGAGCATCCTTTGAACTGGTACAGAAGGCTGTGATGGCGGGGTTCCCCGCCCTGGTGGCGGTCTCAGCAGCCAGTTCCCTGGCGGTGGAGCTGGCCCGGGAAGCGGGCATGGCACTGACCGGTTTCACCCGGGGCGAGCGTTTCAATCTCTACTCCGGTGCCCTGACACCGGCGGCAGTTACCGCGGGAAGTGTCTAATATCGTGGCATAGGCATGCGAAAATTTCCCTGCCCAAGTTCGGTCTCGGAACCTATAGCCTGCGTGGTGCCGCCGGGGTGGCGGTCATCCGCGAGGCCATCGATGCCGGTTACAGCTTGCTCGATACCGCCTTCAACTATGACAATGAAGGCGCGGTCGGGAAGGCGATCCGCGATTCCGGGGTGGAACGTTCCGAGTTGATCGTGGCCTCCAAATTACCCGGCCGCCACCATGATCCCGCCGAGGCGAAGGCCAGCATCGAGGAATCCCGCTACCGGCTCGGCCTGGATTATCTCGATCTCTATCTGATCCACTGGCCCAACCCGAAGCAGGGGCAGTTCGTGGGTGCCTGGGAAGCGCTTATCGACGCCCGCGACAAGGGCCTGGTCTCCCACATCGGCGTCTCCAATTTCCTGCCCGAGGACGTCGAAGAGCTCGAGGCCCGCACCGGGGTGCGGCCAGAAGTCAACCAGCTGGAGCTGCACCCACGGTTCCCGCAGCCGGAGATCCTGGCCTGGCACGCCTCGCTGGGCACTGTCCCGCTGCCGCGCTCCACCTCGCCGGAACGGCTGCGGGAGAACCTCGCGAGCGTCGATAAGCAGCTTTCGGCGGAAGCCGTTGCCGCAGTGAACACGCTGGGCGCCGCACCCAGCCGCCTGTGGAACCAGGACCCGGCGGAATACGAGGAGTTTTAGTCCCGGTAGCTGTCGCGCCCCTTGTTCAGCCAGGCGTAGGCCCCGCCCATGAGGACGCCGCCGCCAATGATGTTGCCGATGAACACCACCACCCAGTTCAGGGCGACATTCCCGATGGTCATTTCCGTGATCATCGGGTCCGCGCTGAAGAAGACCAGCGAGAAGAGTGAGAAGTTCGCGATGAGGTGCTCCAGTCCCAGGATAACGAAGGAGCCGATCACGAACATCAACATGAAGAACTTGCCCACCCATTCTTTGATGAGGGTGGCGCCGACAATGCCCATGTTGACCACGAAGTTGGCCAGGATCGCCTCAATGAGCAGCTGACCGGCATCTTTGAGGAGCTTGCCCTGGGAGAGCACGGAGAGCAGATGGTCCGGGCCGACGGCTTCGAAGATCCGCGCCTGGCCGAGTAGGAAGGCCACGATCACTGCACCGACCAGGTTGAAAATGGTGGTTACCGTCAGAATCCGGAAGGCCCGCCACCAGCCAATCTGTTTCTGGATCGCACCATAGACCAGATACATCATATTGCCGGTCGCGAGTTCCGCACCGAGCAGGATGATGCAGAACAAGCCGATGAAGAAGAGGAAACCGAAGGTGATCGAGCCCATTCCCGGGGCCAGATCCTCCACTCCCTGACCGACCACTGCTGCCATGGCCGTGCCGATGGTCAGGTAGACACCTGCGAGGATCGCGCGCACCACAAAGCGCCAGAAATCATGGGAGTACAGGTCTGACTTCTTATTGATCACCCCTGCAACGGTGTCATTCAAACTCACGGTGGCTCTTCTCTGTTCGCGCTCTTCAGGTGCATTACAGCTGTGTTCCGGCTTCACCCTAACATTGATATGACCTATTTTCCGGACACTTCCCCGCTGCCGACCAGCCTTCGGTAGCCTGAAAAATTGCACTACACAAGGAGGTTGCGTGGTGATATTAGGCACATTTAGCTAAAGTGGGAACAGGTCCGAAGGGCTGCCGAACATGTCTGATGCGCTGGACTTATAGGCAATTACCTTTCTTGGCTGGATTCATAGCTAAACGCCATGAACGCTATACAAGTCACGCATTTCGTACTATCATTTCGGTGTCTGATGCGCCGCTGGCCTGCACAGTTAACTACATTCTTCTTTTACTGTCAGCCAGGAAGGCGCTCGTTTTCCTCATAACCGAACAATGGAAAGAGAGTGTGCGAATGGCTGAGTCTCCGGACCAGAATCCCATCGATAACGAACGATCCAGACCAAAGGTTGACAGGGAGAAGCTCGGCGGTAGCCAGCGGACCAAGAAGCCGGTGCAGGTCGAAAGGGAGTCCAACCGACCCCCGAAATCCAGCGCCGAAATGGCCCAGGGCCGCGCCGAGGTCGTCGACGAGAGCGGCATCAAGATCAACTGGCAGGTGCTGATCATCTCCTCGGCGATCATCATCGCCTTCTCCCTCTGGGCGATCATCACCCCGGACCATGCCGCCACAACGATGCAGACCATCGTCTCCTGGATCGGCAATAACCTCGGCTGGTTCTACGTCCTCACCGTCACCGTGGTGATCTGCTTCGTCATCTGGGTCGCGTTCTCCAAGGAAGGCAACGTCCGACTGGGTCCGGACCACTCCCGCCCGCAGTACAAACTCTTCACCTGGGTGGCCATGCTCTTCGCCGCCGGTGTGGGCATCGATATGCTCTTCTACTCGGTGACCGGCCCGATCAGTCACTACCTCACCCCACCGAATGCCGAACCACAGAGCGCTGCCGCGCTGCAGGACTCCGTCATCTGGACGATGTTCCACTACGGCATGGCAGGCTGGTCGATGTACGCTCTGCTCGGCATGGCCATGGGTTATTTCGCCTACCGCTGGGGAATGCCGCTGTCCATCCGCGCCGCTCTCTACCCGTTGCTGGGTAAGCGTGTCCGGGGCCCCGCCGGCGACGCGCTCGACATCATCATCCTGGTGGGCACCGTCATGGGTGTCGCCACCTCCATGGGTATCGGTGTCGTCCTGCTCAACGTCGGTTTCTCCATCCTCTTCGGCCTGCCCCAGGGACTCGGACTGCAGATCGCCCTGGTACTCGTCGCCGTCGTGATGACCATCGCGGCCACCTCCTCCGGCGTGGACAAGGGCATCCGCCTGATCTCGGAACTCAACCTCTGGGTCGCCGCGGCCATGATGCTCTACATCCTGGTCACCGGACAGACCGCCTTCCTGCTCAACTCCCTGATTGAGAATATCGGCCGCTTCATTGCGACCATGCCGCAGCGCATCACCCAAACCATGGCCTACCAACCAGATGGTGGCGAGTGGATGTCCGGCGAGACCCTCTTCTTCTGGGCGTTCTGGCTCGCCTGGGGTCCCTTCGTCGGTCTCTTCCTGGCCCGGATCTCCCGCGGCCGCACCCTGCGTGAGTTCGTCATTGCCGCAATTACCGCCCCGGTCCTCTGCGACCTGGTGATGGTCTCCTTCTTCGGCAACAGCGCCATCTACGAAGTTGTCATCAACGGCAACATGGACTTCGCGGAAACCGCCATCAACAACCCGGAACAGGGCTGGTATGACCTGCTCCAGATGTTCCCGGGTGCCATGTTCCTGGTCGGGCTGGCCACCCTTTCCGGTCTGCTCTTCTACCTGACCTCCGCCAACTCCGGCGCCATGGTCATGTCGAACTTCTCCTCCTCCACCCCCAACCCGGAGGAGGACGGCCCGAAGTGGCTACGCATCTTCTGGGCTATCGTCACCGCCCTGCTCACCATCGCCATGCTGATGTCCGGCGGTGTGGTCACCATGGAATACGCCACTCTCATATTCGCGCTACCGGTGACCATCGTCGCCTACCTGGTGATGCTCTCCTTCTCCCGGGCGCTACGCATGGAGAAGGCCGACCGCGAGGGCCATGTCCGACGCCGTCGCAGCGAGGCCACCACCGGTGGTCACGCTCCAGAGCGGACCCTCCGGCAACGGCTGTCCAGCATCCGCTCCTACCCGGATGACAAGGCCGTCAACCGCTACGTCAACAAGACGATCGCCCCGGCCATGTCCACCGTCGCCGCCGAGTTCCGGAACCAGGGCTACCAGGCCGCTCTGGACGAGCTCGCGGACACCGAGAGCGGGATCGCGGAACACATCTTCCGCGTCGACATCCCCGGCCAGCGAGGCTTCCTCTACCACATCGTGGCGATCTCGACACCGGTGCCGACCTTCGGCGCCCGCCCCGCACCCAGGACGGACAAATACTTCCGCCTCGAGGTGTACACCCACACCGGTTCCGAAGGCTACGATCTCTACGGCGTCTCCCAGCAGCAGGTCATCGATGACGTGCTCGACCGTTTCGAAGCCCACCTCAGTTTCCTCAGCTACTCCGCTGAGGCGCTGACCGACACTGTGATCACCCCGCCGGTGATCTTGGCACCGGCGGAGGTCCCAGTCGTGGAAGCCGACGGCCAGGAGTCCGACCCGCGTTAAACCCCGCGGCCCTCCCCGCGCTTATCGACGCCCCGCCCTGCGACATCACCTCAGTTTCGGTGATGTCGCCGGGCGGTTCTACTTCCCGGATCTCCGAGAGCATGCAGACAGATCCCAGACTGGAAGCCACTTGGCTTTGTTAGTATCGGTCCCATGCGTACGCTACTGCTGCTGTGCACCCTGGCTCAGCTGTCTTTTCTCTGGCTGATGTGGGGCGAATCAAATATTGGGGGACGCTGGGTATGGTATCTCGCGACAGTAGTATCCCTGCTCGGAATGCTGCTGCCCTTCCTCCTCAGAACTCAGCTGATTCTAAAAGTTCTGAACCTAGTCCCGGGCCTTCTCCTCCTCAGCGGGTGGGGCTCCTGGGTCTGGTTGCTCATCATCGAATCCGCGAACCCGATCAATATCTGGGGCCTCATCGGCCCGGTTCTCGGCCTGGTGCTCCTGATCCTCCTCTTTCTGCTGAGCCTGCTCGTTTCATGGCTCAACCCTGACCCCTCGCCGGCACCCCAGATTCCAAGGTGAGATCCTGTCATCCGTCTAGCAGGCCAATTCCCGCGTCTGCTGGGCGTGGGCACGGCAGGGCCAACCGAGATTCAGGACAGTGCCAGGAGCTTCTCTAGGCACGAAAAAGCCCTCCCACACCCGGGATTCCGGGTGGGGGAGGGCTTTAAGCGCTCAACGCTCAGGCCATCAAAGGCACAGAGAGTTCAACCTGAAAGACTAGACCTGCTGGCGGGTGCCGTCTTCGCCCTTGAAGGGGAAGCCGAGGTTGCGCAGCAGTGCGCGGCCTTCGTCGTTGTTGGTCGCGGTGGTGACGACGGTGATGTCCATACCACGCGGGCGGTCAACCTTGTCCACGTCGATCTCGTAGAACATGGTCTGCTCGGTGAGGCCGAAGGTGTAGTTACCGTGGCCGTCGAACTGCTGGTCGGAGAGACCACGGAAGTCGCGGATACGCGGCAGAGCCACGGTCAGCAGACGGTCCAGGAATTCCCACATGCGGTCGCCGCGCAGGGTGACCTTTGCGCCGATCGGCATACCTTCGCGGAGCTTGAAGTTCGCGATGGAGGTCTTGGCACGACGCATCTGCGGCTTCTGACCGGTGATGAGGGTCAGGTCCTCGAGAGCACCGTTGATCATCTTGGAGTCACGTGCAGCGTCGCCGACGCCCATGTTGACCACAATCTTGGTCAGACCCGGGATCTGCATGACGTTCTCAAAGGAGAACTCTTCCTGCAGCTTGCCCTTGATCTCGTCGCGGTAGACGGTCTTCAGACGGGGGGTGTAGTTCTCGCTCATGCTTAGATGTCCTTCCCGTTACGACGCGAGACACGGATCTTCTTGCCGTTCTCGTCGAAGCGGTAGCCGACGCGAGTCGGGGTTCCGTCGGAATCCAGCACAGCCACGTTGGACACGTGGATCGGTGCTTCCTGGGTCACGATGCCACCGGACTCGGCGCCACGCTCGGGAGCGGAGTTTGCAACGTGCTTCTTGATGCGGTTGACACCCTCGACCAGGACCTTTTCAGTGGTCGGGAAGGCCTTAATGACCTTGCCCTTCGCACCCTTGTCCGGGCCGGAGATGACGACGACCATGTCGCCCTTATGGATCTTCATTTAGATTACCTCCGGTGCCAGCGAGACGATCTTCATGAACTTCTTGTCACGAAGCTCACGAGCGACGGGGCCGAAGATACGGGTACCACGGGGCTCGCTGTCGCTCTTGATGAGAACAGCTGCGTTCTCATCGAAAGAGATGTAGGAGCCGTCTGCACGACGGGTCTCCTTCTTGGTGCGGACAATGACAGCCTTGACGATTTCGCCAGACTTGACGTTGCCGCCGGGTGCTGCTTCCTTGACAGTGGCGACGATAGTGTCACCAATGCCAGCAAAACGTCGGGTCGAACCGCCGAGAACGCGGATGCACAGAATCTCTCGTGCACCGGTGTTGTCGGCGATCTTCAGACGCGATTCTTGCTGAATCACTACTGGTCTCCTGACCTGGTTGTATGTGCGTCGGATTTCCGTCCCGAACGCACGCGGTCTGTACTGCTTCTTCGCCTGCCACTCATAAAGAGCAACGAACAAAGGTGAACCCGAAGGTCACACCGTGTCGAAGGGTCTCGGGCTGCAGTTCGGAAACGCACTACGGACCGACCTTGGACAAGCGACTGAAACAGTCAACCATAAGCGCAGGCAGATACGCAAATCCCTCAACCTGCCCAGAACCTCAGGATCCCGGCACAACCGGGCCGAGAAGCAGGCCCCGCTCAGCTGGCGAGCCCGAGCTCATCGTCGACGCTGCGGTTGCGGGCGGCCAGGAAACCAAGCCACCCCTTGAGGACCGCGGTCGCACTGAGCACCACCAGGACAACCGTCCATCCCCCGAGTGCATCGTAGGCGGCTCCCACCAGCAGCGGGCCGACACCGGCGAAAAGATAGCCCACCGGCTGCACGAAGCCGGAGAGCTGCGCGGTAATCGCCGGACTGACGGTCCGGGAAGGAATCAGCGCCAGGGCCGTCGGGAAGCAGAACCCGCCCATGCCGAGGAAGACCGCCCAGAGCAGCCACCCCTGGGCCGGGGCCAGCATCAGGCCGAGGTATCCGGCGATGGTCAGCGCCCCGAAGAGCGGGGGGAAGAACTGGAAGTTACGGACCCGCGCGATCAGGGTGGGCACCACCAGGCCGCCGATCAGGCCGAAGATGCCGAGCATCGCCACCGCGATGCTGGACTTGTCCTTGTCTACCCCGGCGTCGATAAGCATGGTGGGCACCCAGCCCATCTGGATATAGGCGTTCATGGACTGCATCCCGAAGAAGATCATCAGCGCCACCGCGGTCGGCGACTTCCACATCGAGACCTTCGGCACCTTGACGGCCTCGGGATCGGCGCGGGGGAAGTCATTGCGGGTGCGCAGCCAGATCGGTACCCAGATGATCAGCTGAAGCGCGGCGGGGGCCACCCAGATGAAGATGATCCACTGCCAGGCGTTCACGCCGTCGAAAAGTAGCGCCGAAAGCGGGCCGAGCGCCCCGCCGAGCCCCAGCACCGCGGTATAGATCGTGGTCAGGGCGACCCAGTTCTTCGCGCCGTGCAGCTTAATCCAGGCGGGCAGCAGCACATTGGCCACCGCGATTCCGGCCACCACGAAACCGGTGAGCAGGATGAACGCCCAGATATTGCCCACCCAGGGACGCAGCCCCACGCCCACCAGGCTGATCGCCATACCCACGGTCATCGTCGCGGTCAGCCCGATTCGCCGGGAGAACGGCACCGCAACGATGCCGAAGATGGCGAAGCAGAAACCGGGCAGAGCAGTCAGGATGCCGGCCACGGCGCCACCGGCACCGAAGTGTTCGGTGATATCGGTGATCACCACGCCCAGGGAGGCGATCGCCGGGCGCAGATTGATCGCCGCCACGAACACCGCAAGGAAGGCCAGAACCACCGGAATGGCCGGCCGACCGCCCCGGGCGGCACTTCCCTGCGACTGTGCCTGACTCATGCAGTTGTCCACCTTCCGGCTGAAGCGATCGGGTACCTCCCCAGATGCTAGTCCGGACCTGCCGCGGCAGCGCCCACGGTACCTCGCCCACCCCTGAAACGCCGCCGCCCATCGACACCGCCGAAGTCCCCGCCAGAAGGGAGTGCCGCAGGGACTTCCCCCCGGAATCACACCCGTTTCACCCCTTTCGGCCCCACTTCCGGAATTTTCTCGGAATTGTGAATGCGCAGTTCAGAAAGCATATCGACATCCTTTTCCAAAACTACACCAAGGCTACCCTTAAGTTAACTAAGGCTAACCTTCCTATGATTGCCGACATGCTAGATACCCGAGAACAAGCAACCCCCACCGGTACGCTCAACCCACATCTGGTTGGTGCTGACACCGGCAGACTCCAATCCGCGCTCGCCATGGCGAGCGAGTTATGTGCCGAATACCTCCGCGAGGCCGACCGCCCGCGCTCCCCCCGTTCCCGTCCCGAGCTCGGCTTCCAGATCGACTCGGTTGATCTGGCGCAACCGACCGGTGATCTCGGGCAGGCCCTGCAAGAACTCCGTGAGGTCTGGCTGGACCACGCGGTCTGGTACCACCACCCCAACTACATCGCCCATCTGAACTGCCCGGTCACCGTCCCCGCCATCGCCGCCGAAGTGCTGGCCACCACCGTCAACACCGCGGTGGAGTCCTGGGACCAGGCCACCTCCGCCGCACTGATCGAGAAGCGGCTGCTGCGGTGGACCGCAGCACAGATCGGCTTCCCCACCGGTGTCCGGAGCGGCACCAACGCCGATGGCGTGTTCACCTCGGGTGGCACCCAGTCGAATCTGCAGGCGCTGCTCGTCGCCCGGGAGAAGGCGATCAAACGGGCGCTGTCGGAGGAGACTGCGCCTTCCCGTTCCCAGGTGTTTTCCAAACTGCGCTTCTTCGCCACCGGTAACACCCACTACTCCGTCGCCCGGGCCGCACACTTGCTCGGCCTCGACGAGTCCGCTCTGGTCAAGGTGGATCAGGATGAGCGGGGTCGGATCGATCCGAACAAGCTGGAGCAGGCACTGCGTGAGGCCGAGCATCAGGGGGATCTCCCGGCGGTCGTCGTCGCCACCGCCGGCACCACCGACCGCGGCGCGATCGATCCCCTGCCGGAGATCGCCGAGATCTGTTCCCGCCACCGGGTCCACCTGCATGTCGACGCCGCCTATGGTGGGGCCCTGCTGGTCTCCCCGGCGCGCCGGAACTGGCTGGTGGGCATCCACCTCGCAGACAGCGTCACCGTCGACTTCCACAAGGGTTTCTTCCAGCCGGTGGCCTGCTCCGCGATCATCTTCCGCAATGCCACCGACCTGACCCACGTGAACTGGTTCGCGGACTACCTGAACCCGGAGTTCTCCGAGCGCCTCAATCTCGCGGATGTCTCCCTGCAGACCACCCGGCGCTTTGACGCCCTCAAGCTGTGGGTCACGCTGCGCACCCTGGGCGCGGAGTGCCTGGGAGAGGCCTTCGACCGCTGCTGTGACCTGGCGCAGAACGCCGCCGAGCAGATCCGGGCACAGGACTGCCTGGAGCTGCTGGATGAACCCCAGCTGTCGACGGTGCTCTTCTCGCACCGCGCCGCCGGAAACCTCGCCATCCGTGACCGGCTCTTCGACTCTGCGGAGGTGATCATCGCCACCACCACCTTTCGGGGTCAAACCTGCCTGAAGTTCACCATGCTGGACCCGCAGATGACACCGGAGAGCATTGCCACCGTCATCGACCACGTCATCACCGCCGGTGCGGACATCCTGGAGGAGCAGCACTAAATGGCCGAGCACACCGAAATCTATGATCTGGTCGGGGTCGGGCTGGGCCCCTTCAACCTGGGGTTGGCCGCCCTCGCCCAGCCGCTGGTGGATTCTGGGGAGTTGCGGGCGGTCTTCTTCGACCGCCGACCGGAATTCATCTGGCACGAGGGGATGATGCTGCCCTGGGCCACCATCCAGGTGCCCTTCCTGGCGGACCTGGTCACCCTCGCGGATCCCACCAGCGTCTACTCCTTCCTCAACTACCTCAAGCTGAACAAGCGGATCCACCGCTACTACATCCGGGAGAACTTCTATCCCCTGCGCTCGGAGTACTCCGCCTACTGCGCCTGGGTCGACTCCCAACTCAGCACCACGGTCTGGGACACCGAGGTCGCCTCGGTGGAGCGCCGGGGCGAGCTCTGGGAGGTGACGCTTCTCGACGCCGCCGGCTCCCGCCGCATCCTGGCCCACCACGTGGTCTCCGGGGTGGGCACCACCCCCCACGTCCCGGAGCCGCTCGCGGCGGCCCTGGAGGTCCCCGGCGTCTGGCATTCCTCGGAGTTCTTGCACCACCGCGCGGAGATCGAGGCCGCCGAATCCGTGACGGTCATCGGCTCCGGGCAGTCCGCCGCAGAAATCTACCGCGCCCTGATGGACCCGGCGGCGGAGAAGGGGCACCGACTGAACTGGTTCACCCGTTCCCCACGCTTCTTCCCCATGGAGTACACCAAGTTGACCCTGGAGATGACCTCCCCGGAATACACCGGATACTTCCATGGTCTGCCCGAACAGCAGCGCGATGAACTCAACCTCTTCCAGCGCAACCTGCACAAGGGAATCTCCCCGGACCTCATCAATGAGATCTACGACAACCTGGACCGGCTGAGCCTGGGCAAGCAGCTCGACACCACGTTGTGCACCGGGGTCAGCGCCAGCTGGGCGCCTGAGGCCGAACCCACCGACGGTTCCACCGGGCGGCACCGCCTGCAGCTGGCGCACCGGGAGTCGGGCCGCAGCGGGGTCCACGCCAGCGAGGTGGTCATCCTCGCCACCGGCTACCGGCCACCACGACTGCCTGCCTTCCTGGCTCCGGCCGCCGGGCACATCCGTTTCGATGAGCAGCAGCGCCTGGCCGTCGGCCTGGATTTCGAGATCGACGAAGCCGGAACTCTTTTTGTCCAGAACGCCGAGGAACACACCCACGCCCTATCCGCCCCGGATCTGGGGATGGGACCCTGGCGTAATTCAGTGATCCTCGCCCAGATCATGGGCCGTGAGGTCTACCCCATCGAGCGGCACATCGCCCACCAGACTTTCGGAGGTACCGGACTGTGAACACCATCCTCACCACCTGCGGCAGCATCCGCATCCGACCGGTGAACCCGGCTCAGGACACCCACCTGCTGCACCGCTGGATCACCCACCCCAAATCGGCATTCTGGGGTGCGCTAGGAGCCAGCGAGGAAGATATCAACCGGGAGTACCGGTCCATCGCCGACTCAGCGAATGCCGAGGCCTGGCTGCTGGAGCTTAAGGGAAGCCCGGTCGCTCTGGCCGAGACCTACGAGCCGGCGCAGTCCCCGCTGGCCGGGCACCTGCAGCTCCACCAGGGTGACATCGGCATCCACCTGCTGGTGTCACCGGCGGAGAATGCCCCGCTCCCCGGCCTGACTGATGCGCTCTTCGCGGCACTGCTGCGCTGGCTGGTCGACGTCCGGGCCCACACCCGGGTGCTCGTCGAACCGGATGTCCGGAACACGGCTGTCCACGCCAAGAATGAACGGGCCGGCTTCCGGGATGTGCCGGGGCTCGGCGACACCGACCTGGGTGGGAAGCACGCCCGGATCCAGGTCTGCACCGCAGCCAGGTTCCGGGCCTCCCAGTTGGCGGGGCTGGCAGTCGCGGAACAGCGGCATTCCCAGGACACCCATCTGCTCAGCTCCGGGGAACGGGCGGAGCGGGAGCTGATCGCGAAGGCGATCCGGGAGTTCGTCCACGAGCGGTTGCTCACCGTCACCGAGCTGACGGCGGGCAACTACCGGGTGGTCTTCGGGGACCGAGCTATCCGGTTCCGGGCGCGGGCTCATCAACTCGAGCACCTGAGTGTGGACCCGGCCAGCATCGAGGCGGAGAACGGCCAGCTGCTTCGCCTGGTTGACCTGATCGTCTCGGCTGCCGATGACCTCGGCCTGACCGCGGAGTTCCTCCCGATCTACCTGGAGGAGCTGCAGGCCACCCTCGCCGGCAGAGCCCGAAACCTGGCGGCGGGGCGACCGAGCTCGGCGGAACTGGCGCAGGTCCAGGTGAAGGGCCCCCGGGACCAGGCCCGTCACCTGCAGTACGTGGAGGCCTCGATGACCGAGGGGCACCCCGGATTCCTCGCCAATGCCGGTCGCGGCGGAATGAGCGAGGCGGATCTCGTGGCCTGGGCCCCGGAACTGGGGCGCCCCACCCAGCTGGTCTGGTTGGCCGCACGGCGGCAGATGTGTGTCCGTGGCGCGGTGGCCGGTCTGGTGCCGGAGGAGTTCCTGCAGGAACAGATGGGGACGCACCTGTGGGAGCGGCTCCGGGAACTCGGCGGGGACTATGTGCCCCTGCCGGTCCACCCCTGGCAGTGGGAGAACCGGGTAACCACCAGCTTTGCCACGAATCTGGTGCACCGGGACCTGGTCTACCTGGGTACCGGCCCGGACATCTTCCGCCCGCAACAGTCACTGCGCACCTTCTTCAACCAGAGTCGACCGGAGGCCGCCTATGTCAAGACCGCGGTGGCGGTGCGCAACATGGGCTTCCTCCGGGGGCTGTCGCCAAAGTACATGGGGGACACCCCGGCGGTGAATGACTGGCTGATGTCCACCGTCGGCGCGGACCCGGGCATCGCGGCACGCAATGTCCGGTTCATCCGGGAGGTCGCCAGCGTCGGCTTCACCGGTGACGTCTATCACGCGGCCGTCGATAAGGGTGCCGCGGAGCCGGGTGGGCACCAGAAGATGCTCTCGGCGCTGTGGCGGGAGTCCCCGGTCCCGATGCTGGCCCCCGACTCCATCGCGGTGACCCTGGCTGCGGTACTGCATGTGGACGCTGCAGGCGCACCGCTGGTCGGGGAATGGATCCAACGTTCCGGAGTCGATGCCGCACAGTGGCTCCACGCCCTGCTGGAGGTCTACCTCTACCCCGTCATCCGCAGTCTGGTGCACCACGACGTGGTGTTCATGCCGCACGGGGAAAATGTGATTCTCGAGCTCCGCGAAGGACTGCCTGTCGGGTCCTTCTTCAAGGACCTCGGGGAGGAGGTTGCGGTGGTCAACCGGGACCGTGAGCTGCCCACGGAGATCACCCGAATCCAGGCGGACTTCGGCGACCTCGATGACGCCCAGCGGGCGCTTTCGGTACAGACCGACGTGCTCGACGGGGTGCTCCGTCACCTCGCGGCGCTGCTAGACGATCACGGGATCCTGCCCGAGGCCGAGTTCTGGCGGGTCTGCCGGAACTATATCGCCGCCCAGGACACCGGAACCCTGCCGATCCTGGCGGCTACCTTCCGGCATTCCTGTCTGAACCGCCTGCAGCTGCGGGACCCCACGGCCATGGTCAACCTGGGTGACCAGAACTCCTCCCTGCTCTACGCCGGGGACATGCCGAACCCGCTGTTCTCGGCCACCCGGACTGAGCCGCTGAAGGTTCACTGACTCTGCCGTACCCCGGTTGACACCCGGACCCCTGAGCGGGGCCCGGGTGTTCCTGCATTATGTCCCGCAGCAGCGGAGGAGATTGTGATTCAGCCCGCTGCCGAACCGTTCGGCCCGGCCATGAGGAACCCGTTCAGGCTGAGGGAGCCGTAGCGCCACTGCTCCTGCAACTCCGGCCCCAGCACTTCGATGAACTCAGCACCGGGCGATGAACCATCCGGGGACACCACCCGGACCGAGAGTTCACCCCGCCCGTCGGTGTGCTCCTCCCCCGCCGGTGGCAGATGGTCCGCGATGATCCACATCCGCTTGACCCTGGCCTGGCGCTCCGCCGCCTCATATACCTCAGACAGCGCCGCAAGCTTCGCCGCGCGCTCCCCGTTGACCAGTTCCCCATGCAGGCTCAGCTGCCCGCCGCAGCCGTCCGCCGTGAAGATCAGCCCCGGTGACTGCTCGCTGCTCCACCCCAGTCCCTTGAGCAGAGAACTCGAGTGCTCCATCGCGGCGCTGAAAAACTCGGGCCCCCGCTCCGTCGGGTTCGGGCCGCAGTCGCTGATTCCGGATTCATCCCAGTCCAGGGTGGCGGTGTTGGTGGCCAGGTCGATGCTGATCCGGGCTCCGTCCACCACCGGTTGTTCCAGTACCCGGCTCAACTCCGCCCACCGCTGACCAGCGAAGCCGGTAACCGCCACCTCGCCATGCTCGGTCAGCACCTGCGTCCGCAGATCCAGCTGCCAGTTGTTCTCCGCGAACTTGGGTTGCATTTCGGAGAGGTATTCCCAGAGCGGGAGAAGTTGTGATTCATCCATGACTCCGTCGAGGAAGAACACCTCCATCTCCAGGCTCGCGCTCTCCTGGTTGATGAAGATATTGTGGCCGAATTTGCCCCGGTGTTTCCGTTCCAGATGATCAATGATCTCGGTGTGTAACGCCTGTCCATCGGCCAGGGCCGCGTTCTTGTCGGGGCCCACCAGGACAGAGTCGGACTTCCTCGCAGCCTCCTGCTCCACCCGCTCGAGTTCCCAGCTCAGGCCGAGCAGCGGCACCAGCGCCATTCCCAGGA
Source organism: Corynebacterium sp. A21 (assembly GCF_052266655.1). NCBI lineage: Bacteria > Bacillati > Actinomycetota > Actinomycetes > Mycobacteriales > Corynebacteriaceae > Corynebacterium > Corynebacterium sp. A21. Next base: position 221,063 of record NZ_JBQPQY010000003.1, read on the forward strand.
CGAGGACCACGCATCCGATGCTGACGCCAAGGAGAAGGATCATCAGCTTTGCTGCACTTCTCATCCCAGACCTCCGACCCGGACGCTTTCCCTCCACACAAACAAGTTCTTCTTTATAGCTCGCAGTTTAACCCGGATCTGGGACCGGGCATGCGAAAGCCCCACCCAGGTGAGCAATTTCTCGCGGCCCGGGTGGGGCATTCAAATCATCCGAAGATGCGGGGGAAGCTTACTTAGCCTTCTCCACGATCTCGATCAGACGGTAGTGCTTGTCCTTGGAAAGCGGACGGCACTCCTCGATGCGGACGAGGTCGCCGATACCGGCGGTCTCTGCCTCATCGTGGGCCTTGACCTTCTTGTTGGAGCGGAGGATCTTGCTGTACAGCGCGTGCTGCTTGCGATCCTCAACCTCGACGACGATGGTCTTGCTCATCTTGTCAGAGACGACGTAGCCCTGGCGGACCTTACGTGCGCCCTGTTCCTTCTCGTTCACGTTTGCCTCACTCATAATTAAGCCTCAGCTCCCGGAACTACGGACAGGCCCAGCTCACGCTCGCGGATAACGGTGTAGATGCGGGCGATGTCGCGCTTGACCGTGCGCAGGCGGCGGTTATTTGTCAGCTGGCCGGTAGCCATCTGAAAGCGCAGGTTGAAGAGTTCTTCCTTCGCCTCAGTCAGACGGACGGTCAGCTCTTCGGGGTTCAGCTCACGGAACTCGTGTGCGGGGGTACCGGTTGCCATCAGAACTGATCCTCCTTCTTCACGATACGGACCTTGCAGGGGAGCTTCTGACCGGCACGACGGAGTGCCTCGAGGGCGGTCTCCTCGTCGGGGTAGGTCATCTCGAAGAGAATGCGGCCGGGCTTAACGTTGGCCACCCACTTCTCGACCGGGCCCTTACCGGAACCCATACGCACGCCGAGCGGCTTCTGGGTCAGCGGGCGGTCCGGGAAGATGTTGATCCAGACCTTGCCGCCACGCTTGACGTGCCGGTTAATGGCAATACGTGCGGACTCGATCTGACGGTTGGTGACATAAGCCGGCTCGAGAGCCTGAATGGCGTAATCACCGAAGCTGATGCGGTTACCGCCCTTGGACACACCGGTACGGTGCGGCCGGTGCTGGCGACGGTACTTCACGCGCTTGGGGATAAGCATGTGCTTTAGCCCTCCTTCTTCTCAGCGCGCTGACGACGCTGGCCACCGCGACGCGGACGTGCGTTGCGGTCAGCAGCACCGGCACCGCGTCCACGACGATCTGCGGGTGCGTTGATCTCGCTCTCGCGACGACCACCGACGACGTCACCCTTGTAGATCCACACCTTGACGCCGATACGGCCGAAAGTGGTGTGAGCCTCTTGGATGCCATAATCGATCTCGGCACGGAGGGTGTGCAGCGGAACGCGACCTTCATGGTAGCGCTCGGTGCGGGACATCTCGGCGCCGCCGAGACGACCGGAGCAGACAACCTTGATGCCCTTGACCTGCGGCTGGCGCATGGCGGACTGGATTGCCTTACGCATTGCACGACGGAAAGCAACGCGGTTGACCAGCTGCTCAGCGATGGACTGAGCCACCAGAGTAGCGTTGGCGTCAATGTTCTTGACCTCGAGGATGTTGAGGGCAACCTGCTTGCCGCTGAGCTTCTCGAGCTCGCGACGGATGCGGTCAGCCTCAGCTCCACGACGGCCGATCACAATGCCCGGACGGGCGGTGTGAATATCGACACGGACGCGGTCGCGGGTGCGCTCGATGACAACGTCGGCGATGCCGGCGCGATCCAAGCCCTTGGAAAGGAAGCTACGGATCTTGATGTCTTCGGCGACGTAGTCGGCGTAGGAGTTATCGGCGTACCAGTGGGACTTCCAATCGGAAGTGATACCCAACCGGAGGCCGTGGGGATGAATCTTCTGGCCCACTACTTGACCCCTTCCTTCTGGCTCGCAACAACCACGGTGATGTGGCTGGTGCGCTTGCGGATCTGGAAAGCACGACCCTGAGCACGCGGCTGAAAGCGCTTCATGGTCGGTCCCTCGTCGGCATAAGCCTCAGAGATGACCAGGGTGCGGGGATCCAGACCGTAGTTGTTCTCGGCGTTGGCCGCTGCCGAAGCAATGACCTTGGCAACCGGGGTGGAGGCATCCTGCGGAGCGTACTTCAGGATCGCCATAGCCTCGGTCACGGACTTGCCGCGAACGAGATCGATGACGCGACGGGCCTTCATCGGGGTGACGCGGACGTATCGCGCAACTGCGCGTGCGGAAGTGACAGTCTCACTCATCGCTTATCGACGTCCCTTCTGGTCCTTGATGTGACCCTTGAAGGTCTTCGTGGGAGCAAACTCACCGAGCTTATGACCGACCATGGCGTCGTCAATGAACACCGGGACATGCTTGCGACCGTCGTGGACGGCGAAAGTGTGACCGATGAAGTCGGGGAGAATGGTGGAACGGCGGGACCAGGTCTTGATGACCTGCTTGGTACCCTTTTCGTTCTGAGCATCAACCTTGTTGAGGAGGTGCTCATCGACGAACGGGCCCTTCTTAAGGCTACGTGGCATTCTCTGTTACCTCCTCTTAGCGCTTCTTGTTGGACCGGCGGCGACGCACGATCATGTTGTTGCTGTATCGGTTCGGGTTGCGGGTGCGGCCTTCCTTCTGGCCCCACGGCGACACCGGGTGGCGACCACCGGAAGTCTTACCCTCACCACCACCATGCGGGTGGTCGACCGGGTTCATGACGACACCTCGGACGGACGGACGCCAGCCCTTCCAGCGCATACGGCCAGCCTTGCCCCAGCGGATGTTGATCTGGTCAGCGTTGCCGACCTCACCGATGGTTGCGCGGCAACGGATATCCACGCGGCGGATTTCGGTGGAGGGCATACGCAGAACAGCGTAGTTGCCTTCCTTACCGAGCAGCTGAACGGAGGAACCAGCGGAACGAGCCAGCTTGGCGCCAGCGCCCGGCTTCAGCTCGACAGCGTGGATGGTGGTACCGGTCGGGATGTTGCGCAGCGGAAGGTTGTTGCCAACCTTGATGTCCGCGTTAGCACCAGCTTCGATGAGGGTTCCCTGAGTCAGGCCCTTCGGAGCAATGATGTAGCGCTTCTCGCCATCGCGGTAGTGCAGCAGCGCAATGTTGGCGGTACGGTTCGGGTCGTACTCGATGTGAGCGACCTTCGCGAAGATGCCATCCTTGTCACTACGACGGAAGTCGATGACGCGGTAACGACGCTTGTGTCCACCACCGCGGTGACGGGTGGTGATGTGACCGTGGACGTTACGTCCACCGGTCTTGTGCAGCGGGCGCAGCAGCGACTTTTCCGGGGTTGAGCGAGTGAGCTCGCTGAATTCGGAAACGGAGCTCGCGCGGCGACCCGGAGTTGTCGGCTTGTATTTACGAATAGCCATAATGTTCCTTACCTTTCGACGCCTTAAGCGGCGGTGCCACCGAAGATGTCGATAGAGTCGCTGCCTTCGCGGAGCGAGACATAGGCGCGCTTGGTTGCCTTGCGGACACCGAAACCGGAGCGGGTGCGCTTGCGCTTACCCTCACGGTTCAGAGTGTTCACGGAGGCGACCTTCACACCGAAGATCTGCTCGACGGCGGTCTTGATCTGGGTCTTGTTGGAATCCGGGTTGACGAGGAACGTGTAAACGTTCTGCTCCATCAGGCCGTAGGACTTCTCAGAGACGACCGGGGCGATGATGATGTCACGCGGATCTGCGATCTTGGCCATTAGTTCTTCTCCTCCTGGTCCACGCCGGTAGCGCGGTTGATGAAGGCGTGCAGAGCCTCAACCGAGAACACAACGTCGTCTGCGTTAAGCACGTCGTAGGTGTTCAGCTGCTCGGAGACCAAGGTACGGACGCCGGGCAGGTTGTTGGCACTCTTGCGGGAGATGAAGTCCTCGCGACCGACGATGAGCAGAACCGACTTGCGGTCGGTGAGACGCTCAATGAAGGTGCGTGCCGACTTGGTCGACGGCTTCTGACCGGAGACGAGCTCCTCGATCACATGAATGCGATCGTGGCGTGCACGGTCGGTCAGAGCGCCGAAGAGTGCGGCGGTCTTCATCTTCTTGGGGGTGCGCTGCGAGTAGTCACGCGGCTTCGGGCCGTGAGAAACGCCACCACCGACGAAGTGCGGAGCACGGATCGAGCCCTGACGGGCACGGCCGGTACCCTTCTGGCGGAACGGCTTGCGGCCGCCGCCGGAGACCTCAGCACGGGTCTTGGTGGAGTGGTTACCCGAGCGCTTTGCGGCGAGCTGGGCGATAACGACCTGGTGCATCAGCGCAATGCTGGCCTCACGGTCGAAGATCTCAGCAGGCAGCTCAACCTGGCCGTTGGTGGAGCCATCGGCGGTGTGGACGTCAAGCTTCAAATTGGTCATGCGTGTGCACCGCCCTTCACTGCGGTCTTAACGGTGACGATGCCACCCTTGTTGCCCGGGATTGCACCCTTGATGAGCAGCAGGTTGGAATCGGCGTCAATCTTCTGAACCTTGAGGTTCTGGGTGGTGACGCGATCGTTACCCATGCGGCCGGCCATCTTCTTACCCTTGAAAATACGGCCCGGGGTAGAGGCTGCGCCAATACCACCGACGCGACGGTGCGCGGCCTGGTTACCGTGACTGGCACCCTGACCTGCGAAGCCGTGGCGTTTCATGCCGCCGGCGTAGCCCTTACCCTTGGAGGTACCGGTGACGTCGACGAAGGTGATGCCTTCGAAGATCTCAACGGTGACATCCTGTCCGATCACGTAACCGGAGACATCGTCCATACGAATCTCGGTGACGTGACGGCGGGGGGTAACGCCAGCCTTCTTGAAGTGACCTGCGGCAGGCTTGTTGGCCTTACGCGGGTCAATTTCGCCGAAGGCGATCTGGATGGCGTTGTAGCCATCAATGTCCTTGGTACGAATCTGGGTAACCACGCACGGCCCAGCCTCGACGACGGTCACCGGAATGACCCGGTTCTCCTCGTCGAAGACCTGAGTCATGCCGAGCTTGGTGCCCAGAATGCCCTTGATCTCGTTTTCACTCATTACTTATTCTCCGCTGCCAAAGTTTCCGTCGATCACTGAATGTTCACGTCGACGCTAGCCGGGAGGTCGATGCGCATGAGCGCGTCAACCGTCTTCGGCGTCGGGTCGAGGATATCGATCAGGCGCTTATGAGTGCGCATCTCGAAGTGCTCGCGAGAATCCTTGTACTTATGGGGAGAACGAATAACGGCGTATACGTTCTTTTCGGTAGGCAACGGCACCGGGCCAACCACACGTGCACCCGTACGGGTCACGGTCTCAACGATCTTGCGTGCAGACGCATCGATCGCCTCGTGGTCGTAGGCCTTGAGCCGAATGCGGATCTTTTGTCCCGCCACGCTTATCCTCTTCCTCGCTTGCCCCACATCCATGATTGGAGAGGTGGGAATCGCTCTTTGATTACTCTATAACGTTGTCCGGCCGGAGCACGGGCGCAACGCCAGTTTCATCTTGACTGTCATGAATGACCGGATGCAATTCAGGCGTGGGATAAACACTCGCCAATTGCCTCAGGTACGGGGGTACAAGAAGACCCGTACATCAAGCTGGAAGGGACCAATACTCGTGATAAGCGTGGTCCAGACCTACTGCCGCTGTTTATTTGCCATGCCCCTTCTCCGGTCCCCGCGCCCGAACATCTCGCATATAACGATCTGCCCGAATGGGAGCCCTCTGCAGATCCGGAAGGATCTGACTGAAGGTGTCATGTTCACCTCACCATGATCGATATTGTCGGTCGCATTGCCAGCAGCCCCTGTCTCCAGGTTTGCTCGGCGGTGCAGTCGACGCACGTCGTGTTAAAGCAACCCAAGTATTAAACCACGCCACGCCCTGATAACACAAACATTTTTCCCTGACCCTTCAGGATTGAAAGCCAGGTCACCAAATATTGCCCTAGCACCCCAGTCCGCCGGCTACTTCCACCACCCCGCTTATCGACGCCGCGCCGGTGATCGCCCCGGGGATCCAGCAGGACCACGGTGGGGGTGCCGGTGACCGGGTCCGCGCAGATCATCGCGGGGAGCCCGAAAACCGTGGACACCATCTCGGAGGTGAGCACCTCCGCCACGGAGACTCCCCCAGCCCCCGCGAACTCATGCCGACTCCGGTGTGTCTGGCTCACTACTGAACCACCCGAAGACCACGCAGCCTAGACCTCCAGTGGGATGATCTTCTCCAGCATCCCGAGGTCCACCGCCTGGCCACTACCGGCTTCCCTGACCCGCAGCGTTTTACCCGGGGTGGCGCTCAGCAGCCGTTCCCACTTCAGGTGACGTTGTGCCAACGAGCGACGAGCCACAGTGAACACTGACAGACCATGGGTGAGCAGTGCACTACCGCCATCTTCAAGGAGCAGCTGATACACCTGGTCCTCAATGTCCCGTCGCTCCAGACCATCCAGCGTGGCCACCTCAGGCTCTGGATCAGAATTGAGCAGGGTGATCCGGAAGATCACCCCGAGCCGGTGGTCGATGCCGGCGGTGTCGGTGAGCACCAGTGGATCACCCGCCCGACAGCGGCGGATACGTTCAAATTCCCACACCCCCGGCTGGGGTTGTTCTTTTTCCCGCGTCACCCGTCGCACACTGACCCGGAAGGGATCCACCGTGACCCGATGCGCCGGGGACTCGGTCTCCACCAGGAAGCGTCCCCGCACCTCATCCGCCGGGGAGGGGGCGGCGGTGCGGGAGTACCCGCTCAGCTGGGCGGGGTACTCGCGGCGCAGGGCCCGCAGGACGTCGATAAGTTCCTGGTCCCCACTCCCCCAGCCGATGCCGCGATTTTCAAGCAATCCGAAGAGTGTTGGTAGAGAGAGGTCAGGCTGGGCTTCCCACGTCTGGTGTAGCTCAGCTATCACCAACGGGATTCTGGCGGGATCCTTCATGAAAGCTCATTCTAATGTCATACTTTTTGTGGCAGGAACAACCCACCACCACTGCGGAGCTCGCCTGGTTCAACTCAACCGGTTGTGCCACCAGCCACCGCCCCTATCCCGGAGGCTGAGCGTATTGCCCTCGTTACACATTGACCATCTCACCAAGAGCTTCGGCGAGGTGATGGCACTGAAGGACATGACCTTCTCCGTCCACCCTGGCGAGGTGTACGGATTTGTCGGATCCAACGGCGCCGGCAAGTCCACCACCATGCGTATCGCCTTGGGGGTCCTCACCGCGGATTCCGGCGAGGTGCGCTACGGCGACCAGAAAATGGACATTGATATCCGTCGGAGAATCGGATACATGCCTGAAGAGCGTGGCCTCTACGCCAAGGAGAAGATCGCCGACCAGCTGATCTTCTTCGCTCGCCTCCATGGGCTATCCCAGAAGGACGCCCGAGACAACACCCACTCCCTTCTTGAGCGGCTCGGCTTGGGTGAGCGGGTGGCCGACAAGCTCGAGGAACTCAGTCTGGGCAATCAGCAGCGGGTACAGCTGGCGGCCTCCCTGATCCATAACCCCGAACTCCTGATCCTCGATGAACCATTCTCCGGACTGGATCCCGTCGCCGTGAACGTCATGAGCGAAATTCTGCTGGAGCGCGCCAACGAAGGCGTGCCCGTGATCTTCTCCTCCCACCAACTCGATCTGGTGCAACGCCTCTGCGATCGGGTGGGCATCATCTCCCAGGGTGAAATGCGCGCCGAAGGAACCGTGCCGGAGCTGCGCAACCGCGGGCCGATTCGCTTTGAGATCCACACCGCCGCCCGCGGGTGGTACCCCACCGGCACCTCCCTCGTGTCTGAGACCCCGGAAGCGGTGATCCTCGAGGCCGAGTCCACTGAGGATGACCAGAAGATCCTGCAGGCCGCGCTGGCCGTCGGCCCGGTCCACGCTTTCACCCGTCGGGTCCCCGACCTGACCGAACTTTTCCGGGAGGTTGTCCAGGCATGAGCTATTCATCGCTGAACACCATCAAAACCGTGGCCGGACGCGAGATCATCGTGGCCACCAGAAGCAAGGGCATCATTCTCTCCTTGGTGATCACGCTGGTGGTCATCATCGCCGGCATCGGAGTGATCACCTGGCTGAGCAACCGGGAATCCTCCGACCCGGAAGTCGTCCTCTACGGAATTGAGGAATCCTACTTCGAGGTACCGGAGGCCACTGGCGCAGCAGATTCCCCGGTGTTTCCGGGCGCCGGGCTGAGCTCCCTGGATCTGAGCACCGCCGCTTCCCCCGAGGACGCCCGCGAACGCGTAGCTGAGGGAGCTGATGCTGCACTCGTGCTCAACAACGGCCGCTTCGACCTGATCAGCGACGGGGATCCGAACGCCGGAATCCTGGCCACCCTGAATATCGGGTTGAGCAGCTACTCCCAGACCGAGGCCCTCGGGGCCGTCAACATCGCCCCCGATGATTACTACGCAGCGCTACCCGACGTCTCCCTCAACCTGGTCAACATCGGCGAGGAATCCGATTTCGCGGCGATCATCACCGTTCTCGCCGGAGTCTCCGTCCTCATCTTCTTCATCATGCTCTTCGCCGGAAACATCGGCGGAAGAGTCACCGAAGAGAAATCCTCCCGCGTCGTGGAGATCATCCTCTCCAGTGTCCGCCCCCTGGACTTCCTCGCCGGAAAGCTACTGGGCAATATGCTCGTCGGGCTGATCGGCACCGTGGTGATCCTCGGCATCGCAATGATTGCGCTGAGTTTCTCCGGCCTGCTCGACGACTTCGATCTGGATCTGACCGTGCTGCCGATCCTGGCACTCGCCTATATTCTCGGCCTGCTCTTCTTCGGCAGCCTCTGGGCTGCTGCGGGCGCCATGGTCTCCCGCTCCGAAGACCTGGCATCCACCCAGACCCCGATCATGATCTTCGTCTTCGGTGTCATCTATGCCCCGGCCTTCGGCTGGAGTGCGCTGGATTCGACCATCATGCAGGTGTTGAGCTGGCTGCCGCCCTTCTCGCTGAGCGTGGCACCGCTGCAGGGCGCCGCGGGCAATATGTCCTGGGCGCTAGTGCTGGCCTCCTATGCGGTGATGGCCCTCGTGACCTTCCTGGTCCTGCTGCTGGTGGCCCGCATCTACCGAAACGCCATTCTCCATAACGGCCGCAAGATGAAGTGGACCCAGGCACTGAAGTCCGCGAAATAGCTCGCTGCCACGGTCTTCACTTTCCGGGTGGCCCTTTTGGGTGGCCCTTGGCACCGGTACAACCCCCACACTGGGCTTGCTGGTCATGCCGGGCTTGCCGGGCTTGCCGGGCTTGCCGGAGTGAAGGGTAGGTCTCGAGAATCAGGCCAATGACCCTCCCCAGAGTGCAATTGGGCCGATCCTCGAGACCTAAACGTCAAACCCCAGGTCAGGCCCTAAAGCCATGAAGCCCTGAATTCTGCCGTACCGCCAAAAGCGTGTCCAGGATTCCCGGGATGACGGGTAGGTCTCGAGGATCAGGCCAATGATCCTCCCCAGAGTGCAATTGGGCGGATCCTCGAGACCTAAACGTCAAACCCCAGGTCAACCACCTGGAAACCCCAGCCCCAGGCCAAACAGCCCCGAACCTAGTCCAGGATCTCCTCGCGGAGAATGGACATCGGGATGGAGCCATAGCTCAGGGCCTGGCGGTGGAAGTCCTGGAGTGCCATGCCCTGGGCTAGGGCGTCGTCACGCAGGTTCATCCAGAGCCGCTGGCCCAGCGCGTAGGAGGGGGCCTGTCCGGGCCACCCGAGGTAACGGTTGAGTTCGAAGGCGAGAACTGTCTCATCCATGGCGGTGTTCTCCCGGAGGAAGGACCTGGCGTAGGAGGCGTCCCAGATGCCGGTACCTTCGGGGATCTTCTTGCCGAGGTGGACGCCGATGTCGAGGACGACGCGGGCGGCGCGGAGGCGCTGAGCGTCGAGAAGCCCCATGCGGGTTCCCGGATCCTCGTGGTATCCCAGTTCCGCCATCAGCGATTCAGCGTAGAGTGCCCAGCCTTCGCCGTGTCCGGAGTTCCAGCAGGCGACACGACGCCAGAGGTTGAGGTTATCGCTCTCTGCGAGGGTCTGGCCCAGCTGCAGGTGGTGGCCGGGAACGCCTTCGTGGAAGACGGTGGTCAGTTCCTGCCAGGTGTGGAAAATCTGTTGGCCTTGCGGCACAGACCACCACATGCGCCCCGGGCGGACGAAATCATCGGAGGGCGGGGTGTAGAAGATGCCGCCGGTGCCGGCCGGGTCAATCCGCGCTTCGATGGTGCGTACCTGTTCGGGGATGTCGAAGTGGGTGCCGTCGAGTTCGCGGATCACGCGGTCCGCGGTCTCCTGCATCCACTTCTGCAGTGCATCGGTGCCCTCGATGCGGTAGCGATCCTCATTGTTGAGGTTACGGAAGGCCTGCTTGACCGGGGTGCCTTCGCCATAGAGCTGGTCGGCGATCGCCTGCTCCTGGGCGGTGATCTCACGCAGCTGTTCCAGCCCCCAGCAGTAGGCTTCGTCAAGATTGACGGCATCGCCGACGAACTCGCGGGAGAAGAGCTCATAGCGGTCCCGGCCCACCGCATCCTCATTCGGGGCGTGCGGGGCCAGTTGCTCGCTGAGCCAGTCCGACATCAGACCAAAGGCTTGTTTGGCCTCGGCCACCTCGGCGCTGTTCGGTTCCACCCCGAGCTTCTCGAGCATGGAATCAGAATCAGCGAGGTCCGCGCACTGGGAGATGACCTCATCGATCTGGCGGTGCGGGGCGATTTTGCCGTGCGCGGCGGACTCCGCCAGGGATTCGCGGTAGCCCTCCAGGGAGTGGGCGACCTTGGAGAGCCGGGAGCGGATGGCATCCTTCTGCTCTGCGGTTTCCGCAGGCATGAGCAGGAAGGTATCCCGGATCATCTGGACCGGGGACTCGATATTGTTGAGCAGGCGGAGGTACTCACCGCGGTGGTGTTTGTCGGCGATCAGGGTCAGGCGGTCACGCAGCACGGCAGCGGTGACATGGTCGATCTCATCGAAATCGTCCTCATCATCATTGTCATCCGTGCAGTCATCGAAGGCATCGATATCGGCGACCATCTCACGGGCACGCTCCGCAACTGATTCCCAGTGCTCCGGGGAGAAATCCTGTAGTTCCCCTTCAAAGCCCGGGATACCCCAGGAAGTGGCATCGGTCGGCGACAGGGCCGCCAGGTCATGGACGAACACCTCACAGCTGGCGTCCAACAGGGACGGAGACCGCTGTTCGGAACTCACTAAACTCATGAGTGCAGAGTCTAGCCCTGTCTTCGCCCCCTTATCCACCCGAGACAGCTCCAGCCAATAACAGTTGTGAAACAGCTCCGATAACCCTCAACGCTTATCGACGCCGCGCTCCCCGGCAGAGCCTCGCCGGGTGGCGATCTCCCAGGTTCCCCGCGAGCCGGGAGAGAACGAACATCAGGCCCACTTATCACCCGGTGAACGCCAAACCGGGAGACTGCGGAAGAGCTCCGCCGGGGTATCCACGACGATGAGGGTGTCCACGAATTTCTGCCGGAGAAATCCCTCCTGCACCATCTTGTCCAGCATCTCCCGCAGCGGATCCCAGAAACCGGAGGTGTTGATCAACGCCAGCGGCCCTGAGAGCTCACCCAGCTGCGTCATGGTGAACACCTCAAAGGTCTCTTCCAGGGTGCCTGCACCGCCCGGCAGCACCACGAAGGCATCCGCGAGAGCCTCCATCCGGGTTTTGCGTTGCGCCATGGTGTCCACCACCTCCAGACTGCTGAGCCCGTGGTGAGCCATTTCACGATCCACCAGGGACTGCGGAATCACGCCGATGACTTCCCCACCAGCGGCCAGCGCGGCGTTGGCCACCGCACCCATCAGCCCCACGTTGCCACCACCGTAGATCAGCCGGATCCCGCGCTGGCCCAACTCCTTGCCCAAGGTCTCGGCGGCCACCAGGAACTCGGGGTTGAAGCCCGCCCGGGAACCGCAGTAGACCGCGAGGGAACGGATTTCAGGTGCTGCCGCGATGCTCATATCTGCCAGCCCTGCCACTGCGGTTCCCCCGCTGAAATCCAGGAACATAGTTCCCACCGGGGCGGTTGCAACCACCTCGAAACCGGTGCGCTCATAGAGCCGCTTCGCGGGGTTCCCCTCCTCCACAGAGAGTGAAATCCCCGTCCACCGGGCATCCCGACCATGGTTGCGGATCACCTCGAGCAGCACTGCCCCGATCCCCTGCCCCTGCCGGGATTCATCCACACTGATCACCAGCTCCGGCACATCGGACCGGAGGAATCCCACTGCCGGGGCGAACACCACCCACACCACCCCGACCGGTTGGCCCTCCAGCGAAGCAATGATCCCGTAGTCCCCGCGGGTGGGGCGGAAGTCGAGGTACTGCCGCCAGGGATCCCGGGTGAGGTCATCCTCGGTGATCCGCGCAGTCACGCGGTTGACATTGCGCAGCACTGCGGCGGTACGCACCCCGTGGTCTGCCGCGATCATCGGCCGTAGGTCCATGCCAGGAATGGTGGTCAGCTCAGGACGTGTCATGCCACCGAGCATAATGAGGCCGGGGCGCCAATGAAGGCGATTGTGCAGAGCGACAGTAATTATTAAGGTGCAAAAAAGATCAGGGGCTCTTCAACCGGGGAACCCCTGGCCAGCGCCCCGCGCAGCGGCTAGCGTCTTAAGACATGGCGGAACAACTTCAGGAAGCCCTTGAACTCGCCCGCAGCGCCCGCCGGATCGAGTTTTTCACCGGGGCCGGAATGAGTGCGGAATCCGGCCTGGATACCTATCGTGATGCGGTGACCGGGGTGTGGGAGAAGGTGGATCCCCAAGCGATGGCGAGCATTTCCGCCTGGGTCACAGATCCGGAACCAATGTGGGCCTGGTACCTGTGGCGCGCCCACCTGGCATCCCGGGCGAAGCCCAATGCCGGCCACCGGGCAATCGCTGAGTGGTCTCATTCCCCTACCAAGGCGCAGGTGCACGTCACCACCCAAAATATCGATGACCTGCACGAACGTGGCGGCACGGATCTGGTCACCCACCTGCATGGCAGCCTGTTCAAGTTCCGCTGCACCATCTGCCACCGACCGTGGAAAGGGAAGATCGAATTCCCTGCGGAAGCGGTGGAAAGACTGCCCCCACCGGATTGTCCGCTCTGCGGCAATCTCATCCGCCCCGATATCGTCTGGTTCGGGGAACCCCTGCCGCAGCGGGAATGGGAACAGGCGGAAACTGGCATGGACAACGCTGACCTGGTCGTGATCGTGGGAACGTCCGGAGTAGTGCAGCCGGCGGCCTCACTGCCGTTGCTGGCATATGAACGAGGAATACCGATCATCGAGATCTCCCCGGCCACCACTGAACTGAGCTCACTGTGCACCCTGTCCTGGCGGGCGGGCGCCGCCACCGCACTCCCGGCACTGGTGTCGGGATTGGCGGCAGACTGACCTCATCCGCACTCAGTCCTGGACAAAACTCCGGCGAGCATCAGTCGATACACCCCGCGTACCCCCGGAACCACAAGAATTCTCGATAACTGACATTCATTTGCTTTAACATTTGAACAGCAAAGGTGCGATCGCGTTCTCAAGCTGCAACGCACAGTACTTCCACTGAGAACACCGGTTCAGAGCAGGAGGGTCGCCGATGCGAGCTCGAAGCCTTTCCTTCACCGCGGGCCGGGGTGCCTGGGGCGTCGCCAAGCGGGCTGTCGCGGTACTCGCCGGGGGCGTCTGCCTGTTCGCCCTGACCGCCTGCACCAGTGATGCCCCCGAAAGTAGTGCTCCGGAGACCTGCGATCCAACCCTGGACCTGGCCTCCACCGCCTTTGGGCCCTACACCGCGCTGAATCAGATCCCCACGATCCCTCCGGGAGGTGAGGAAGGTCCGCATGGTTTTTGGAGCGGCTATCCGCTGTTTCTGGCCACCGTCGAAGACAATAGTTTCGACCCCTGTGCAGACCTGAGCTGGGTCACGCTCTCCGGCTCCACCCAGGATGACCTCGATCATGCCGACAGCGCCGCAGTGCTGCTTTTCCACCGCGATCAGCTGCTCACGGATCCACTACCCATCCAAGTGGCGGCAAACCCACTGGTGGAGCGAATTTCCGGGAACAAGATCCAGGTGACCTTCGGGCACTATGCCTCACCAGGTCAGACGGTGAGCCGAGAACAACAGAGCGCCACCTTCAGTTGGGAGGAAGGGGGGCTCAATGTGGCAGAGTTTGACCTGCTCCGGGAATACTCGAAGACGGCGACCACATTGGACCTGAGGGCTGCCCCGCCCGCTTCGGACGTCCCGGCGCTGCCGCGGGGCAATGTCTACCACCAGCCCTTCGACGCCGAATATGAACTGGCGGAATACCCCGGTTCAAATGTGCGGATTCAGTTGGATGAGGACAGTGAGCTGCTGTGCATCCTGAACTTCGCGGAACGCCACAATAACTGGGGATGGATCGGCTGCGCCGGATACGGGGTGGACTGGCCGTTTGTTGAGCCGGCTTTCGAAGCACCCCCGGCCACTGATCCGCTAACCCCCAGCCCGGGCACCACCGCCAACTACCTGCAGATCGCACTATTACCGACCACCCTGGCCACCACTTACTTCGATGAAGAGACCATCTCGGATTTTCCCGTCGCGCACACCATCGCTGCGGGGACGTTGACCCGTGTCGGCCACTACCTCATCGACACCCGGGATGCTCATCCTCGGCTGATCTACGGTGGTGCCGCCATCGAGATCCGGGAGGATGGCTTCGAGAGCGCTCCCGCAAACATCCTCGACCGAAGCCGCTGGCAGCCCTGAGTTCATCGACACCCTTCCGCGTGATGGGGCGCCCGGATGCCGGGCGTGCCCAGGACTGACACAAATGCGCCCATAGCTGCAGAACTGACCGATCTGCGGGCTATGGTAGCTCGGGTGAGCTTCCGTGACATCTTCGCCGATACCCGACCGCTGAAAGTTCCCGCCTATAAGCGGCTGTGGAGGGCAAATATCGCCACCGTGATCGGTGCCCAGTTGACCGTGGTGGCGGTCCCGGCCCAGATTTACGCCCTCACCGGATCCAGTGCCTATGTGGGGTTGACCGGCCTTTTTGGCCTGGTACCGCTGGTGATCTTCGGGCTGTACGGCGGCTCGATCGCTGATGCCTTTGATAAGCGGAAGGTGCTGATCACCACCACCCTGGGCATGATCCTGAGCACCGCTGGTTTCCTGCTGCTCAGTGCCCTGGGCAATGAGAATGTGTGGCTGCTGTTGAGCATGTTCTCATTGCAGCAGGCCTTTTTCGCGGTGAATCAACCGACCCGTACAGCAGTGTTCCGCTCCATTCTGCCGCTGGAGCTGCTGCCGGCGGGGTCCTCCCTGAACATGATGCTCATGCAGGCCGGGGCGATTATCGGCCCGCTGCTGGCGGGCGCGATGATCCCCCTGATCGGCTACACCTGGCTTTATTTCCTGGATGTGGCCTTCCTGCTGCCCACGCTGGTGGCGGTGTTCCGCCTGCCCACGCTGCTCCCCACAGGTGAGGTGATGAAGGCGGGGCTGCGTTCGGTGGTCGATGGACTGCGTTATCTGTTGACTCAGCCGGTGTTGATGGTGGCGATGCTGCTGGATCTGATCGCCATGGTCTTCGGCATGCCCCGGGCGTTGTACCCGGAAATCGCGGACACCAATTTTGGTGGTGCCGCCGAGGGAGGAACCATGCTGGCGCTGCTCTACTCCTCCATGGCGGTGGGTGCGGTACTGGGTGGTCTACTCTCCGGCTGGGTATCCCGGGTGGTCCGACAGGGGGTGGCGGTCTATGTCTGCATCATCGCCTGGGGTGCGGCGATCATGGTGGCCGGAATCGGCGTGCTGCTCAGCCCCGGTGCGATCACGTCCTGGGCCTGGCTGGTGATCATGATGTTGGTCGTGGGTGGCGCGGTCGACATGTTCTCCGCCTCCCTGCGCACGGCCATTTTGCAGCAGTCCGCCCAGGAGCACGTTCAGGGCCGTATCCAGGGCATTTATATCGTGATCGTGGTGGGCGGACCCCGGTTGGCCGATGTGCTCCACGGCTGGTCCGCAGGCATGCTCGGGACCGGCTGGACCACCTTCTTCGGTGGTGCTGTGGTGGTTCTCCTCACCCTGGTCTGCGTGGTGGCGGTCCCTGCTTTCCGTCGCTATGAGCGACCCGGGGGTGGAGTCACCACAGAACCAATGTGACAGACCAAGCGGTCTGCAACACGGAAAGTTGATTAGACTACATTGTCTAGGTGGCTTATTATTCAGCACATGAGCACTCCTGCACGCACTCCGGCCCCGGCGGTATTCAGTCGACCCCAGTTGCCCGCTGCAAAGTGCCTGCACCTGATCCGTACCCGGCAGATCCTCACCCGCAGTGATCTCGTCACCGCAACCGGCTTATCCCAGCCCACGGTCACCCGCGCAGTGAATGCACTCATCGATCTTGGACTGGTCCACGAGCGCAATGACCTCAGCCGGGCGAAGGGCCGTGGCCGCCCGACGATCCCGCTCGAACTCGCACCGAGCCTCTGGCTGCACGCCGGCATCGCCATCGGCACCACCAGCACTTATATCGCCCTCTATGACGCCAAGGGCCGGACCTTCCGTGATGCGCACGTAGCCCAGAATGTCGCCGAGACCAGCCCCGAGGACTTTCTCGAGTACATCATCGCGGGACTGCACCAACTCACCAATGGCATCAGCAATCCCCTGGTCAGCGTTGGCGTGACCACCTCCGGAAGGGTCAGTCGCGAAGGCGTGGTCAACGCCCCGAACCTCGGCTGGCACAACCTCGACCTGGCAGAACGCCTGCGTTACCAGTTCTCCGTGCCGGTCGTGGTGGCCTCCGCGGTACCCGCCCTGCTCGCCGCCGAGATCCAGTCCACCGAGCTGCCGGCACCGGGGAAGCTGGAGAACTCCCTCAACCTCTTCGCCGATGACTCCATCGGTGCAGCCTTCAGCGATACCGAGGGAGTGCACTCCATTCCCACCCTCCCCGGGACCGAGAGCACGCTACTGGACACCACCGGCCTGGCCACCGAGGAAGCCCTGAGCACCCAGGGATTTCTTCGACGGCTCAATGATCTGAGCCTCGATCTACCCAGCCTCGCCGCCGCAGTGAATGCCGGGGAGAATAACTCGGACGTCCGAGATCTTCTCGACGAGCGCGCCCGCCTACTCGGGCAGGTCGCCGCCGAGCTGGTGAGCACCCATCGCCCGGGCACCCTGGTGGTGGCGGGCTCCGCCTTCACCGAGGATCCCGGCGCTCCCCGGATCTTCGCCGAGACCGTCCGCACCCTGACCGACGGAGAGCTGAACCTGCGGATGATTCCCACACACCGGGAGATCGTGCGCGCCGTCGCCCGCGCGGCCGCGCTGGATCAGCTACTGCGCGAGCCGCTGAAGCTTGCGCCCTAGGCCCGGGGCGCCGTGCCCGGGGCAGGCGCGGCGCAGATAAGCACAGCTGTGCTAATCCACCCAGACATCCTCAAGACTCAGCTGCTCCCCGGATTGTCGGGCGGCAATCTCGATATAACGTCCCGCGTGCGGAATGAAGGCCGCCGACTGCTCCTCACTGAGCTCCCGGCGGACTTTCGCGGGGACACCCGCAGCCAGGGAACGCGGGGCAATGACCTGGCCCTCCAACACCACCGCACCGGCGGCGATCAAGGAGCCCGGCCCCACCTCGGAACGGGAGAGCAGCGCGGACTTCATGCCGATCAGCGTGCCATTGCCCACTGTCGCGCCATGGACTAGCGCGAGATGGCCGATGGTGACGTCATCACCGAGCGTGCAGGGAGCATCACGGTCCACATGAAGAACACAATTGTCCTGGATATTGGTGCGCGCCCCAACCGTGATGGCATTGACATCACCGCGCAACACGCAGCCATAGAAGACCGAGGCTTCCGGGCCGATTTCCACATCACCGATGATGGTGGCATTCGGGGCGATCCAGGCGGAACGGTGAATCCGGGGGCGCTTGTTACCGAAGGGCAGGATCAACGGGCCCTGTCGGGAAGAATCAATCATCAGACACTCTGCTTTTCTGTGAGGAGCCGAACCTGGGAGATTTTGGTGAACACCACGCCCTTCATGCCCAGCCGCTCGGCGGCCTCGACGTTCTCGGGGCGATCATCAAAGAAGATGGTGTCGGAAGCCTTCGCGCCCATCGCGTCCAGGGCGACATGAAAGGCCTTCTGATCAGGCTTGACCAGACCGATATCGCAGGAGAAGGTGACCGCGGAGAACTCCGCCAGCCAGCTGAACTTCTCCCGCACCCGCTCCGCCAGACCTGCCGGGATATTAGAGAGAATACCGGCACGCCAACCGGAGCCAATGCGGCTGAGCACCAGCTCCACCATCGCCGGGTCCGGCTCAAGCCAACTGTCCTCATCCGCGGCCACCGCCTCAAAGAGATCGAAGTCAGCCAGCCCGGCGCGCAGTCTCACCTGCTGCCAGTAACTCTGGTCGCTGACCAAACCGGCGTCATAGGCCGGGCGCAACGCCCAGTAGTGGGGCCAGATGGTGGCGTCACCGAGAACGGCTCTTTCAATCCGGTGTTTCGCATCCTCTGACTGCGTACGTAACAGAACACCGTAGAGGTCAAAGAGAAGACTGCTCATAGGGCCCTCCTTTTAGACAGGTCGTACTACTTCCCCCCAGAGTACCTATCAGGTTCAGCCAGGTGAGGAAATAATGCGTTGAGCGAGGTCACCGAGTGGGCGGTCCAAGGCTCCGGACAAGGTGAATGGCCAGGAAAACTTCAGCCCAGTTTCATCTCATGAACCCCCACCCGCAACTTTCCTAGGTAATACTAATTGGAGTTTCCTCTTTTCCATCCCTGAAAGGCCTCTGCTGTGCGTACTTCGCGCCAAATTCCTGCCCTGCTTCTCTGCACCACCTTGCTGATCGCCCCCACCGCGCACGCACAGTCGAGCCAGGGTCTCGGCTCCTCCGCCCTCCTCAATAGCTCCCCGAACGGCTCTTCGGCACTACCTGCCCCGGGCAACACCCAGACCACCCCGATGACCCGGGAGGTGCTGTTCAGCGAGGGTTTTGATGATGTTCCCAACCCTTCGAAGTTCACCCATGAGGTTCCGGCTGGCTGGAATTCCCAGACCACCGGCGTCACCTCAGGTGAGGAACGCTGGAACGGCTGGTCCCTGGCCACCATCCGCGACTGGACCTGGGCCGCCGGCACCGATATGCGCCACTGGTTCACCCAGGGTCATGGGCAGATCGCCATCATCGACTCCAAGCAGCAGCGCCTGAACGCCACCGACTCCATGGATGCCCGCCTGAGCACCCCGGAGATCGAGGTCGCCGGGCGTAATGCGGTGGTGGTGGAGTTCGACTCGCATTACCGCCATGGTCAGGCACCCCAGGGTGCCACGGTCACCGTCGAGTTCGACGGCGTCGAGCAGGAGATCCTGCGCTACGACGCGGACCGTTTCACCGCACACGAGGCCATCGAGGTCGCCGTTCCGGCCGGAGCCAAGAACCTGCGCGTCAGCTTCAACTACCTCGGCGGCAATGATGACTGGTGGTGGGCGGTGGACAATATCGCCGTCACCGAACCCTTCGCAGCGCTCAGCGGGGAACCCGAGGCGATCATCGACGTCATCTCCGATATCCAGGGCGATATCCCTGATTTCGAGGCGGCCATTGAGACGCTCAACGGCATGCCGGAGCAGGCTGGTGCACTGGTGATCAACGGTGACATCGTCGACACCGGTGAGCAGCACCTATGGGATGAGTTCAACGCCGCCAACGCCCGGACCCCGCATGCCTCCGGCAAGCAGGTGTGGACCATCGGCAACCATGAGATGTACGGCCCCGAAGGCAGCGAGACCTACCTGAACCGCTTCCTGGAGTACTCCGGCCAGGAACAGCCGTGGACCGAACTCATCGTCGACGGTGTCCCGCTGATCACCATCAACACCGAGTACTACTCCGATGTCGACCGTGGCGGCAAGGAGCCCTTCCAGCGGCTCTCCGAGGAGCAGCTGAACTGGCTCGATCAGCGCCTGGCATTCTGGGAGGCCAAGAAGGTCCCCGCGCTGGTGTTCACCCACCCGCTACTGCCGCAGACCGTCTCCATGTCCCACTCGGCCTGGTACCAGAATGATTTCGAAGACACCGCCGCCATCTCCGATGTCGTCTCGAAGTACAACCACTCCATCATGTTCACCAGCCACACCCACGCCTCCCTCCACCAGAACAACTGGTGGGGCACCTACCGCTACGAGGGCACCGGCGAAGCTGGCCGCCAGGGGTTCCCGGTGGTCAACACCGGCGCGATCCTCAACGAGTACTTCCCCGATGGCGATCATGATGAGACCATCACCCCGGCGGACACCTCCACCGGCCTGCGGGTCAAGGTCTACGGCGACCGGGTGCGGGTGGAGGCCTGGGACTTCAAGAGCGGTGAGATGATCCGTTTCCAGGACTTCGCCCGGATGGCCTGATCACCCGGCGCTCAGCGGCTCAGTAACGCTCGTCCACGCGACGGCTGGCGGCGCGCCCCGGGTGCTCGGGGAACTCTGCCGGGTAACCGGCGGCGATGACCAGACCGATGGCGCGATCCGGGCGCCCCGCCAGCCCGAGAGCGGCCTTGACCTCCTCCTCATCCCAACCGGTGGTCGGGGAGGTGGCCAGGCCCTCACTCTGGGCGGCGACCATCACGAAGCCGGCCAGCAGCATGGCATCCTTCATGGCGGATTCCCGCAGGCCAGCCTCGTCATAGCTTTCCCGCAGCCGCTTGAGGTAGCCAGTGGTGCGCTCCCCGAGTACTTCCTCCGCGTCCTCCGGCAGCACCTCAGCGCGGGCGACGGTGATGAAGATGACCGGGGCCGCCAGGAACTGCTTCTGACCGGAAGCTTCGAAAAGGGCCTGCTTGACCTCAGGGTCGCGGACAATCACCAGGTCACGCAGCTGCGCGTTGAAGGCGCTGGGGGCCTCCAGCGAGAGCTCTGCGATCCGGTCGACCACCTCGGTGGAGGGAAGCTGCTCGGTGTACTTGCGGGTCGCGCGGCGGCTGATGATGGCTTCTCGGACGCTGGTCTCGGCGGTCATTGTCTCGGCGGTGGTCTGGGTCATGGGAAGTTAGTTCTCCTGCATTGCTCGGGGATGATGTTCTGGAATGTTAGTCAGTGGCACAATCAACGGGAACCCCTGAATTCAGGGTGGAGATTACCCGCTACCTGTTACACAACACTTCAACCAACGCTTCCTTCCCAGAATTGTTCCCCTGATGATCGATTTCACCGCCACCGCCGATATCGTCGCCCCGCAGCTGCTCGGCTGCGTACTCACCCACGCCGGGGTGTCCATCCGCCTGACCGAGGTGGAGGCCTACGTCGGCGCCGAGGACTCCGCCGCCCACACCCACCGGGGCATGACGGAACGCAATAAGGCGATGTTCGGCCCCGGCGGCCACATGTACGTCTACCTCTCCTATGGCATCCACCGCGCCGGCAATATCGTCTGCGCCCCCGAAGGCGTGGGACAGGGCTGCCTGCTGCGTGCCGGCGAGGTGGTGGCCGGGCTCGAGATCGCTTATCGACGCCGCGGGAACGTCCCCTTCACCCGGCTCGCCCAAGGCCCGGGCAACCTCGGCCAGGCACTCGATCTCCAGCTGAGTGACAACCACTCCCCTGTCCTGAATAGTGATGGCTCTTTCCTGTTGAAACAGCGCCAGCAGGAACCGGAATGGGTGCGTGGGCCACGCATCGGCATCTCCAAGAACGCCCAGGCTCCGCTGCGCTTCTGGATACCGGGAGATAAAACGGTGAGCGGACGGAGAGGTAGGCCGAAGGGGTAGCCCACCCGGAAGACATCTCCTGGGCACTAGCTGCTGTCCAAGACCCCTTTTCTCATCGCCCGGCCCCTCCATGAGGAGCGCGACTCCCGGCTGGGTACAGCCAGCACATGGCGTTTCGTTTATTTCGTTTAGGCGATATCCTGGTGTCATGACACAGCTCAAGGACAACAACGGCACCGATATAGCCGCCACCGCTCGCGAAGCACTCCACCAGCTCAATCACGTTCTCGGCAGCGTCCCCCCACCCGACGTCGTGGATGTCGTCGTCGAGAGCTCTGAGGAAAAGATCCGCCTCCCCCGGGAAGTCGCAACCATTCTCCGGGAGATCCTGGTGAACTCAGCGGCCGGACAGGCTGTCGGCGTCATACCACTGCATGCCGAACTGACCACCCAACAGGCAGCGGATTTACTCAATGTTTCCCGCCCCCACGTCGTCAAACTCATGAATGATGGCGTCCTACCGGGCCATAAGGTCGGCACTCACCGGCGGATATACGCCGCCGAGGTACAGGCGTACAAGCACCAACGAGACATCGAAGGACGCATCGCTGCCGATGAACTCACCGCCCTCACCGAGGAGATAGGACTGTACGAGTGAGTGGGTCCACCGTCATTTTCGATGCCAATGTGCTCTACCCAAACATACTCAGAGACATTCTCATCAGACTCGCAGGCACCGATATTTTTCAGGCACGGTGGACCGATCACATCCTGGACGAAGTATTCCGAAACCTCCAGGCCAACCGCCCAGACCTCCACCCCGACAAGCTGCGCAGAACACGAGAACTGATGTGTCAGGCCGTGGACGACTGTCTCGTTACCGGGCAGAAGAGCTCATCGAAGCCCTGTCCCTGCCGGATCCCGATGATCGCCATGTTCTTGCCGCTGCCATCAGATGTGGCGCCCAGGTGATCGTCACGGAAAACAAGAAAGACTTCCCCAAGGACGTAATGGACCGGTACGGCATCGAAATACAAGGTGCCGATGAGTTCCTTTGCGATCAGATCAACCTATTCGGCTCCCGAGCACATCAGGCCGTGACATATGCGGCGGCGGCCTTCAAGAATCCACCCAGAACCATCGATGATGTGCTTGATGCGCTGTCGAAATCCGGAGCGCCATCCGCAGCAGAACTGCTACGGAGATAGCATGTCACGGCACCTAAATACTGCAGAATGGGTGAGGAAAGAGCCACCGATAAGCCCGCACATCACCCGATGACCATGCAGACCCAACGCAATTGACCGCATACCTTCCGCAAGGCTGGGAGACCCGCTTCTCCATCCAGAGTTTCTGGATTTTTAAGCCTGCGATTGCTCCGAGCCATATTGAACCCACGTCCAGTTCACCGGAGGAAACCGTGAATCCGCAGGTCAGGATATCGGACCTGTAGTTTTCATTTTTGGTACACAAGTTGACCGGACCGGAGAGTCCAGGAGATTCCCGCAGCTGAACCACCACCCCCTAAAACGATCAAGGCCGCCATTCACGGGCTAAAGATTTACCCGGGAATCTATACTCAGCCGCATGTCAGGAATTGAAGCTTCCCGGGTCCGCACCCGCCATTTCGCCCAGGCCAAGGCCGAGGGCCTCAAGATCTCCGCGCTCACCAGTTATGACGCGCTCACCGCCGCCATCTTCGATGAGGCCGGGATCGATCTGCTCCTGGTCGGCGATTCCGCCGCCAATGTCGTTCTGGGTCGGGAGACCACCCTCTCCATGACCGTCGATGAGATGCTCATCATGGCCCGGGCCGTGGCCGCTGCCACCAGGCGTGCCTTTGTCACGGTCGATCTCCCCTTTGGCAGCTACGAAACCAGCCCGGAACAGGCTGTCGCAACATCGGTGCGCTTCATGAAGGAATCAGGCGTGGCGGGCGTGAAGCTGGAGGGTGGCGTGGAGATCGCGCCGACCATCCGCAGGGTCGTCGAGGCCGGCATCCCGGTGTGCGCCCACATCGGTTTCACCCCGCAGTCTGAGCACGCGCTCGGCGGCCCGGTCATCCAGGGACGTGGCTCCGGTGCGGAAAAGCTGCTTGCCGATGCCCTCGCAGTCCAGGAGGCCGGTGCCTTCGCCGTGGTCATCGAGATGACCCCGGCTGCCATCGCTGCAGAGATCACCGCGGCGTTGACCATCCCCACGATCGGGATCGGTGCCGGAGCGGGTACCGACGGCCAGATCTTGGTCTGGCAGGATGCCTTCGGCCTGAACCGGGGTCGGACCGCGAAGTTCGTTCGCAGCTACGCCACTCTCGGGGAGCAGCTGGTCGAGGCCGCCCGCCAGTACCACGAGGATGTCATCGGTGGGGAGTTCCCAGCCGCCGCAGAATCCTACGAAGACCACCCCGGGAAGTAGCACATGAGTACCACTCCCCGACTCACCCGCACCGCTGCCGAACTACGCACCGCCATTACCGAGCTCAGTGCCGGTACGGACTCACTAGGGTTAGTGCCCACCATGGGCGCACTCCATGATGGGCATACCTCACTGGTTGATCGTGCCAGGTCAGACAATGATCTGGTGGTGGTGAGCATCTTCGCCAATCCGCTGCAGTTTGAGAATCTCGGTGATTGCGATGACTTCCGCAACTACCCACGCCAGCTGACGGCCGATCTCGAACTACTCAATAAGGCAGGCGCCGATATCGTCTTCGCCCCCACCCAGGAGGAGATGTACCCGGGCGGGACCCCCATGCTGTGGGTCCGCACCGGTGAGATGGGTCAGCGCCTGGAAGGTGCCAGCCGACCGGGCCACTTCGACGGGGTGGCCACGGTCGTCGCAAAGCTCTTTCACCTGACACAGCCGCGAAGCGGAGAATTCCGCGCCTACTTCGGGCAGAAAGACGCCCAGCAGGTGGCGGTGCTCAAGCGAATGGTGGCGGATCTGAATTTTCCCGTGGAGATCCGGCCAGTTCCGATCATCCGCGCCGCAGACGGTCTCGCGGAGTCCAGCCGGAACCAGCGCTTATCAGCGCAGGAACGGAAGAATGCCCTGATCCTCTCCCGGGTGCTGCGTGAACTGCGCAATCGTACTGCTGCAGGTATGGCGATCGATGTCGAAGCTGCCCGAGAACAGCTGCGATCTAGTACAGGTGTGACACTAGATCATCTGGAAGTGGTGGACCCACGCACGCTGGAATCCCTGAGCCGCACAGTTCTGGCCACTCCACTGGACAAGCCGGCACTGGTGGTTGCGGCGATCCAGGTAGGCAAAGTGCGGCTCATCGACAATATGGAACTGATTCCGGCCCGCTGACGGCCAGCCATTACCCCCAAGCCCACCCCCTGGCCGGGCAGTTTAAATTCATTTTCCGAGCGTAACCACACCTTTCCAAAGATTAGGGCAGGCAAGCCTTCCATGTGCCTTGCCACTTAGGCCAGCCTTTCCTTAAGGTATCCGATTGTCCAGTTCCGGACGATCTGGTGCTCAACGAAAGTGACTTCCCCATGACCTCGAACGGCCCTGTGGCGCTCCATCACATGCCACTGAACCGAAGGCGCTTCATCCAGGCGGCACTGGCACTCGGCGGTGCCGGGATGCTCGGCCTCGCCGGCTGCTCGACCCGCGAGACCCAACCCACCGCAGGTGAGGCCGGTGGTGCAGGTCTGACTGTCACCGACCAGTTCGGCCGCACCGTCTCCTTCGACGGCCCCGTCGACCGCATCGCCACCACCATCATCCCGCTGCCCGCCATGCTGGCCGGGGTGGACCAGTCGCTGGCCAAGGTCGTCGCGGTGAACTCCTCCGCCCAGATGCTGGCGGAAAAGGGCTTCTTGGCCACCATGTTCCCCGAGATCATGGATCTACCGATCGCCGCCAACGGCGCAGACTTCGTCCCGAATATCGAAACCATCGTC
Organism: Corynebacterium sp. A21; assembly: GCF_052266655.1. Lineage (NCBI taxonomy): Bacteria > Bacillati > Actinomycetota > Actinomycetes > Mycobacteriales > Corynebacteriaceae > Corynebacterium > Corynebacterium sp. A21. The sequence continues at coordinate 246,711 of NZ_JBQPQY010000003.1, forward strand.
GCCCAGCATCCGGATGTCACGATCCAGTGGGGCCATTATGGCGATGAGATCATCACCCCGATCGAACAGGCCGGCCTGGAGCTGCTCCTGCTCAACTACGGCACGCAGGAGATGCTCGAGGAATGGGTGTCGCTGTTGTCCACCTTGGTGGGCAAGCCTGAACGCGGGCAACAGATCCTCGAGACGATGCACACCGATCTGGCCCGGGTTGAGTCCGTGGTCGGCAAAGCGGGCCAGCGTCCCCGGGCCGTCAACATCTACAACTACGATGAGCTGCAGGTTTCGGGCCCGGGCTCCTATATGGACTACTGGCTCACCCTCTGCGGTGCCGACAACGTCATCACCCAGAAGGGCTCGAGTGTCGCCATCGCCAAGGAAGAGTTGCTCAAGCTCGACCCCGAAGTCATTTTCCTGGGTAATTTCTCCCCGGCCACCCCGGAGACCCTCTATCAGGATCCCTTCTGGGCCGATGTGTCCGCGGTAGCCAACCGTCGCGTCTACCGCGTTCCCAACGGCGGTTTCTCCTGGGATCCACCGAGCAATGAATCCAACCTGATGTGGCAGTGGGCCGCCACCCTGATCAACCCGGAGGTCGCCGATTTCCACCTGCGCTCCGCGATGAAGGAGAACTTCGCCTACCTGTACAACCATGATCTCAGCGAGGAGCAGATCGACCAGATCCTCTTCCTCGACGCCAACCGGGGAAGCGCTGATTACGATGTCTTCACCGGCTAAGCCCACCACACTGAGCAAGCCCACTGCCCTCGCTGAGCTCACCACCCCGGAACCGGTCCCGCATCCGGCACCGCGGGCCACTGGTCTGCGCTGGGTGATCGCGCTGCTGGCCGTGGTGCTGATTTCCCTGTTCAGCCTGTCCATCGGACGCTACTCGGTGCCCTTCAACGAGGTGCTCCGCATGCTGATCGGACAGTTCGTCGATATCCGTCAGACCTGGACCGACCAGGAGGTACAGGTGGTCCTCGGCTCCCGGCTGCCACGGGTGCTGCTGGCGTTGATCGTCGGTGCCGGTCTGGCGCTGGCCGGCGCCACCCTGCAGGCGATTTTCCGGAATCCCCTGGTCAGCCCGCAGGTGGTGGGGGTCTCCAATGGTGCCGCCTTTGGCGGGGTGCTCGCCCTGGTTCTTGGTCTGGGGTCATTGTGGTTGGTTGGCCTGTCCTTCGCCATGGGCATGCTGGCGCTGGCACTCGTCATCTGGATCGGCCGGAGCACAACCGGTGGTTCACTGCTCATGATCATCCTCGGCGGGGTGGTGGTCGGCGCGTTGTTTTCCGCACTGGTCTCCTTCATGACGATCATCGCCGATCCCTACACCGAGCTACCCTCGATCGTGTTCTGGTTGATGGGTTCCCTGGCTGCAGCTTCGCAGGCCAAGGTACTCATCGCATTGATTCCGATCGGGATCGGCAGTCTCGTGATCCTCAGCCTGCGCTGGCGGATCAACGTACTCAGTCTCGGGGATACGGACGCCAGATCGCTGGGCATCAATCCGAAGCCACTGCGGATTCTGCTGCTGGTGATGGTCGCGTTGATGACAGCCGGGGCGGTGTCCGTGGTCGGGGTCGTCGGTTGGGTCGGCCTGGTGGTCCCCCACTTCGCCCGGCTGATCACCGGCCCGGACCACCGGGTCCTCCTCCCGATGTCCGCGCTGATCGGTGCGGGTTATCTGGCACTGATAGACACCCTCTCACGCTCGGTGACCGCCACCGAACTGCCCGTGGGCATCCTCACCGCAGTGATCGGCGCCCCGGTATTCATCGCCCTGCTACGCGCCGTGCACCGTCGCGGCGGACTGACCGGATAGAGAGGAAGCTCATGATCAACGCCACCGGTATCGGCTTCCGGTACCCGAACTCCGACTGGACCTTCCGCCACCTCGATGTGCGCATTCCCTTGTCCGGCATCACCAGCCTGTTGGGGGCCAACGGCGCCGGAAAATCCACCCTGCTCCGGCTCCTCGCCGGCATCGCAGATCCCACCGAAGGCACTGTGGAACGCTGCGGACTGGTCGGCTTCGTCCCCCAGGCCACCGCCGGAGTCTTCGCCTACACCGTCTTCGACATGGTCCTGATGGGCCGCGCCCAGCACCTGGGCATGTTCTCTGCACCGGGCAAGACCGACCGGGACGAGACCTTCACGGCACTGGACAGAGTGGGCATGGCCCACCTGAGCCAGCGGCCCTTCGCTGGTCTCTCCGGCGGCCAGCAACAACTGGTGCTCATCGCCCGCGCTCTGGCCACCGGTTGTGACGCCCTCATCCTGGATGAGCCGGTCTCCGCCCTGGATCTGCGCAACCAGGCGATCGTCCTGGAACTGATCCGGGATCTGGCCGCCGATGGCTTGGCGGTGGTGCTCTCCACCCATAGCCCGGACCATGCCCTCCACCTCGGCGGGCAGGGTCTGATCCTGGGCCACGGTGGCCAGTTGAGCGCCGGCCCCGCCGCTGAGATCCTCACCGATGAAGCGCTCACCGAGCTCTACGGCGTGGAGGTGTTCCGCCACCACGTGCTCGACGGCGACCGGCACCGAGCCACCGTGATCACCCGTTTTGAGAGTATCCGCACTGCGGGTACCACCGCATTGGCCGGGCAGGCACGCGGCGTCGATAAGCAGGACGCGGCAACACGTCTAATACACATGAACCACAAGAAAGTTGGAACGACCAGTGTCTGAATCCCCGACCCACCTACCCCGGGTCCGCTACCTGCACATGGGCGGCAACTCCATGGTCAAACGCAATCTCAACCTGGGTGAGAACGTGGCTCCACTCGACCTCTACGAGCTGGAAAAGGCCGACCTCTCCGGGGTCAGCGGCCTCCTGATCTCGATGAACGCCGATCAGGAGTATCTGGTGTCCCAGGCTGAGCTGATCGAGAAGTTTATCTTCGCCGGCGGCCGGGTCGCACTCTGCGGCCACCCGGTGGCCAAGTTCCTGCCCCGGCAGGGTGATTTCCGCCCGCTGCACTACGACGCCCCGACGGAACTCTTCCTGACCCCGGGCGACGCTCACCCGGTATGGGCCGGCGTGGACCTGATCGACGCCAGCATGCGCAAGGGGGTCACCGGCTTCTATGCCCGCGGCTACACCCTCAACCACCCGGCCGGTGCCCTGATCACCACCCGGATCGGTCAGCACCGCCTGCCGGTGGACTATGTCTACTCCCACGGCCTGGGCCGCGTCCTGATTCACCCGGGTATTGAGCCGGCGATCTTCATGCAGGACCGCAACACCGCCGCCCGTATCCACCCGCAGCTGATCGAATGGTTGATGAACCGATGAACAAGCCCACCGTCACCCTGCCCGATGGCTCCACCCTGGTCCGCAATGACTTCACTGCGGACCACGGCGACCTGGCTATCGTGCACAACGGCACCTCCTCACACCTGACCACGATGAAAGACCCCTCGGTCATCGCCTACTCCCCCAGCTGGCTGCACATCCGCAACCTGCAACCCGGCGACCTCGACGGCTTCAAAACCGTCATCCTCGCTGACCGGATGCACCCGGAGCTGCTGCAGGAGCATGCCGCGGAATTCCGGGCCGTCGCCGAGGAGGGCAACACCCTCGTCGTCCTGGGGATCAACGAAGTCCAGAACTGGCTGGCCGGTATCAGCCACCGCGACGCCCCGACCAACTTCTGGTGGTGGTCCACCGGGGAGGACCCGGGGATCCGTCCCACCGCAGCCGGACACGAGGCCTGGCAGTATCTGAGCCCCAAGTCGGTGATCTGGCACCAGCACGGTTCCTTCACCGTCGAGCACGAGGTCACCTCCCTGCTCGAACTCGAGGAACCAAATGAGGATGGCACCTGGAGCAACTATGGTTCCCTCCTTTTCGAGGACACCACCTCCACCGCCGGGCGGATCATCGTGACCTCATTGGATCCGATCTTCCACCACGGCTCGAACTTCATGCCCGGCGCAACCCGTTTCCTCTACGGACTGCTGCGCTGGACGGATGCGACCAGGCGCGCTTAAAACCAGCGCTTATCGACGGCCGCGGAGGTCCGGCTCGGTCTCCTGGAAACGTGAGCGGTAGGAGGTCGGGGTGGTGGAGAACGCCGCCCGGAAGTTCTGCCGGAAGGTGACCGCGCTGGAAAAACCACCTTCCCGGGCGATATCAGTGATGGACAGATCGGTGCTCTCCAGCAGCTGCCGGGACTGGTTCAGCCGGTTCTGCAGCAGCCATTTCGCCGGCGTGGTACCGCTGACCTCAGCGAACACCCGGGAGAAGTGTCGCGGGCTCAGATGTGCGCGTTCCGCCATCTCCGTTACCGTCAGCGGTTGGTCGAGGTTGGCCAGCATCCAATCGATGACCTCACTGACCGGGCCGGGAATGCTCTCATCCGGGAGCGGTCGCTCAATGTACTGCGCCTGGTTACCTTCCCGGTGCGGAGCGATCACCAGTTGCCGGGCCAGCGTGGTCGCAGCCCGCGCCCCCAGTCTTTCCCGGACCAAGTGGAGGCAGGCATCGAGCCCGGAGGCTGTTCCCGCGGAGGTCATCACATCACCGTGGTCGATGTAGATGGCGTTGGATTCCACCTTCACCTGCGGATAGGCGCGCTGAAACCGCTCAATCGCACCCCAGTGTGTCACTGCGGCACGGCCGTCGATGATGCCGCTGGCGGCCACCGGGAAGGCGCCCAGGCACAGTCCGACGATCATGGCACCGCGGTGGTGCCCGGCACGGATCAGTTCCACCAGCTCAGCTGCTACCTCAGGAAACTCAGCGGGCCAGGAGGGGAAGATGATCACGTCAGCCTCCCCGAGGATCTCGGGGCCGTTGAGGTCATCGAGCAACACCCCTTCGGCGGTACGCACCGGTGCGCCGTCCGGCGACCAGATGTTGATCCGCCATGATTCCCCGAGTCCCAGGTTCTCCGCCTCGGAAAAGACCTGGAGTGGTACCGAGAGATGAAACATCGGGACACCCTCGAAGGCATGGACCGCAATCTTCATGTCTGTCCTTTTCCCATCGAAGGTGGTCAGATATGACACTCACGCTAGCAGTGAAGGCAGCGCGATACTAGGCGGCAAGGCACCGTCAAAAGTGCATCCCGCTGAAAGGAATCACATGTCCCAGCCGCGTCGCGCCCTGATCCTCGTAGACATCCAGAATGAATACTTCAATGGCCCCCTGGAGATCCAGTACCCGCCCCGGGATCAGGCCCTGGCTTCCATCATCGAGGCCATCAGCATTGCCGGCGAGCACAATATTCCGGTGGCTGCCATCCGGCATGAACTGCCGGAGGGGGCCCCGATCTTCGCGGCTGCTTCCGAGGGCGCACAGCTGCACCCCGAGATCGCCGGGCTGGTGCAGCCGGAGTGGCACCACGCCAACAAGATCTACGCCAGCATCTTCGATGGCACCGACGTTGAAGCTTGGGTCCGGGAGAACCAGGTGGACACCATCACCCTGGTCGGTTTCATGAGCAATAACTGCGTCATCGGTTCCGCCTTCGGGGCGGAATCCCTCGGCCTGAAGGTTGAGGTGCTCTCCGATGCCGCCGGTGCGATCAGCATCTCCAACTCCGCCGGTTCCGTGGACGCCAAAACCCTCCACACCACCCTGATGGCAGTCCTGCACTCCAATCTGGCCACGGTCACCGACACCGAGAGCTGGAAGTCCGCCGTCACCGCGGGCACCGCGCTGCCCGGCAGCAACCTGGTGGAATCTGCGCTCCAGGGCCGTGAGGTGCACCAGGTAGCCGCTCTGGCCTAAACGCTCTGCTCTAGACTCAGCCGCCATGAGCACCCTCCACATTCGCCCTGAGACCCCCACGGATATCCCCGGGATCCGGGCCGTCATCGAACAGGCCTTCGCCGAGCTGGAGCACTCCGACGGTTCGGAACCCGCGATCGTCGATAAGCTGCGGGATGACGCGGCGCTGCACCTCTCCCTGGTCGCCGAGACGGCTGCCGGCGTGGTCGGGCATGTCGCGATCTCGGCGGTCAGCATCGGCGATGGGAGGGGCGACTGGTTCGGCTTGGGGCCGATCAGTGTGCACCCTGACCTGCAGGGAGGTGGCATCGGCAGCGCCCTGATGCGGGCGGCACTGGCGCAACTGCGGGCGGCGGGCGCGGGCGGTGTCGTCTTGCTCGGGGAACCGGCGTACTACCACCGGTTCGGCTTCGAGGTGGTCCCGGGATTGACATATCCGCCGGCACCGGCCGAGTACTTCATGGCGTTGCTGCTCAATGACACCACCTTCCCGCAGGGCGTGGTGGAGTATCACGCCGCCTTCGACAGCTGATTCCGAGTAGGCAGCTGATCTCAGTCACTCAGCGATTGAGCACCCGGGTATTTAAGAAGCGCTCCACCTCCGTGAGCAGCCGAATGGGGGACTCAAACATTGAATAGTGGCCGGCATCAGGAAACTCGATGATGCTCAGATCCGGGAAGACCTCCCCGAACGCCTGCTGACTTGATTCCACGGTGACCGCAGGATCATGCGCCCCGACGATCACCAGTGCCGGGATCTCCTGAACACCGAGTTCATCGAGAAAGTTGCAGTCCGCCCAGGCCCGGAAATAACCTGCCACCGCATCATCGGAGGAGGTCTGTGTGGTCGCCTGCGCCAGGCTGGCCAGCCACCGGTCGGAGAGCCGCTGCCCGGTGGTGATGTCGATGATCATCTGACGGGCATCAACGCTGTCCCCCGCCGATTCAAAGAGGTCCCGCTGCTCCGGCGGCATCGGCGTGCCGGCGGCGGAGACCGAGGAAATCCCGATGTAGGCGGCGATTTTCCCGCCGGCTTTGGTCAACAGATGCTGGGCGAAGACACCGCCCATGGAATGCCCCAGGACCGTCACCGATTCATAGGTCCGCAAGGAATCGAGGAGAGTATGCAGCTCCTCAGTGACCTCATCGATGGTGAAATCACCACGGTAGGTGACCTGGCTGCCATAGCCGCGGTAGTCGGGGAAGAGCCAGGAGTAGTTCTCGGTGTCCAGATTCTCGGCCCAGGGGCCCCAGCCTTTGCTGTGGCCGAACCAACCGCTCAGGCAGAGCACGGCATGAGGTCCGGTACCGATGGTGTGAGTGGGAAAAAGCGTCATCGTGTGTTCCCTTCGTCAGTTAACCAAAGTGTAATGCCGGACACAGTTTCTGCGCAGGGTAATTCCGGGGAGGCCTGAAGCACCACATCCCGAGGGAAGGGCCGCACCTGCCGAAGACTTCAGCATCAAGCACAACAGAATGACAAAGGTTTCGCCCTTCAGTGCCCACTCCTTCAACCCGTGGCTTAGGTTTAGAGTATGTTCTCGCCTCGAAAATTCACCCTTGCAGCCCTCGGCGCCTTGAGTCTCGGCCTCGTCGCCTGCGGCACCGCCACCGAAACCCCGGCAGGTGATTCCGCCGAAACCACGACCACCGCGCTCGCCTCAGCCGAGGCTCCGGAAGCCGCAGACACCACCGGGACCGACACCTCCGAGACCAGCACCACCGAGGTATCCGACGCCGAGACGAGGAACAACGAGACCACCAGCAGCGAAGCCATCGACACCACCGCTGATGCCGGCCCGATCGTGGTCGACCCGGCGAAGTTCCAGGTCAACGGGCAGCACATCTTCTCCTATGTCACCCAGCAAGATGAGACCGGCACCTGCCTGGTCACACCCGATGGCGCGACCTGCACCGGTGTCGCCGGCGCAGCGGTCCCGGACATCAGCACCCCGCCCTTTGCCGACCAGCGCCCCGGCGCGGTCTCGGCGAGCATGGGCGGCATCCACTACACGATCCTCGAAGGTGTGCCGCCGGCTCCGGCCAGCCTCTCCCCCGGTGAGCGCCTCGTGGTTGATGCCGTGAGCTGTGAGGTTTCCGCCGCACGCGATGTCACCTGTGTCTCCGGGGACACCTCCTTCACCATCTCGGGTGTGGATCGTTCAATCATCGCTTAACCACAGGTGGGGCCGCTTATCGAAGCCGCGGGGCTCAGCCACGAGCTGGATGTCTCGGTCCGCAATATCCGCAGCGGTCTTGAGCGTCTGGAAAGTGATGGCATTCTGCGTAATGCCCAGGTGCAGAAAAACCGGCGGGCCTGGCGCGCCGGAGGTGCTGGAACTGCTGGATGAGTTCGCTGAACGTGCGGGCCGGCGCGGGGTACTCGGCCCGGCCCGCTTTTAGGCCTTCGCCCCCGGGACCGCTGCCGCCGCACCTGGGTCATCCTCGCCCATGGCCTCGAGCTGCTTGCCGTTGGTTTCCGGAATGAAGTAGTACACGAAGACCAGGGAGAGCAGGGCGAAGAAGCCGTAGAGGCCATAAGCCACCCCGAGGCTGAGGTCCGCCAGGGAGGGGAAGGTCGCACTGACCACGAAGTTGGCGATCCACTGCATGGCACCGCTGACCCCGAGGGCATAGGCGCGGATGCGGTTGGGGAACATCTCGCCGAGCAGCACCCAGACGGTCGGGCCCCAGCTCATACCGAAGCCGATGACGAAGAGGTTGGCGGCGATCAGGGCGACCGGGCCCCAGAGACCTTCGAGGACGGGCTCGCCGTCGATAATCGTTGCCTGGAAGAAGGCGAAGGCCATGGTGCCCAGGGCTAGGACCATGATCACGGAGCCGAAGAGCAGCAGCTTCCGGCGGCCGACCTTGTCGATGAGCATGATCGCGATGATGGTGGCCACGATATTGGTGACCGCGGTGATCACCGAGATGGTGAAGGAGTCCGATTCTTGGAATCCGACGGCCTGCCACAGGGTGGTGGAGTAGTAGAAGATGACATTGATGCCCACAAACTGCTGGAACACCGAAAGTACGATGCCGATCCAGACCAGCGGGAGCAGGCCGAAGCGGCCACCGAGCAGATCGCTGAACTTCTGTCGGCTCTCCAGTTTCACGGTCTGGAGCATGGCATCGATCTTGGCGTCGATGGCCGTTTCATCGCGCATGCCCACCACCTCACGCAACACCGTGCGGGCCTCATCATTGCGGCCGCGGGAGGCGAGATAGCGCGGGGATTCCGGCAGCCGACTGGCGAGGATGCCGTAGATCAGGGAAGGCACCGCCGCGGACATGAGCATCCAGCGCCAGGCAGGCAGCCCGAACCAGAGTTCCTCCGCCGCGCCGCCCGCCACCCGTGCTAGTAGCGCGCTGGTGAGCAGTGCGATGAAAATGCCGATGACCAGGGCCATCTGCTGCATGGTGCCAAGCACACCACGGTGCTTCGCGGGGGAAACCTCGGCGATATAGCCGGGTGCGATCACGGAGGCGAAGCCGATACCGACACCGCCGAGGAAGCGCCAGGCGATCAGATCAACCACGCCAAAGGCCAGCCCGGCACCGATGGAGGAGATGAACAAGATGGTGGCGGCGATGACCATGGTCTTGACCCGACCGATGCGGTCGGCGCAGATGCCGGCGGTCCAGGCACCGAGGCCGGCACCCAGGAGCGCACCGGAAACCACGAAGCCGAGGAGCGCGGAGCCGAGGCTGAATTCGCCGCGCACCGCTTCCACGGTGCCGTTGACGATGGAGCTGTCGAAGCCGAAGAGGAAGCCACCGAGGGCAGCGGTGAAGACGATGGCAATGAGCCTGCCACCCACCTTCTCATCGGCGGAAACCGAAAGTGTCTCTGTCATGGGATGTCGATTCTGTCGTCCCGGTGTGCATCGACTACCGGGAGGTGGCGGTTTTCCAAGTCAGGGCAACAGGTGGGCTGCGTCCATGACGAAGCTCTCTCGTTGTACCCCAAAATGATTTGGTTAAGTTCCTTAACTTAATAAGGTATCGTGAGGACGGTCACAAGTAAAGAAAAAGTTGTACATCACAGCCACACCACCGCTAAGGGCCAGCGATGCCCTCGAAGTGACGCCCCGACATCGACTTCCCCCTGCCCGATGCGGCCCCCTGCCACCTAAACTCCCCCATCAATTTCAGCGAGATAGGCTCCGACCTGATGCAGTCCATCCCCAGCCCCCGGCCCCTCCCCGCAACTCTCGCCGGGATGACTGATCAGGCCTTCCTGACATTCCTCTTCCGTCACGGCACCGCCTCCAGGGCGGAAATCGCCCGCGCCACCGGCATCTCCAAGCCGACGATCTCCGAGTCGGCCAACCGACTCCTCGCCGTCGGCGTGATCACCGAGGCCGGCGAGACCTCCCCCGCCACCCGTGGCCGCAAGGCCCTGCTCTACCGTGCAAACCCGGACTATGGCCATACCAGCGCCATCGTCCTCGAGCGCCGCAACATCCGGATCAGCACCATGGACTTCTGCGGACAGCTGATCTCCGAGCGGTTCTCCACCGCGGATCTCAGCTTTCCAGCGGCCATCGACTGGGCCCGGGAAAGCCTGGCGGAATCCGCCACCTGCTTATCGACGCCGCGCCGTGCCGTCGCGATCTCCGTCGCCGCCCCCGTCCATCCACGCACCCTGGCGATCCACCCGGTGTCCGGCTCCCCCTTCTCCGGCAGTATCCCCAATATCAGCGACTCCCTAGGAATCAGCACATTACCGCAGGTCAGGGTGGATAATGACGTGAACTGGGCAGCCATGGCAGAGACCGAGGCCTCCCGACAACTCGACGAAGACGCCACCGACACCTTCCTCTACATCTATCTCGGACCCGGAATCGGTGCCGCCCTGGTCTCTGAAGGTCAGGTGATCCGCGGGGCCAACGGTGCCACCGGGGAATTCAGCTATCTACCCACCCCGGGGGGATCTACCCTGCACAGCTGGCTGGCCGCCACCTCATTCGGATCGAAGGACCATGCCTCCATCGACGTCCAGTCTGCCCTACAGGCCTTCGCCGACCCCTCCCATGAAGAGGCGGATCAAGCCCGGGAACTGCTCGCCGAGACGGTACTGACGGTCTCCATCCTCTTCGATCCCGGCACCGTCATCATCGGCGGGCCGCTCGCCGCCGCAGAATCGCTCTACCAACAGATCAAGAACGCCCTGGAGCAGCGCAGCCTCGCCCCACTACAGGTGCGCCGCGGCACCCCCAGCAATAAAGCCGTGCTTCGGGGACTAACCAGCTATGCCATGCGCGATGCCCAGCTCAATGCGCTACAGGTGGCGGCGGGGAGCTAAGCACTACCCCCGCACCTGAACCACTGGCCGCCATTTTCAGAAATACCGGGGGCACTACACACCCCCTCTCTCATTTTCAGGCTTCCGCTTCACCCCCAAATAGGACCAGATTCCAACATTTTGAAGAAATACCTAGCGCACTTCTTGTGATCGGCATAGCCTGCCCTTGAAAGCAACATCAACCAGAACCAAGGAGCGGCAGACACATGAGCACCATCACCCTTGAGGGCATTGAAGCCGCGCAGGTTCAGGAAAGTGAGCAGGCCAGCAATGAACGGAGTTGGGTTGCCCAGGCGCCCCTGGTGACACTGGCCGCCTGCACCACCGCGTTCCTCCTCTTCCTCGATTCCAAGCGCGCAGCCTAAAACAATCCCGACACAGCTCCATCCCCGCCATCGGATATGATCTCCCCCATCAATCCGTTCCAGGTCAGGGAGAGCCGCAGTGTCCGCAATAGACCAACTCATTCATTCAAGCCTTGACTCCGAGCATGCCCGCGGCATGGTCGCGGAGCTCATCGCGGACTACTCACAGCGCTACGCCGATATGGAAGACTTCGACGTACACGCCGAGATGGGCCTTTTCCCGCCGCTACTCTTCACCCCGCCCTATGGTGATTTCCTGCTGATCCGTCGCGGGAATGAAACCATCGCCGGCGGGGCTTTCATGTACCTCGACGAGGAAACGGCCGAGATCAAGCGAGTGTGGACCTCCAGCCAGCACCGGCGGCAGGGCCTCTCACGGACGATCATGTCCGCCCTGGAAAGGGAGATCGCCGAGCGCGGCTACCGGCGCATTTACCTGACCACCGGCCCCCGCCAGCCCGAGGCCAAAAACATGTACCTCGGCCTCGGTTATACCCCGCTTTTTGATCTTGCCGCCGACCCCGAAACCATTGGCCATCTGGCTTTTGAGAAAGAAATCATCCCGGGCCGGGAGGGCATCCTGATCGAGGATGAACAGCTGGCGGCACGGCAACGCGCCATGATCGAGGACATCCATACCTGGTACCCGGCACCGGAGGTCCGGCTGCGCGACCTCCCCTGAGAGGCCACTGGTTCAGCGCGGCGCACATAAGCTCCTACCCCTCCCAGGGAAGCAGATCCTGCGGGTGGCGGGAGATGTCGAGCTGGAAACTGGGTACCTCAACAGGTTCGGCAATGCCCACACCGAGCCGGTAAGCCCAGTTCACGTCATGGATGATGATCACATCACCGTAGGTCTGGATGAAGAAGTTGCCCACCCGCGTGGTCGACTCATCGGGCAGCAGCTCGAAGTCCGACTTGATCTCCGGCGGGTTTCCGGTACTGGTGCTCACTTGCCAGGGGGCGCGAAAGTTCATGGTCGCGATATTGGCGGCCTCTTCTATCGAGTCTTCCATCACCGGCCAGGGGGCGGAGTATTCGTCATAGCAGGTCAGTTGCTCACCGTTGAAGGCCGGGAAATCGCAGTTGATCCGTTCCTCGCCCATCATGATCGCGTACTGGTTCCAGACCGGAAGCTCCTGATCCCAGGGCCGGAAGTGGGCGTTGCCGAAAGGTCGGAACACCCCCACCCCGGGTGGCCCGGCGCGGGTGAGGTCCAGGTGGAGGTTGCCCTGGTGTTCCGCCGGAATAAGTTCATTGCCGAGCAACTGAGCGCCCTCCATGCGGTAGTGGATCGGGAGCAGCTCCGTGACACCTTCCGCGGTGGCACCACCGGCATGCCCGTAGGTGATCTCGAGTTCGCTGTCATTGATCCGCTCGCCCGAGGGGACGGCCCGGAATTCGATGGGCGCGGGGCTGGTGATCAGGTGCTCATAGTTGAAGAAGACGGCGGTGCCGGCGAGGGCGGAACCGGTACCGGCGGGATGGTCACGGTCACCGTTCTGGCCGTGGAGCGTGACAAAACTCAGTTCTGAGCAGGGGTTGAACTGGTTGAAGATCTCGTCGATGTAGAACACGGTCCCGGGTTCATTCGTCGGGATGATCTGGGAATTCAGCCAGGCACCGAACTCGGTCTCCACGAGGTCCAGCTCCGCCAGGGCGCAGTCGGTCGGTGGTTCGGAGTCCTCAATCGGGATGTCGGTGGGCAGTGCAGTGGAGACCGGGGCGGTGGTGACGGGGACACTCGGGGTTGGGGTATCGACGTCCGGAGGGTCCACCGGGGCAGTTGAGGTGACGGTACTGCTCGAGGGCGGTTGGGCGCCGGGGTCAGAGTCCGTGGCGGAGCAGGCCGCCGGCCCGAAGGCCAGGGCCACGGCGAAGATAGTGACGAAGAAACTGCGGAGACTCATCTCAGGCTCTTCCTGCAGAATTCGGATGTGAGGGTTTAACCCTTTTATCGTCGTGCCGGGCGAACTGATACCGGATTCCGGGCTTGGATGCCATGTTGATACGCAGGTGTGACCGGAGGGAGATCGACGGGACCTGGCTTCGGGACACCACTGATAGATTCATGGTTTCCGCAGCTGAGAGCAATTTAACCGGCCCTGGTGCCCATCGGGGATGGGTGATAATTTCAGGGTACGTGCAACATTCCTTGAAGCATCTTCCTGGCGGGCTCGGAGGTCTGCGATGAGTGAGAAGACAACCTGTGTGGTGGTCGGCGGCGGACCAGCCGGGATGTTCCTGGGACTGATTCTGGCCAGAGCCGGAGTTGAGGTGACCGTCCTGGAGAAACACGGGGATTTCCTCCGTGACTTCCGCGGCGACACCGTCCACCCGACCACCATGCAGCTGTTGGCGGAACTCGGTCTCTGGGAGGAGTTCGAGCAACTGCCCCAGAGCAAGGTAACGAAGATGTCCTTCAAGGATGACTCCGGGAAACCCGTCACCCTGATCGATTTCACCCGGATCAGGGCCCGGCACCGCTATATCGCGATGGTTCCCCAGTGGGATCTCCTGGATATGCTCGCCGCCGCCGGGCGGCGGGAACCGACCTTCACCCTGCGGATGAATACCGAGGCCACTGATGTGATCCGCTCCGCCACAGGGGTGGTCACGGGCGTCAGATATTCTTCGGCGGAAGGTGCGGGAAGCATTTCCGCGGACCTCGTCATCGCCTGCGATGGGCGCCATTCCACCCTGCGCCAGGCAGTCGGCCTGGTGCCACAGGAATATCCGGTGAATATCGATGCCTGGTGGTGTCGCGTCCCCGCAGCTGAAAACATTGACCCCTTCCTGCTGCCACGCTTCGGCCCAGGGCGGGGCGTCATCGCCATCCCCCGCGAGGGCTATTTCCAGGTCGCCTACCTCAGCGAGAAAGGCACCGATGCCCGGCTGCGGGCACGCGGCATTGAGGCTTTCCGGAAGGACCTCGCCGAGCTATTACCCGAGGTTGCTGACCAGCTCGCCGAGCTGGAGTCGATGGATCAGGTCAAGTTCCTCGACGTCCATTTCAACCGTCTCCGGACCTGGCACGTCCCAGGGCTGCTCTGCCTGGGGGACGCGGCCCACGCCATGTCCCCCGCTGGTGGCCTCGGCATCAACGTAGCCGTTCAGGATGCCGTTGCCGCAGCGAGGCTACTGGCGAAACCGCTCCTGGCCGGCGAAGTCACCGAACGCCACCTGAAGGCCGTCCGGAAACGGCGTCTACCGGCGGTCATCGCTGCCCAGGGGCTGCAGCGGGTCATCCACCGCAACCTGATCAACCCGATGATCCTCGGCAAGATGCTGGGCCCGCCCAAGCCGATCCTGGTCCTGGCCCGCCGTCTCCCTTTCCTGACCGTGGTTCCTGCCTACCTGGTGGGCATCGGGCTAAGACCCGAGCATGTGCCCAGGTTCGCCCGACGGTAGCTGCACCGCTCCCGGCACCCGGGCCGCTACCGCCAGTACCCCGCCGAGGATCCCGAGCCCGGCGAGGATCACCGCGGTCGTCGATAAGCCGAGAGCGGCACCCAGGGCACCGGCCAGCGGGTATGTGAGCAGGAAACAGGCATGTGAGAGGGAAAACTGCGCGGCGAAGACCGCTGGCCGGTTCCTGTCATCCGAGGCGCGGCGAAGCAGCCGGGCGGAAGGCGTGAGCACCAGTGAGGCCGCAGCCCCGAGCAGCAGCCACAGCAGGTTGAGCGGCAGCCACTGGCTCTCCGGCGGTAGGCCGGCCATCACCGCGGCGGCGGCGAGCAACCCCACCGGCAGCAACGCCGTGCCGAGCAGCATCACCGGCCGGTCCGGGAGGTGGTCGAGCGCCTGCGGCAACCCCAGCGCCACGATCATCGACCCGGCACCATAGGCGGCCAGAAGCAGGGCCACATCCGATTCCGAACGGTCGAGATCGCCACGGACCAGCACAATGGTGTTGACGATGACCATCGCCGTGGCGGCGGCCACCACCAGGTTCATCCCCATCAGGCTGCGCAGTTCCGGCTCGCGCCAGAAGACGCGCACGCCACGGGTCAGCCGTTCCGCGAAGGGCGCCGGTTCCACCGGCGCCAAGCGGGGGAACCTGGTGGCCAGCACCAGCGCGGTGGAGGCCGCGAAGCCCAGGAACGTACCGAAGAAGAGGTTGTTGTAGACCATCACCGTCAGTAGGGCGGCGGCGATGATCGGGCTGAGCAGGGACTCCAGGTCATAGGCCAGTCGGGACAGCGAGAGCGCCCGGGTGTACTGGGCCTCATCCGGCAGCACCTCCGGAATCACCGCCTGGAAGGTGGGGGTGAAGGTCGCCGAGGCGGATTGGAGGAGAAAGACCAGCAGATAGATCTGCCAGGCCTCCGAGACCGCGGGTAAGGAGAACGCCACCAGGGCCCGGAGCACATCCGCCGAGACCAGAACGGTTTTGCGGGGCAGTTTTGCCGTCAGCGCCGCCATGACCGGTGAGACCGCGACATAGGCGAGCATCTTGATCGTCATCGCGGTGCCCAGCACCAGGCCGGCCTCCCCACCGGCGACCTCGAAGGCCAGCAGCCCGAGGGCCACCGTCAGCAGCCCGGTGCCCAGCAGGGCGATCAGCTGGGCGGCGAACAACCGGGCGTAGGAGGGGTTCGCCAGCACCTCACGCATGATGATGGCCCTCAGGTTCCGGGGCTCCGGGGTGGGTGCCGCGGTGGTGCTCCGGCTGATCATCCACGGCGTGTTCGGCCTGGAAGACCGCATCGGCGACCAGGCGGCGGGCATGCCCGTTGGCCAGCCGGTAGAACACCCGCTGTCCTTCCTGCCGGGTGACCACCATCCGGGCCAGGCGCAGTTTGGCCAGGTGCTGGGAGACCGCCGCAGGGGATTTGTCGACGATCTCCGCCAGCTGGTTCACCGGGAGCTCGCCGTCCCGCAGGGCCAGGATGATCCGGACCCGGGTGGCATCGGCCAGCATCGAGAACACCTCGACCGCGAGTTCCACATAGGAGCTGTCAACATCCAGGGAGCACTTCTTATCTGCATTCATGCGCAGATACTAACATGTCGGGTCGGGTCCGGCCCAGCATGCAGCAGGGCAGGCAAAAGCCGGTGCCCACTGGACTACTGCTTCCAGTGGGCACCGGCGTCATCGAGGCCAGTCAGAGGCGCTAACCGGCCGGGGTCATCAGACCCATCGTGGTCGGTAGCCAGATCGAGATCTGCGGGACAAACACCACCACAAACAGGGCGATGATGATGGCGACCAAGAAGGGCCAGAGCTTCGAGAGCACCGACTCGATACGCAGGCCGGCGACCTGGGCACCGACGAAGAGCACATTGCCCACCGGCGGGGTGATCACACCGACGGACAGGTTCATCACGACCATGGCACCGAAGTGGACCGGGTCCACACCGAGCTCCGTGACCACCGGCAGGAAGATCGGCACGAAGATCAGGATGGCCGGCGTCGGATCCATGAAGGTACCCACCAGCAGCAGGATGAACATCATGATCAGCAAAATGATGACCTTGGAGTCCGAGATCGACAGCAGTGCGTCTGCGATCAACTGCGGGATCTGGGCGAAGGACATCACCCAGGACAGCGCGGAGGAGACCGCGACCAGCATCATCACGATGGAGGTGGTGCGGGTGGCCCGCAGCAGGATCTGCGGCAGATCCTTGATCTTGATCGCCCGGTAGGCAAAGCCCAGCACCAGGCAGTAGACCACGGCGATGGCGGCAGACTCGGTCGGCGTGAACCAGCCGAAGAGGATGCCACCGATGACGATGACGATCATCAGCAATGAGGGCACCGCCCGCCAGAGGGTCAGTGCGACGATCTTCGCACTCGGGGCGACGGTCACCTTCTTGTAGTTCTCGCGCCGCGCCAACAGCCCGCCGACGATCACACAGGCCAGCACCCAGAGCAGACCGGGCCCGACACCGGCCATGAACAACGCCGCAATTGAGGTCGTGGAGACCAGGGAGTAGACGATGAAGGTATTCGACGGCGGGATCAGCATGCCCGAGGGAGCCGAGGCGACGTTGACGGCCGCGGCATAGGAACGGGAGTAACCGTCCTCCTTCATGCGCGGGGTCATCACGGTACCGACGGCCGAGGCGGCGGCGACGGCCGCGCCGGAGACGGCACCGAACATGGCGTTGGCGACAATGTTCGTCTGCGCCATCGAGGCGGGCATCCGACCGACGAGGACCTTCGCGGCGTCGATAAGCCGGGCGGCGATACCACCGGAGTTCATCAGTGCGCCGGCCAACACGAAGAAGGGGATGGCCAGCAGGCTGAAGGAGTTCGTGCCGGTGAACATGCGCTGCGCCACCGCCTGGGCGGCATTCTCCGGACCGAGGACGGCCATGGCCGCCAGCATCGAGGGCACTCCGATCGCCACCGCGATGGGGACCGAACAGATGATGAGGATAACAATGCCGATGAGCAGAATCAGCGCTGCGACAACTGCAGGAGACAACATCAGGACCGGCCCCCTTCCGAGGATTCAGCGTTTCCGGTGGCAGCAGTGCCCTCCGGGGAACCATTGAGGAGCTGCTCCCCCGCCGCTTCTTCCAGGTACATCGGCTCTTCAGCCTCCTCAATATCCGGGTAGGGCGGCTCCTTGCCCTGGAGCACCTCAATGAAATCGATGAAGGCGAAGATCGCGATACAGACACCGGCGACCGGGATGATCAGATACACCCAGCCGATGGTGAAGGGCAGTGCCGTCAGATTCTGCTCCCAGGCGATCGAGGAGGCGAGGTAGCCACCCCAGACCATGGCACCCAGCGCGAAGAAGAGAATCACCAGCTGGACGAAGGCGGCGGTCGCCTTCTGCCCGGCAGGTGGCAGCCGACGCGCGATGAAGTCCACCGCGATATGGCCACGCTCACCGAAGAGGAAGGCCGAGCCGATGAAGGAGAGCCAGACGAAGAGGATCTTGGACAGCTCCTCGGACCAGGTCGAGGGTGAGTTGATCACCTGGCGGGAGAAGACCTGCCAGACGGTGACGCACACCAGGACCGCGAAAAGGAGGATGCTCAGAAAAGCGAGGATCTTGTTCAGGACATTTTTGGTGGCCAACATCAGTTGTCCCCCTCCCCGGCGGCACCGGTTCCAGCGGCAGTATCAGCGGGATCGGCGGAACGGATGGCATCGAAAAGCTCGTTCTGGAAATCCGTGTTCAGGAATTCCTCCCGGATCGGCGCCAGTGCCTCCCGGAAAGCCTCCTCATCCACCCCGGTGAAAGTCGCCCCCTCAGATTTAGCCTCTTCAATGGCCTCTTCCGTTTCGGTGGCCCAGAGATCGGTGTGCTCGATCATGGCCTTGTCCCATTCCGCGAGGAAGAGCTCGCGGTCCGCGGGCGGCATCGCCTCCAGGAGATCATGGCGCATGACCATGTAGTCCAGCCCCACCAGATGATTAGTCTGCGACCAGAAGGGTGCGACCTCATTGTGGTTCTGGGTGACGTAGCTGACCTCGTTGTTCTCGGCGCCATCGAGCACCCCGGACTGGATCGCGGTGTAGACCTCGCCATAGGACAGCGGGGTGGCCGAGCCTCCCATGAGTTCGATCATGCGGATGTGCATATCCGATTCCTGGACACGGATCTTCTTACCCTGCAGATCCTCCGGGGTCTCAATCGGGGCATCCTTGGTGTAGATGCTGCGGGTGCCCTGGGTGAAGCCGCCGATGACGGAGATGTTATTGGCATCCTCCAGGCTGGTGAACAGCGGCTCCATCAGGTCCTGATCACGGATCACACTCATCTGGTGATCCACCGAACCGAAGGTGGTGGGCATGTTCAGCACCTGGAAATCCTTGTTCAGGTTCTCCAGCTGCGTGCCGGAGACAATGGCCATCTCGATCGCCGAAGAGGAGATGAACTGCAGCACCTCCTGCTGGGACCCGAGCTGCTCATTGGGGAAGATCTGAATCTTCCAGCGGCCGTCGGTCGCCTCCTCGAAGCGCTCCGAGAAGCTCTCCAACGCGATGAAACTGGGGTGCGTTTCCGCCTGATTCAGCGCGAGCTTGATATAGGTCGTCTTATCCGGGCTGCCCACCGTCTCCAGATCCAGTCCCCCCAGGTCCGCGCAGGACGTGAGGCTGAAGGAGAGGGCGAGGGCGGCCACCGCGGCGACGGGTCCTCGTTTTCGCAACTTGTGACTCCAATTCTTCACGGGCCCCGACCTTGCGCCTTCATGGTCGGAGCTTGAGGCGGTGGCTGAGGCAGTGATGAGGATATCCGTATGTGACAGGACTAACAGACATAAATTTTAGTAGTACCAATTCACGTTTTAAAAGCCCCCCCTTAAATGATGTTCACCTTCCGGTTGCCCCATGTCCATCCTCGCAGCTTAAGGGAGACTTCCGCAACGACCCGCCGATCCACAGATACGGAGCAGGGGTGAGCATTGGGGGTGGAAGAGTCACGGAGAGTCCAACGCGCCTCCCGCCGAGATGTGGGAACTTAGGGGGATCCGGACAGTCCGTTTAGCCTGGACAGACAGAATCGGAAGGGTCAATGTGGGAAGCGCGCGCAGCAGCCAGAACCGGACCCGAACCCCAGAGGTGATCCGGGCACAGCATGAAGGTCGCCCACCGGGGTTCCGGGGCGGCGCTCTCCCCCGGCAGTGCCATTCCCGAGGCTGAAGTGCGGCCGGCACCCGCCCCAAACTGCACTTGCCGACGCCGCCGGGAGCGGCGAGGCCCCACGCCCCATCCCGGCCCGGGACTCCAGACCCTGATAGCGCCCCGCCACCAGCACCGGACGGGCAGAGATGGACATGTCAGGGGCGGACCGCCTGCCGATCCACCAGCGCCGGACAATCGGCAAACTACCGGCATTTGGCCTGACCACATTTTTATTCATCACTGCCGGGGGAGGGAGGGGCCATCCCCACTGCTCAGCGGAAAGTTCGCCCTTCGCACACCTTCGCTAATTCACGAACAGAGTACGGTTCTGTAGTTTGAAGGTTTGTCCTGCAAACCCAACTAGAGGTGGATCCCCGATGGCCCCGACCGAATCCCAGAACGCACAAGCGCTGACCACCGAAGAAATCTTCGCCGCCCACGAGGGTGGCAAGCTCGCGATCTCCTCGGCCCGGCCGCTGGAGACCATGCGCGACCTCTCCCTCGCGTACACCCCGGGCGTGGCCACGGTCTGCCAGGCCATCGCGGCAGATCCGGCCGTCGCACGCACCCACACCGGCATCGGCAACACCGTCGCCATCATCTCGGATGGCAGCGCCGTGCTCGGTCTCGGCGACATCGGACCGCAGGCAGCTCTCCCAGTGATGGAAGGTAAGGCCCAGCTGTTCAGCTCCTTCGCCGGGCTGAAGGCCATCCCGCTGGTGCTCGACCTCCATGAGGTCGACGATCTCGTGGACACCATCGTCGCACTGGCGCCTTCCTTCGGCGGCATCAACCTCGAGGACATCTCCGCCCCGCGCTGCTTCGAGGTCGAGCGCAAGCTGATCGAACGTCTGGACATCCCGGTGATGCACGATGACCAGCATGGCACCGCCATCGTTATTCTGGCAGCACTTCGCAACGCCATCAAGCTGCTGGGACGTGAGCTCGCTGAGCTGCGCATCGTGATCTCCGGAGCTGGCGCGGCCGGGGTCGCTGCGGTGGACATGCTTCTCGACGCCGGTGCCAAGGACATCGTCGTCCTGGACTCCCGCGGCATCATCGAAGCTGGGCGCGGCGATCTCACCCCGGTCAAGGCGGAACTCGCTGCCAAGACCAACCCGCGTGGCATCACCGGCGGCATCAATGAGGCCTTCACTGACGCAGACACCTTCATCGGCGTCTCCGGCGGCAACATCGGCGAAGAAGCCCTGAAGCTCATGGCCCCCGAGCCGATTCTGTTCACCCTGGCCAACCCGACCCCGGAAATCGACCCGGAGCTCTCCCGCCGCTATGGTGCTGTCGTGGCCACCGGCCGCAGTGACCTGCCGAACCAGATCAACAACGTTCTGGCCTTCCCCGGCATCTTCCATGGCGCACTGGCCGCCAACGCCAAAGCCATCACCCCGGAGATGAAGCTGGCCGCCTCCCGCGCCATCGCCGAGATCGCCGCCGACACCCTCGACGCCGGGCACATCGTGCCCTCCCCGCTGGATCCCCGGGTCGCCCCGGCGGTCAGCGCCGCAGTCCAGGCGGCTGCAGCGCAGGGATAGGAACCTAGTGCGAAACAGCCCAACACGTTAAAAGATGTGTTGGGCTGTTCCTATTTCGGAGTCAATAAAAGTTAGGACGCGGGACCTCCAGTCAACGCAGGCTTACCACTCCTGTGTTGCCTCCCGCAGCCGGGCATAACGCTCCCCCAGCTCCACATTTTTATCCGCGCGGGCCACCTCGGACCCCGGAACAGCCCACTGCGGCGGCTCCTGCTCCCCGGAGAGTACCCAGGCAGCCTGGCGGGCGGCACCGAGGGCGACATATTCGGCGGGTTCCGGCACCACGGTGTCCACCCCGAAGATCTCCGGGGCGATCTTGCGGACCGCCTCCGACTGCGCGCCACCGCCGATGAGCAGGATGCGCTTGGCTGGAATTCCGGTGGCCTCCACCAGTGCACTCACCGCATCATCCATGGAGGAGAGCAGGCCTT
This sequence comes from Corynebacterium sp. A21, assembly GCF_052266655.1. Taxonomy (NCBI): domain Bacteria; kingdom Bacillati; phylum Actinomycetota; class Actinomycetes; order Mycobacteriales; family Corynebacteriaceae; genus Corynebacterium; species Corynebacterium sp. A21. The sequence continues at coordinate 268,698 of NZ_JBQPQY010000003.1, forward strand.
CAACAGTGGCCCGGGCGAAGTCCTCGCGGGTGGTGGCGGTGGTCAGACCGGCCAGCACCCCCGTGGCTTCCGGGCGGTTCGGGGTGCGCTCGCCGTCCAGGTAGGGCTGGAGCACCAGACCACGGGAACCGGCATCGGCAGCCAGTGCCAGCTGATCGAACTCCTGCCATTCCACGCCGAGGAGGCGTCGGCCGAGTTCCAGGACACGTGCCCCATTGAGGGTGCAGGACAGCGGTAGGTAGGCGCCGGTGGCATCGGCAAAGCCGGTGACCAGCCCGGAAGGATCATGGACGCTGTGCTGGACCGCGGCGGCGGCCACACCGGAGGTACCGATGGACACGCTCACATCACCCGCCCCCAGGCACAGCCCCAGGGCGGCGGCGGCATTGTCACCGGTACCGGGAGCCATCAGGGCACCACCGGATGCAACGGACGCGGCCACTCGACCAGCAGCTTCCGAAGCCCCCAACAGCTCCGGCAACTGCACCGCATGCCCCAGTGCCAGCTCCGCCAGATCGGGACGCCAGGCACGGTCACGGGTGCTGTAGTAGCCGGTGCCGGAGGCATCACCGTGATCGGTGACCATGCGGGTGCGCCCCAACAGGTGCCAGGTGAGGTAGTCATGGGGCAGCAGGACGGCAGCGGTCCGCGCAGCATTCTCGGGTTCCTGGTCCCGCATCCAGCGCAGCTTAGTGGCGGTGATGGAGGCGAGGTAGACACTGCCGGTCTGCTCCACGGCGGCCCCGACGCCACCGATCTCCGCGTTCAAGTCCGCGGCAGCCTGGGCCGAGCGGGTGTCATTCCACAGCAGCGCCGGGCGTACCACGTCCCCCTCGGCATCCAATGCGACCATGCCGTGCTGCTGGCCGGCGATAGAGACGGCATCGGCACGCTCCAGCAGGCCGGCGGTGGCGGTCTCGAGCGCCTCGATCCAGGCGGCGGGATCAACCTCGGTGCCGTTGGGATGGGAGGCCCGGCCGCGGTCCACGACCTCGCCGGTGGCGGCGTCGACAAGCACCGCCTTGCAGGACTGGGTGGAACTGTCGATTCCTAGGACCAGGGCCATTTAGATGTCCTCTTCTTCGGGGGTGTTATGGGAATCATATGCGTTGCCATCGGGGCCCACCACGTGAATCTGGGCACGGGAGCGGGTGAGGATCTCGTGCTGCTCGCGGGTGCAGCGGTGATCGACGATGATGTGCTCAAAGTCGTCGAGCGGGGCGACGCGGAAAACTCCCGGTGAGTCGAATTTGGAGGAATCCAGCACCAGCACACGGATGGCGCCGATACCGATCAGCGCCCGCTTGGTGTCCGCGGCCTCCATGTCCGGGTGGAACAGTGCCGCCGTGGAACCGGTGGTGCGCAGCGAGGTGGTGGAGACGAAGGTGATATCCGCCGAGAGACCCGCGAGCTGCTGCGAAGTGGCGGTGCCGAGGAAGGAATCGGTCTCCGCGAAGTAGAGCCCACCGCAGGCGATCAGCCGGATGTCGGTCAGCCCGGCGCGCTTGCGGTGATCGCTCATCGCTTTCAGGGAGTGGGTGATCAGCGCGGAAGGGCTGCGCTCGGGCAGCCGCTCGACCAGCGCCTCAAGGGTGGTGGAATCATCGATGGCGACGACCGCACCCTCCGGGATCAGCCGGGCCGCTGCGGCGCAGAGCGCTTCCTTGGTGGTGCGGTGCAGGTGGCGGCGCTGGCCGACTGCCAGCTCGCTCATCGAGGGCGAGAGGGAACGGGCACCGCCCCGGATCCGCTCGAGGAGATTCTCCGCGGCGAGTGCCTCCAGGTCGCGGTGGATGGTCATCGCGCTGACGTCGAAATGTTCCGCCAGCTGTTCCACCCGGGCGGAACCGTGACGGGTGATATAGGCGACGATGCGTTCTCTTCGCCGCTCCTGCGTCGTGGCAGGGATTACTCGGGCCATGTGAAAAAACTACCATGTTAAAGCTGCAGAAAACCACACTTGTCTAACATTTTCATGTTGACTCTTGCATTTTTCTAACATGATGGCGTTAAATTGACGGAAACAAACCGTGAACCGGCACACAAGTCCACCAAGACCCAACACCGGACACAACATCTCGAAGTGAAATTCAACAGGTTTCATCGTGGAACCCCACAGAGAGCAGAGCCCATGTCAGCATCCAAGACCCCGGCCGCCGGATCCCCCGCGACCGACAAGGACACTCCCCCGCCGAGCACGGCGTCGATAAGCGATCCGGGTGCGCACCACAGCTTCCTCGATCGCATCGGCATCCCCCGCGCCCTGATCTTCGGCTTCATCGGCCTGACGATCTTCATGATCGGCGATGGCGTGGAAACCAATATCCTCGAGCCCTTCCTGAGTTCCGAGCACGGTTTCAGCATCTCCCTCGCCGGCACCCTGGTCACCGTTTATGGTGTGGCCGTGGCGATCGCCGCCTTCTTCGCCGCCGCGCTCTCCGACCTCTGGGGACCGCGCAAGGTGATGATCCTCGGCGCGAGCATCTGGATCATCTTTGAGCTGGCCTTCCTCTGCGTCGCGCTCACCTCCGAGCAGACTTGGCTGATCTTCCTCACCTATGGCCTGCGTGGTTTCGGTTACCCCTTCTTCGCCTACGGCTTCCTGGTGTGGATCACCGCGACCGCTCCGGCGAAACACCTGGGCACCGGCGTGGGCTGGTTCTATGTGGCGTTCTCCGCGGGCCTGCCCACGCTGGGTGCGCTGGTGGCCACCGTCTCCATGCAGTTCATCAACCTGAGCTTCTACGAAACCCTCTGGGTGTCGCTGGTACTGGTGATCATCGGCTCATTGATCGCCCTGATCGGCGTGAAGGAACGCCGCGGCCGTCACCCGCTGGTGTCCAACCCGGAGCTGGTCTCCCAGACCCTCGGCCAGGGTTTCAAGCTGTTGCGCCATGACCGCCGGGCCCGCTTCGTCACCTATATCCGCACCATCAACTCCATCCCGACCTACGCGATGGCGGTGTTCTTCCCCTCCTTCTTCACCGATGACCTGGGCTGGCAGCTCGGCTGGTTCCTGCTGCTGACCACCGTCATCTATGCGGTGAATCTGCCCTTCAACCCCTTCTTCGGCCGCTTCGGAGATAAGCGCGGCTGGGCCAAAACCGTCTTCTGGGCCGGTGCCGTCGGCGGCGCGGTCACCCTCTCACTGGTCTATTTCATCCCCTACTTCGGTGTCCGTTTCGGCCTGAGCGACGGCCTGGTCTTCGGCTTCACCGTCGCCGCCGGCGCCCTCTTCGGTGTCACGCTGGCCGGCTATGTCCCGCTCTCCGCGATCGCCGTCTCCCTCGACCCGAAGCACCCCGGTGCCGCCATGGCCACCTACAACCTGGGCGTGGGCGGTGCCGTGGCCGTCGGCCCCCTGCTGGTTGCGGTCCTGCACCCGCTGATCGGCCCCACCGGGCTGATCCTGGTCATGGTCGCCCTCTACCTGCTCTCCGGCGCGATGGTACTCAAGCTTCGCGGCACCCAGCCCGGCTTTGACGGGCTCCCCGCCCTCGATGAGGACGCGCAGATCGAGGACCTCGCCATTCCCGCCACCGTGGTGGCACCCAAGTAATTCACCTGTACCAGAACGCCCCTCATCCGAGCACCCAGGAGAACCTCATGAACCAGCCCATCCAGCTCAACACCGCCAACCTCGCTGCGGTGGCCGCCGCCTCAGGCGCCAGCATTCCCAGCTACGAGCGCAGCCAGGTCACCCCGGGCATCGTCCACTTCGGGGTCGGTGGTTTCCACCGCGCGCACCAGGCGATGTACCTCGACCGCCTCATGAATGAGGGGAAAGCCTTGGACTGGGGCATCATCGGCATGGGCGTCATGCCCTCCGATGTACGCATGCGCGATGCCCTGGCCAGCCAGGACCACCTCTACACCCTGAGCACCAAGTCCCCCGCCGGCGAGCTGGAGCAACGGGTCATCGGCGCCATCATCGACTATGTCTTCGCCCCCGAGAACCCGACGGCCGCCGTGGACACGCTTAGCGACGCCGCGATCCGCATCGTCTCCCTCACCGTCACCGAAGGCGGGTACAACATCGACCCCGCCTCCGGCGGCTTCGACCACGGCAACGCCCGGATACAGGCGGACATCGCCGAGCTCATCGCCGGCCGGGTTGCTGGCCTGCAGACCTTCTTCGGCCTGATCACCGCAGCGCTGATGGCACGCCGGGCGGCCGGACAGGCGCCGTTCACCATCATGAGCTGCGACAATATCCAGGGCAATGGCGAGCTGGCCGCGGCACACTTCATTGCGTTCGCCGAGTCGGTCTCCGAGGACCTGGGTTCCTGGGTCCGTGACAATGTGAAATTCCCGAGTTCCATGGTCGACCGCATCACCCCGGAGACCACCGACAGTGACCGTGCCGATGTCGCCGCCACCGGCTACCTGGATGCCTGGCCGGTGGTCTCCGAGGACTTCACCCAGTGGGTGCTTGAGGATTCCTTCACCGCCGGCCGCCCCGCCTATGAAGAGGTCGAGGTGCAGGTGGTTGAAGAGGTCGAACCCTATGAGCTGATGAAGCTGCGCCTGCTCAATGCCTCCCACCAGGGCCTGTGCTACTTCGGGCACCTCGCCGGCCACCATATGGTTCACGATGTCATGGCCGATGAACGCTTCCGCCGCTTCCTGCTCGCCTACATGGAGCAAGAAGCCACCCCGACCCTGCACGAACTGCCCGGCGTGGACCTAAATGCCTACCGTCACCAGCTGATCGCCCGTTTCGGCAACGCCGCCGTCAAGGACACCGTGCCGCGGCTATGCGCCGAGTCCTCCGACCGGATCCCGAAATGGCTGCTCCCGGTGATCCACGAGAACCTGGCCAATGATGGACAGGTGGCGCTCTCCGCCGCGATCGTCGCCTCCTGGGCCCGCTATGCCGAGGGGGTGGATGAACAGGGTCAGCCGATCAAGGTGATTGATCGCCTCACTGACCGGATCAAGGAGAACGCCTCCCACAACCATTCAGATATTCTGGCTTTCCTCCGCGACCGTGAACTCTTCGGCGATCTGGTGGATTCCGAGCGCTTTGTGGCGGCCTACGCCGAAGCACTGAACTCACTGCATAAACAGGGTGCCGAAGCCACACTAGATCAGATTCTGGCGGGCATTGGAGCGGCCTCACCGGATCACGCCATTCAGGCTTAATTCTTGTCATTCACCCGGCCTCCGGGTGGGTGCCTCCCGACTTCCGGGCGGCGGAGCACCCCTCCCATGCATGGCCGCTGCCGTTCGGGCGACACCCTCCGGGAGTCCTTCACTCCCGCTAACCGTAGGATCGGGATCATGGACAAGCCCTGGATCCGTCGCGAAGCTGAAGCGGACATTACCGCGATCCGCCACATTGTCGCCCGTTCATACGAGCAGGCCGAATACTCCGCCCACAATCTCCCGAAGATCGTCGAGAGCCTGCGCGATGCCGATGTCCTCTCCCTATCCCTGGTAGCCATCCAAGGACTGGACCTCGCCGGATACATTGCCGCCTCCCCCATCACCATCTCTGATGGCACCGGCGGCTGGTACGGCCTGGGTCCCGTGGCCGTGGATCCTGAATACCAGAATGCTGGCATCGGCCGCGCCCTCATGGAAGCCGCCCTGAAGGAACTACGGGAAGGCGGCGCCGGTGGCGTGGTATCCCTCGGCGACCCGGAGTTCTACCTGCGCTTCGGTTTCCGGAAGATCGAGGGCCTGGCCTTCCGCAACGCCCCAGAAGGCCAACTTCTAGCCCTGAACCTGGGCGACAGCACCACCCCGCAGGATTTTGTCAGCTACCACGCGGCCTTCGGCCAACCGGACTGGGATAAGCAGTAGTTCTTGTAGTTCCCCATGCCCTGAGCTTGGAAAGCTAGTCAACCTCCGGCGGGAGCACCTGTTAGACAGGGGCACAACATCCACGCCACTCTGCCGCCTATCCCCTCCCGCACACCGATGAGGCCCCTCTCAAAAACTGACGCGAGATTTGAGCTCCGAAGCTCGTCCCAGCCTCCGAAAGTGTCCATCGAGTGCTTTTCCATACCTGCTCACTGATCTTCATCCCAAATGTTTCAAATTCAGATGAAGAGCGCTGGAAAAATGACTCTTTCCACGTTCATCGCCCAGGCACTGAACGTGGAAATCTGATGTCAACGGCGGCCAGTTAGCCCCGACAGCGACTCCAGGACTTCCGACATCCACATGCGATAGGCCCAAATCTCCAGAGCCCTGCGCCTCGAAAGTGACAACTCCATCGGGAAACTTCCCCAATTGGCACTTAACTCAGGACTGGCCGGCATCACCTCCATCTTCTAGTTCAGGATCGAACCATATGGACAGCCCGCCGTGACGGCCCCCCGCAGGGCCCCTCAAGGAAACGGCACCTCAAGTGCCAGATCTTGTCCAAAGGCATGGAAACCTAGGCGCCCAATGGCCTGAAAACTAGTAAATCAATTGACAAAATTTACCATCGGATATACGGTGAGTTCAGTCACAGCGATGGCTTTGAAAACCCACCACCCCGTACGCACCGACAGGAAAAGGCCATGCAAATGAGCTGATTCAAGACCCCGAACTCAAAACCCCACAACTCAATAGAGAAGCGACGGCACAGCCACCCTCACCCAACTGCACATTGAAGAAGTTCAGTCCCGATCTATTTCTATTCCAGAACCAGATCGAGTCCACGACTCCATCATTTTCGCCAATAGCATCCGCAGGATTTCCTGCTCAGTGTCAGTGAGAACGGATAGCCACCCTTTCTGCGCTTCATCTTGGGCGAGAAATGCAGCACGAACTTTGTCCCGGCCGGCATCTGCCAGTGAGAGCACTACCGATCTTCCATCGGTGGAGGACGGTCGACGGTGAATCAGACCCTCCTGAATGAACCGCTGGGAAAGGCTGGATACCGAAGCTCGACTGGTGTTGGTGAGCACCGCTGCACGGTGTGGTTCCAGATCACCGGCTATCCACAGTACGAATAGCAGACGATAACCCGCCCAACTCAGCCCCTGTGGTTTATGCACCTCCGTTTCAAGCTCAGCTGTCAGATGACCGGAAGCACGGTTGAGGTAGAGGACCAGCCCATTTACATCTGGATTGATCTCAGGAAACTCCTCAATAACCCGCTCCCGAGCCAACAGACTAAAAGTCCAATAGTCGAGATGCTCCCGAGAGGTGCCAGCCACAGCCTCGCTATCCGTCACTGTCAGCTCTGTGTCCTGCCAATCGCTCACAACCACCACCGGATCCTTTCACTTTTTAAGACAGTCTAGGAGAACAACCATGGTCTACTACCACAAGCTCGGAAAACTGCCGAAGCACCGGCATACCGCCCTGCGCGACGATAGCGGCAATTTGTACTACGAGGAACTGATGGGCGAAGAGGGCTTCTCCTTGGACTCCGCCTTGTTGTACCACCGGAACATTCCGTCTGCCCTGGTTGATGCCCGCAAATGGGAGCTGCCGGACCAGACCCTGGTGCCCAATGAACCACTCCTTCCGCTCCACCTCAAACTTCATGACCTGGAGTTCCAGGGCGATAACGGCGCCGTCGACGCAGTTCGGCACCGTCGCCTTGTGATGGGCAACTCTGATGTGCGGCTCTCCTATGCCACGGTCAACGCCACCTCCCCGCTCTACAAGAACGGCATCGGCGATGAATGCGTCTATGTCGAAAGCGGATCTGCCCTGGTGGAGACCATGTTTGGGCCGCTTGAGGTCTCCCAGGGCGATTATGTAATGCTCCCCCGAGCATCCATTCACCGTTGGGTGCTCCGCGATGGCGAAGAGGCTCGTCTCTACTTTATTGAAGCCAACAGCCATATTGCGCCGCCAAACCGCTACATGTCTCGCTATGGCCAGCTCCTTGAGCATTCCCCCTTCTTCGAGCGAAACTTCCGAATTCCGGAGGAGGTTATGATCGCCGAAGGATCAGATGTTGAGCTCTACATCAAGCACCGTGGATCCGGCCCCTCAGGGGTTTCCGGCACCATTCACGTTCTACCGCATCATCCCTTTGATGTTGTCGGCTGGGACGGCTGCCTCTATCCCTTCGTCTTCAGCATCTACGATTACGCGCCCATCACCGGAAAGTTGCACCAGCCGCCGCCGGCCCACCAGGTCTGGGAGGGCCATAACTTTGTTGTTTGCAACTTTGTCCCACGCAAGGTTGATTACGCCGAGGATGCGATTCCGGTGCCCTATTACCACTCCAACGTCGACTCTGATGAAGTCATGTTCTACGTCGAGGGTGATTATGAAGCGCGCAAGGGTTCTGGCATCAAGGAGGGATCCATCTCACTGCACCCCGGTGGGCATCCGCACGGTCCTCAGCCCGGCGCGATGGAAGCCTCCATCGGGAAGGACTTCTTCGATGAGACTGCGGTCATGGTCGATACCTTCAAGCCCCTGCTACTCGGTGAAGCTGCTTTGGCCGCCAATGATCCAGCCTATAAGTCCTCCTGGACTGCCGGTCGCTGGATCGGAGAGGCTTAGTCGATGAGAGAGTCCACGTACCACGGCTTTTTCGATGATGCTGCTGTCTTCCCACCGGGGCTTGCGCCACTGGACACCGCAGTTGCCGAACATATCCGTACTTTCCGACACCAGGTCACCTCAGATTTCATCGGCCCCCTGATTCTTCCCTTGGCCAAGGTCCTGGAGGCAGTCCAGCTAGCCAAGGGGGAAACGCTAGGTATCTCAGTCGTCCTCCCAACCGAGCAACTACTGGAGGCCACTGAGCTCATTTCCGAACTCTCGGGAGTATCTCCGAACACCAGTGTTTCCGCTATCGAGGTCAAGGTCGGTGAGAATCCCGCACTCGGCATTGAACAGGCTGCGGCCTTCAAGTCCAGGCACCAGAACATCGAGGTCTACGTTGAATTGACGGCGGATGCAGTCAACCATGATTCGCTAGCCACACTGAAGACCAATGGTCTGTCCCTGAAGTTCCGCACCGGTGGGATTGACGCCCACTTCTTTCCTTCTGCAGAGCAGGTAATCAAGGTTCTCACGGCAGCTGTCGAAACTGGACTGCCTTTCAAATTGACGGCAGGTCTTCACCGCGCACTGCGCTACACCGATTCCCACACCGGTTTCGATCACTTCGGATTCCTCAATATCGCTGCCGCTACTGCGGCGCTACAATCCGGAGCCCCCCGGGAAAGGGCGCTGTCCCTGCTCAACAGTAATGATGCCGAGGTGGTCACCGCAGCGCTTGCAGCATCCGATGACTGGAGAGACAGCTTCCTTTCCTTCGGTACCTGCTCCCTGAGTGAGCCCACGGAAACTCTCGGCGAGATCGGTCAACTCAGCCTTCAAACTGTTCAGACCTTTTAGACCACCACTTATCAAAGGAGATTAAGTTCATGCCCACCAGCGCAGCCACCACTCTGTCCATCGAGGGATTCGGCCCCGAAAACCTCCCCTATGGTTCCTTCTCTACCGATGGTGGTGAAACCTTCCATCTTGGCGCGCGACTCGGCGACCGTGTCATCAACCTCGCGGCACTCGCCATCTCAGTGCCGGGCCTTGATGAGCGGGCTCACACGGTTATCGGTTCCCCAAACCTGGATCTGCTACTGAGTGCTGGAGTTGAGGTGTGGCGACTGGTCCGGCAGTGGCTGCAGGACACGGTAAGAGATGAGTCACTGGGCGATACGGTAGCCGCCGCCACCTCAGGTATCGACGAAGTCACCTACCAGCTGGCATTTACTCCAGCGGACTACGTGGACTACTACGCATCGGAGCACCATGCGACGAATCTGGGAAAGATGTTCCGACCCAATGAAGCCGCGCTGAAGCCAAACTGGAAGCACCTACCCATCGGGTACCACGGCCGATCAGGCTCGATCGTGGTCTCTGGTACCGATGTCGTCCGCCCGAAGGGCCTGCTGCCGAACCCCGAGGGAAACCCCATCTTCGGGGCGTCGCGACGCCTCGACATCGAGGCTGAGATCGGTTTCGTGTTGGGCGGTTCCGCTCCGAAGGGCGAGGTCTCGGTACGCCAGGCTGCTGAAGAACACCTCTTCGGGGTCTTTCTTTTCAATGACTGGTCTGCACGCGATATCCAGAACTATGAGTACGTACCGCTTGGCCCCTACCTCGGCAAATCCTTCGCCTCCACCGTCGGCACCTGGGTTGTTCCTTGGGATGCACTCACCGAGGCTCGCCATCCAGCCCCGGAACGGACCTTCGAGCTGGCTGAATACCTACGCGATGATGACTCCACCGGTGGCCCCCATGGCCTCGATATCACCATGGGAGTCACTGTCAATGGTGAAGAGCTATCACGCCCTCCCTTCAAGCTGATGTACTACACCGCACCGCAGATGGCGGCCCACATGACGGTCAATGGAGCATCATTGCGTCCGGGTGACATGTTCGGTTCCGGAACTGTCTCAGGACCTGGCGTCGATCAGCGAGGATCCTTCATCGAACTTTCCTGGGGCGGCAAGGAACCGGTCAAACTTGCTGATGGCAATGAAATGTTCTTCCTCCAGGATGGCCAGACCATCGGGCTGACCGGCAGCGCACCGGGCCCGGATGGTTCCGTCATTGACTTCGGTGAGTGCCTAGGAACCATTCGTCCAGCCACCGGGAAGGACAACTGATGTCGAACAAGATCATCTCCGGCCCCGTCTTGGATTCGCTACGCGAGGTAGTCCAGGACGGTATGACCATCGCGGTGGGTGGATTCGGGTTGTCCGGTAACCCCTTCGAGCTGATCGAAGCACTGCGTGACACCGGGGCCAAGGATCTCACCATCGTCTCCAACAATATGGGGATCGACGGTGCCGGACTCGGCCTCCTACTGGAGAACCGTCAGGTCAAGCGCGTGCTGTCCTCCTATGTCGGAGAGAACAAACTCTTCGCCGAGCTGTACCTCAGCGGCGAACTCGAGGTCGAATTCAACCCGCAGGGGACTCTGGCTGAGCGACTCCGTGCCGGCGGTGCAGGCATCCCCGCCTTCTACACCGCGACGGGCGTCGGCACGCTCGTGGCAGAGGGAAAGCCCACCGCGGAATTCGACGGCCAGATCTATCTCCAGGAGCGTGGGATCGTCGCCGACATCGCACTGGTCCATGCCGCCCTCGGCGACGAGGACGGCAACCTGCGGTTCCGCCGCACTGCCCGGAATTTTAACCCCCTGTGCGCCGAATCCGGACGCATCACCTTCGCCCAGGTGGAGGATCTGGTGCCCCGCGGTGAGTTAGACCCAGACGACATCATGACCCCAGGGGTCTACATCAACCACATCTTCCAGGCGGCACCACGGGAAAAACCCATTGAACAACGCACCGTCCGTGAAAAGGAGGCCTGACATGGCCTGGACTAGAGCAGATATGGCCGCCCGTGCGGCCCAGGAATTGTCAGATGGAGACTATGTAAACCTGGGCATCGGGATTCCGACCCTGGTGGCCAACCATATCCGCGCAGGCGTTCGGGTGATGCTCCAATCCGAGAACGGGATTCTCGGGATGGGGCCCTTCCCCTACTCCGGAGAAGAAGATGCCGACCTGATTAACGCCGGAAAACAGACAGTAACCCTGGTACCCGGTGCCTCGATCTTTGATTCTGCCACCAGCTTCGGCATGATTCGGGGTGGGCATGTGGGCATGGCCATTCTGGGTGCCATGGAAGTCTCCCAGGGCGGTGACCTCGCGAACTGGATGGTCCCCGGAAAGATGGTCAAGGGCATGGGTGGCGCCATGGACCTCGTCGCCGGAACTCCGCGGGTGATCGTGCTGACCGAGCACACCACCCGCAATGGTGACCCCAAACTGAAACAGCAGTGCGAGTTACCGCTCACCGGTATCGGCGTCGTCAACCGCATCATCACCGACCTCGGTGACTTCGATGTTGCAGCAGACCACCTCATCCTCCGCCACCTCGCACCAGGAGTCACTGAAGAGGAAATCGCCGAGAAAACCGAAGCTGCCTACACCGTGGAACTGGAGAACTGACATGTCGGTTGCTAACGCCTCCCCGAAGGATGTCGTCATACTTGCCGCCCGCCGAACTCCGCAAGGAAGACTCCTCGGCCAGCTCTCCGGTATTGATGCCCCACACCTGGGCGCCACCGCAATCCGCGCGGCCCTGGTAGATTCCGGTGTCAAAGTCACCGACATCGACCACGTCATCATGGGGCAAGTGGTTCAGGCTGACTGTGGCCAGAACCCAGCTCGACAGGCTGCTGTGCACGCGGGGCTGCCCATGTCCACGCCAACTCTGACGGTCAACAGCGTGTGTCTCTCAGGCTTGCGCGCAGTTATCGAAGGCTCTCGCATGCTCCGTCTCGGTGAGACTCAGGTGGTGGTGGCCGGTGGCCAGGAGTCCATGTCGAATGCCCCGCATCTGCTTCGTGGGATTCGTTCCGGGGTCACCTATGGCTCCGTCCAGACCCTCGATGCTCTGGAACGTGATGCTCTGACAGATGCATTCGACCACGCTTCAATGGGCACCAGCACCGACGAACACAATGAGAGTCTGGGGATCAGCCGTCAGCAGCAAGATGAAGTGGCGGCAATGTCGCACCAACGAGCTGCAGCCGCCTGGGAATCCGGTGTCTTCTCCCCCGAGATCGCCGCGGTTGAAGTTCCCCAGCGAAAGGGGGAGCCACTGATCATCGATCGGGACCAGGGGATCCGGCCTGAGTCAACGGTAGAATCGCTGGCCAAGCTTCGTCCGGCATTCATCAAGGGAGGCAGCGTCACTGCGGGTAACTCTTCCCCGATTTCAGATGGTGCCGCCGCGGTAGTGCTGACAACCCGCGCTTGGGCCGAAAAGAACAATCTTGAATATCTGGCGGTGATAGGTGCCGCTGGCCATGTCGCGGGTCCCGACACCACGCTGCATTCTCAGCCAGCCCGCGCGATTAATGCTGCCGTCGACCGAGCCAGCGGGGACTGGACTGTTGCCGACCTCGACTTCATCGAGATCAATGAGGCCTTCGGCGCGGTAGCCGTGAAATCATTGGAAGAACTCGGCTATCCATTGGAACAGACAAATATCCACGGAGGTGCCATAGCGTTGGGTCACCCGGTCGGCGCTTCCGGGGCCCGACTCGTCGTCCACGCCGCCCACGAGCTCAGCCGCCGGGGCACCGGCAGATCCGCTGTCGCCCTGTGCGGCGGCGGCGGGCAAGGAGATGCACTGCTGCTCTGGCGATGAGGTTACCTTCCGCCAAGCTCGGCCCCGTCAATGTCACCGCTACGGTGACTCGACGGGGCCGTTCTCTTTCTCGACCACTTCTCGCCCACGCTAAACTCGTTCACTTGAGCGCTCTCCTACTTCAGAAAGGATCGGGAAATCATGGAATCCACTGAGAACGAACAGCACAATGACGCTGATTTTCATGGCGATCTCGATTATTGGAGTTTCGTTGCGCTGGCGACCTCACGCTTAAATGATGAACTGGATGCAGTCCACACCGACGCCAGCCATCTTGCGTTGTCCTTCAACCGCGCCTCAGAGATCATGAAGCACATCGCGGAGTCCCAGGTCCATCGTCCGTTAAAGCTGACCTGGTCTTCTTTCCGGATGCTCTTTGTCCTGTGGAATGTCGGCGAGATCGAGCAGTCCAAGCTCACGCTACTCACCAACTCCAGTAAAGCCACGGTCTCCAACCTCTCAGCAGGACTCCTCAAACAGGGCTTCATCGAGCGACTCCTCTCCCACCAGGACCGCCGAACCTACCGGCTGCGTTTGACCCCCGCAGGCGAGGAAACGGTCCGCCAGGCATATCTGGAGCAGAATGAGCTGCTCAGGCAGTGGATCTCTCCGCTGAACGAGTCCGAGCGCGATACCCTCAATGAACTACTGAATAAGCTTATGGACCGGAAGGACATATTCGGGCTACGCGGCACAGCCTAGCGGTATCTCCCGAAGACTCTCCCGACCAATGGTTTCCGCCTCAGCGGGACCCCGGAAGGATAAAGGCAGCATGGGAGCAGGGAGCCCGGCACCCTCTGCCTGCTGGATCCGCTCCGCAGTAACCGCCGGATCGGCTGCCCCGATAACGCCAGCACCAGTATTACCTGGGAACTCAACTGCCCGAGAAAGTCATAGTCTGCCAGGGCTTGGGGGAGCCGCCCATCACTACATCGGTGGAGGATTCTGTGGTGTCCGGTACCAATTTTAAGAGCCACTTGTTTTAAGAGCTACTTGCCGGAGAGTCGCGGCCTGGTGCTGCTGTTGAAGACAGTTTGTCTAGCATCAACATCATTTTCTGCGGCTTCGAAAAGACCTCGCTGCACAGGCGGAAATCGGAGCACCTGAAACAGACACTGAGGAGATTCCGATGAACGCAGACAGACGCTCCTTCAACTGGTTCAGGAGGTGCTGTCCAAAGACACCCTCATGGAATTACTGAGGATGGAAACCGGTTCATAGCCTGGCAGCTCATCCAGCACCTGGAGTAAGTCAGCAGAAATCTCTTCGAGGAGGTACTCGCCAAATTCCCCGGTTCGGGAGCGATATCCGCGGTAATCTGGAAAACCCAGGTGAATGTCCCGGTATCCAGCTCCTCAGCCCAGGGTCTTTGCCTGTTGCAGGAAGTATCTACAGATCCAGAACGAGCTTGGAAGAGCAACTACCGCGAGACACACAGGGGAGCATCCGGGTTCCATCTATTTTTTCACGGTCGCTCAGCAAATGGTCCCGGTGCTCCGGATCACCCGCCAGCACCCCAACCTCGCAGGTGCCACACAGCCCTTCACGACAATCAGCGTAAAGATCATGGCCGGAGTTTTCGAGGTATTCCAGCAAAGTGGTGTTTGCCGGAACCTCCAGCTCTTCACCGGTGGAGTTGATGACCACCGTGAACTGCTCATTCTCGGATTCATCGGCCAGATTCGCCGCAGAGAAGGACTCACGTCGCACAGTATCAGCCGGCCAATGAGCGAGCGCATCGAGAAGTGCGGAGGTAAGCCGGTCCGGACCACAAGTCAACACCTGCACACCCGGACTCTGCCGATCAGCAAAACTTGAGACATCCAGGCGGAGCCCCTCCATGGAGACATAGATCCTGGTGTGTTCTCCATGGTCGCACTCAATCCGGTCAAGGTAGGCCATCTTGTCCCGGTGTTTGCCGGCATAGTGCAACTCATAATCAATCCCACGCGCCTTGGCTTCATCAGCCATGGCCAGCATCGGGGTGATACCCACACCGCCTGCCACAAGAATCAATTGGGTGGCACTAGTGTCCGCGCGAAAATTGCTCCGGGGACCACGCACATTAAGCACACTGCCATTTCTGACATTCTCGTGGATCCACGCCGAACCACCCCTACTCTCCGGGTCAAGAGCTACCGCGATCTCCCAGTAGTCTGTGCCCTGGCCACAAAGTGAGTAATGCCGGTTGAACCCGTCCACCTCAATCTCGATGTGCGCACCAGGCCAAGAGTTTGGCAATCGTGATCCGTCCTCCGACCGAAGAACAATTCGGCGAATGCCTTGCGCAACATCGTCGATCTCAGTGACACTCATACGGCGGGTACGCAGCTCGCGGCTGGGACCGTTGAAGATGATCTCGGGATGAATATTCTTTTGGGCCATCGCCTGACGCTCAGGATTAGCCTCCGGATTCCACTCCACCTCAAGATGCTGCGGACCACGGAAAGAGGTGTTCGGGACATACCCGAAATCCTGGTCTTCAACTAGTTCCAGGTGAGGAAGGCGGGTGGTCAATTCTTGGAGGATCACCTGCAGTTCCAAACGGGCGAGATTCTTACCCAGGCACTGATGGCTCCCGAATCCGAAGGTCAAGTGCTTCGAGACATTGTCGCGGTACAGATCAATGGCATCCGGGTCCGGGAACATTTCGGGGTCACGGTTCGCTGCAGCACTGACCATGAGGACCCGTGCACCTTCCGGCAGCTCGACTCCACCCAGGGTCGTGGGGCGAGTGCTAATCCGGCGCCAAGCGGCTACACCACCGGAAAGCCGCAACGATTCTTCAATTGCATTCGGGATCAGTTCAGGTTTCTCACACAGCAGCTCCCAGATTTCACGATTCTCGAGAAGGAGCTTCATCGCGTTTGCGCCTGAGAACGCAGTTGTCTCGTGCGCGGCAACAATCCCGGCCATCATCATCGAATGCAAATAGGAATCGGTGACTACATCCGGCTGTTCCTTTTGGGCGCGGATACTCATCGGCATCCAACCATCTGCATCAGGTGTTTCGCGGAGTTCCTCCAGGATCTTTCCGGCGAGTTGCCAGAATTTTCCGACAGACTCTGCAATCTCGATTTGTTCCTCATCAGTCGGTTTTCCCCAGGTACTCACCGTATGTGCGACGGAGTACTTGTGCAGCAAATCCATGTCGTGTTCCGGTACACCGAGAAAGTGGAAGGCCACCATCAGTGGCACTTCGTAGAGCAGACCGGGAACAAGGTCAACATTGCCATTGTCAATGAAGCCATCGATGCGCTCAGTAACCAATCGCCGGACCATCTCTTCGTGCTCTTCCAAGTGCTCAATATCAAATGCACCTCCTAGAGCACGTCGGCGTGCAGTGTGGTCGGGCTCATCTTCATTGACCAAAGTCCGACGTAAGGCAAAGTCATGATCAGCAAGGATCTGCTTGGCTTCCTCAGTGAGCGGAGTGATCTTCTCTAGAGCAACCGAGGGAGAGAAGGTGATGTTGTCCCGGAAGACTTCCTGAACATCGGCATAGCGAGTGACAACCCAATAGCCGAGCTTCTCATGGAAGAAGATCGGCTCATTCTCCCGTGCCCACTTGGCATGCTCGCCGGGGTTGATCTGATAATCGAGGCTAAAGGGATCAAAGGTCTCCGAAGCCCCGCCGCCGTGCCCAAAGGGGCATTTTCCGGCGGGAGCTGTACTCAGTGTGATGGTCATAGTTCCTCCTGTTGTCGCGTGAGCTCTAACGTAATGCAAGACACAGTAGAAGGTCAAGAGTTTGACCAATATTCCCTGACGGAATCCCAGGCCCCAACGAAAAAGCGCCCGATCATCGGCAATAACCGATAGAAAGGGCGCCCAAGACTCAAAACTTCAGAAGCTAAACCAACGCAGGCACTGCGGTTCCCAGTGCCATAATCACCAGCAGGCCAGCAAATGGGACCAGCACGGTGACCACACCAATATCCTTGTATGCCTGACGATGTGTGAGGCCACAGACCAGCAGCAGGGTCACAATAGCTCCATTATGGGGAAGCGAATCAAAGCTGACCGAGGCCATGGCAACAGCACGGTGCATGAACTCCGGATCGATCCCACTGGCCTGAGCCATCGAGTTCAACTGCTCTCCGAAGGTCTGGAGAGTGATCGATAGACCGCCAGAGGAGGAACCGGTAATGCCAGAAATAACCGCAGTGGCCACAGTTCCTACGATCAACGGGTTATCACTGATGTTGAACAACCCATTGCTTAGCACTGCAAACACAGCAAGCGATGCAATGACCGCACCATAGCCAACCTCACTCGCGGTCGTGAAAGCCGGGAGCACCGCATTGCGGGCGCCCTCAGTCAAGGAATTCAGATACTTACCGAAGTTCCCCGGCTTCAACAGGAAAATGAGCACCGTTGCAGCCGCAAGTGCGACAGTCACCGACCAGATGCCGAGTACCGCAGAGATCGAGGTGGCACCAAATCGCTCCTCAGCGAGATAGCCGTATTCCATACGAGGAGAAATCAGGTAGACATACGCAGCGTTGACCAATACAACAACGATGATCGGCAACAGGCCGATAAGGCCACGCCTGGTTGCCTCTCCCATCGACATCTCCTCGACCGCCACATGACCGAGCGGAGCTTTTCCAGCGGAAGCCGCAGTTCGCGCAGTCAAATCACTGGCAGTAGCCAGTGAGGCCTCCGCACTAGCCGCAGAGCCAGGAAGCGGATCCTTCACCAGAGCTCCCCCACCATCCCCACCAGCATCATCAGCGATGGAGGAGCTGGAAATATCTACAAATCCCTCTCCCTTTCGCTGCAGGGAACGCTCCCGCCAAATCAGCCAGAACATACCCAGACTGAAGGTCGCAATGGCACCCACAATGCCCAGGATCGGAGCCGCGAAGGTTGTCGTACCAAAGTAAGAGGTTGGGATTGCATTGTGAATCTGCGGCGAACCCGGAAGCGCTGCCGTGGCAAAAGTGAAAATTCCCAGAGCAATGGCCGCCGGCATCAACTTCATCGAAACGTTCGCTCGACGGAAAAGCGGCTTGGCGATCGGCACAACCGTGAAGGCAATGACCCAGGCACTGACACCACCATAAGTCAGCAGTGCGGTAATGACAGCAGTGACCAGAACTGCCTGCTTCTGGCCGAAAATACGGGGAATCCAGCGTGCAAGATCCTCAGCATAGCCACTGACCGCCATTAGTCGGCCAAAGATCGCGCCCGCGAGGAAGAGTGGGAAAAAGTTGATGAGGAACGTGCCGAGCGCCGGCATGAAAATCTGTGTGTAACTGGCAAGCAGGGGATCCCAAGAGAAGACCACCGCAATCAATGCGGCAAGGGGCGCAATCGCGACAACAGAATGTCCCCGATACGCCATTCCAATGAGAAAGATGAGCGAAAGAATGATGCCAATGATCGGTATGACCACGAGAAGCTCCTTGATGGATGGAGGGCAAAGGTGGAGCTAAAAAGCATGCCGACCCGCGACATTTTGATTCATTACTAAATCTGTTTTGCTCCGCAGGCGGAAATGATACACACCCATCGATGTAATGTACATCACGAAGCCTGATCTAATGTGGCGAAATATGCTGGAAGCTCCGGAAATCCGCGAACCATCCGCACGGCTAGCGGAAGGTGTGGAATCAAATATCGTTCTATCGTGAACTAATTTGTCATTCCCGTGACCCGCTCAAACACAGTTCATGAAGACCTGAAGCCCTCCAGCCTCACGTCCGAGATCAGGGGCAGCTCACCCCAGCTGTCACCTAAACCAGGCCCCCACCCGGCAACCACTACTCCCCCGGCAGCGTCTTCCACGCCCGCTCGATCAGCTCCTCCAGCACCTCAATATCCACATCCTCCGGCTTATTGAAGTAGATACAGCCGGTGCCCACGGTGTACTTGCCCAACTTGTCCAGCAGCTCGGCAGCACCATTCTCATCTTTCAGCCCATAGAGCGTGAGCTTGGACTTGCGCGGGCTGAAACCCAGGCGAAACCAGTCCCCTTCCCGCCCGGTATGGGACTCGAAGTGCACCTGCCCGTAGCCGATCATCGAGCCGCCCCACATCACCGGTTCTGCCCCGGTCAGGCGGTTGAAAATCTCCAGCAGTTGCCGCCCATGTTCCACCCGGCGCGGCGTATCGAGGTTTTCGATGTACTCGGCGGGGTCCAGCCCGGTGGGCTTGGTCTTGATGTCCTTGGCGCTGGTTCCAGTGTGTCCGCGGGTCACCTTCGCCCCGGTTTCTGTTGGTGTTGGAATTTCGCCGGACATCGAGAGACCTCGCTCAACCAGGGCGGCCTGCAGCCGCTCCAGCCCGCGCTTTCCGACGCCGTGGAGACCGGCGACCCGTGCGTAATCGACGCGGTCAAGCGATTCGAGGCCCGGGTAGCCAGCCTCTTCCAGAGCGCGGTGGAGGGGCTTGGCGGTGCCCTTGATCTGTTCAAAGTTGGTGCTCATGCCACGGAGTCTAAAACAGGCACCGGACACGCACCTTATGAATTCACCGCCGTCTTCAATTCCGCTTGAATTGGATCACTGTTTGTCCTTTGCTGCCGGAACTTTGTAGGTAGACTGACGGTGTTTTCCGACGCTGACAACATGGTCAGCGCCCTAGAATTAAAGAAGAGGTTTTCACTCCATATGGAGCCCCCCGAACGATCTATCTGGCCCGCCCTCACTGATCGAGACGTGTTGAGGCGGGTGGGAGAATGCTAACGGCTGTTCTAACCCTGCTGCTCGGACTGGCCGTCATCGGGGTGATCATCATAATAAACGGCTATTTCGTGGCACAGGAATTCGCCTATATGTCGGTGGACCGTACCCAGCTACGCGCCCGAGCCGACAGCGGGGACCCCAGATCCATCCGGGCGCTGGCGATCACCGATCGGACATCCTTCATGCTCTCCGGGGCGCAACTTGGAATCACCGTCACCGGTCTGCTGGTCGGTTTCGTGGCGGAACCACTGGTCGGTGAATCACTCGGCGTGTTGCTGGGCGGGGTGGGTATACCCGCTGCGGTATCCATCGGGGTGGGCACCATTCTGGCGCTGGCCATCTCCACCGTGGTGCAGATGATCTTCGGTGAGCTCTTCCCGAAGAACTACACCATTGCCGCCCCGATGAAATCTTCCCTGGCACTGGCTCGTTCAACATCAATCTATCTGAAGACCACCGGCTGGCTGATCAAGTTCTTCGACATCTCCTCCAATGCACTGCTGCGCGTGCTCCGCATTGAACCGGTCGAGGACATCGATTCCTCAGCCACCACCGAAGACCTCGAACACATCGTCAATGCCTCCCGAGAAAGCGGAGATCTGGGCGATAGTACCTTTCTGGTCTTGGACCGGCTGCTGGATTTTCCCGACCAGGATGCCGGTCATGCCATGATTCCCCGGTCCCGGGCCGATGTCATCGGACCTGAGACGACGGTCGGCGAGGTCCGCGGTCTCATGTCCACCGCCCATTCGCGCTACCCCGTCATCGATAAGGAACACGTGCCAACAGGTGTCGTCCATCTCATCGATCTGCTCGACACCGACCTACCCGACACCGCGCCGGCGGCCAGCCTAATGCGCGATGCAGTGGTGGTTCCTGAGCCTATGGCGCTGCCTGATGTCGTAGCTGAGCTGCAGCAACAGGGAGATCAGCTGGCCTGCGTGATCGACGAATACGGTGGATTCATCGGGATCATCACGCTCGAAGACCTGGCGGAGGAGATCCTCGGGGATGTCTCCGATGAACATGACCTGTCTCGGGCCGAGGAAATCACCGCCACGCGTGAGAATGAATGGTCGGTTGAGGGCGATACCCCGATCGATGAAGTAGAGCGTGCCGTCGGGCATGACCTACCCGAGGGGGACTACGAGACTATCTCGGGTCTCCTGCTCTCCCACACGGGTGGCCTCGTGGATGTCGGTGAGATCCACGACATTGAACTCGTCGCGGAGCCTGAGGATTATCTCAAGGCCGATGAAGCACCGCAGCGCATTCTGCGCATCCTGGTCGAGGACGTCAAACGTAATGTCCCGGCCGAGGTACACCTCCGACTCATCGAGGTCCTCCCCTCCCCGGGGAAAGTGACTACCCCAGAACTCCAGGACGAGGCGGATCGCTAACTCATGACCGAATGGTATTTCGCCCTTCCCACGACAATCGTGCTGATCGCGTTGTCCGCCTTCTTCGTCATCATCGAATTCGCCCTACTGGCGGCACGCCGCAACCGACTGGAGGAGACGGCGGAAACCTCCGCCTCTTCCCGGGCGGCACTGCGTAGTCTCAATGAGCTGACTCTGATGCTCGCCGGCGCCCAGTTGGGTATCACCGTGTGTACCTTCGCACTGGGGGCAGTCACCAAGCCTTGGGTTCACCACGCCCTGATGCCCGTCTTCGAGGCCCTACCCATACCGGTGATCGCGGCCGATGCCATCGCCTTCATTCTGGCGCTGTTCATCGTCACCTTCCTTCACCTGGTCGTCGGTGAAATGGCGCCGAAATCCTGGGCGATCGCTCACCCGGAGTCTGCAATCCGCACCATTGCGGTGCCGGCCCGCGGTTTCATCAACGTGTTCCGGCCGCTGCTGCAGTGGATCAACCAGGCCGCCAACCGGCTGGTCCGAGCCGCCGGCGAAGAGCCCGTGGAGCGGGCCGCCGCCCGTGGTTATGATGCCGATACGCTGCGGCTGCTGGTGGAACATTCCCGGATGACCGGCACACTGGACACCATCTCCGCCTCCCAGATCACCGGGGTCATCGAGCTGGAGCGGGCCACCGTCAATGAGGTCATCGACCATCCTGACAATGACCCGACCACTCTGCCGGCCGCTGCCACGGTTCAGGATGTACACCGCGCCGCCCGGGATTCCGGGCGATTGCGGGTGCTTCTCGACGACCCGTCCTGGGACGTCCCCCGGGTCGTCCACGTCCGTGACACCCTCCTCGCAAACAAGGAGACCCCGGCATATGAGTGGTCCCGACCAGCACTCACGCTGCCGGAAGACGCCACGTTGCAGGAAGCCCTGGAGCAGATGCGCGCGGAGAATGAACAGCTCGCCGTGATCATTTCCGTGAATAACGGGCACACCGTCCGGGGCGTGATCACCTGGGGTTATATCCTGCGCCAGCTGTGGCCGAGTATCGAGAAGGAAATCAACCGGGTCCACTCCGAACCTCGGAGAGAAGCCTAAGCCAGGGCCACCTCGCGGCGCTCGAATTGATAGCGTCGCTTCTGCCCCTCCTGGAAGGGACGCTTCGGGATGGGGTCGGGTTCGGTGGACCCGGCCTGACCTGTCCGCATGCGCACCTCACCGTTGACGGTGGCCGCCCGATGAATGATCAGATCCTGGCCGTTATCCAGGGTGAAACGCAGCCCTGAGTCGCGCCACCAGTCCCAGGACACGGCGTCGATAAGCTTGTCGACGGCGATGATCTTGTCCTGGATGCGGGAGATTGTTGTGATTCTGCCGCCCAGCTCGTGCAGCTCACCACCGGGAAATGCGCTGCCCTGCGGGTGGACCCGCAGCAGGGATTCCACGTTCTCGAAATCTCCGAAATCAACGACGGTTTCTTCATAGGCGAGCTGCACCCAGCCCTGCTCGAGATCGAGCCAGACATCAAAGGCCGCGAGCCCCTCGTCAATCTCCAGATCACTGCCGTAGGCCTTGAGCTCTTGGCCGATCAGGGACTTGAGAACCTCAAGGCTAACTGGGGTGAGGAAAGTTTCGGTGGTCATGGGGGCTCCTGCCAAAGGGAAT
This sequence comes from Corynebacterium sp. A21, assembly GCF_052266655.1. NCBI lineage: Bacteria > Bacillati > Actinomycetota > Actinomycetes > Mycobacteriales > Corynebacteriaceae > Corynebacterium > Corynebacterium sp. A21. The sequence continues at coordinate 291,568 of NZ_JBQPQY010000003.1, forward strand.
TCTTGTAGTTCCTCTCAGTCAAGCGGAAACCAAGGAGATCCGCAGAATTTTGCGAAGTGGAGAGCTCCGAGTGGAGGGGATTGCACAGTTGGGTGAAGCGCCGAGAAAGCTCAGTTTTTCATCTCTTGATGAGGAAGATGTGCCGGCGTGATCAGGCTGTCTCGAAGACCCGGTTGATGAACACCCCGCTCGGTCATCATTTCCTCCAGGCCTCAGATCAACTGAGCCCCGTAGCGGCAGTACCACCGCACCGTTCATAAGATGAGCTCACGAGGGAAACGACAACCCAGAGAAGGTACCCGTGGCCCTAATTATTCCACGCTCACGCCATCGATATCCCGAGATTACAACAGCACCTCTCAAACCTTTTGTGGGACCTGAAATTGATATACCCTTCCTCCACCGAGAAGCGGCGTGTACGGTATGTATACATACCGTAGTTAAAGGTCAGACAAGGTAAATGGATGTGGCACGAGATCGCTTGGACCGACGACAGTGAACAACACATCGCCAGACATGATGTCACGCCCGCCGAGGTCCATGAAGTTCTGCAAGGAGATCCCAAGCTCTACCGACAGGGCCGAGGAAACACGACCCTGGTGTTTGGAATCACCGACTCAGGGCGACACCTTTTAGTGGTCCTGGCTGACTCCCTCGATGGCCGTGACTACGTGGTGACCGCGCGAGAGATGACCTCGGGCGAGAAAAAGAACTTCAAAGACAAGGGGAAATGATGAGCACTAACTTTAAGGAGCTAGCTGAGTTTTTTGATGCCGGTGATTTCTCGGCCGAGGCTAAGGCTGCCGAGCCGATGAAGACAGCACCTGGTTCCGGCAACGCTGGTGAACCCATGGATGCATTTACTGTCAGGCTGCCGGTGTCGGTGCTCGAGGCTGTCCGAAAGATCGCCGCAGAAGAAGGTGAGACGACTGGATCCGTCATCCGGCGGATGGTGGAGAGTGCTGTTGCCGAACACACCAGTGATCAGGCGGTGGTTCCGGTCAGCGCGCTCAGGGAACTGATCTCTTTAGCCGAAAATGATGGCCAACCCCGAGAGCGGAAAGCCAGGAAAACTGTGGTGGTCTCAACGAGGTCGCGGGGCCGTGCGGTATCTCGGAGTGCTGCCACCGGTCAGTTTGTGGGCAAGAAGACGGGCAAAAAGAGAAAAGTCTCCTAAGCCAAGGGATCAGCAAAGCTTGTCCGGCGGTGTCTCCGCAACCGCGTCAGCCACCACGAACAGATGTTTATGGTTCAGCATTTAAGGTTGACAGCTGTTGACCTTCTCCTGCGCAGCATTTTGCCGTCTGCCGCCGATGATCCACAACAACTCGATAGGGTGCGCCGGACCCAGACGCTGGATTACGCCTGGCCGCTCCGCGAGCTGCAGGTAGATCAGGCAGGTTGTCCCGTCCTCGGTGGTGGAGAACTACGTGGCACCTGTACCGCCTCCGTAGCTAATCTCCCTGGTCACCCTGAGCCATCCTGAACCAATGAATCCGCCGGGGGATCCTTTGCTGGCCCCCATCGCCACATCTTCTACCGAACCACCTACCCCAGCAGAATCACATCCAGGCGCCGCGGGCCGTGCACGCCTTCCACGCGTTCCAGCTCGATATCTGAGGTGGCGGATGGTCCGGAGATCATGGTGATCGGCGCGGTGGGCTCCACCCGGGACAGTGCTTCCGGGATCAGTTCCACCACCGAGTCATGTGGCACCACGCAGATGTGATGGTCCGGGACCAGGCTGATGGCCCGGCGCCCCTCGCTCGCTGTCCCGGAGAGGAAGATGGTTCCGGTTTCCGCACAGGAGACGGTGGAGGAGGTGACCACGGCGTCGACGTCGTTGAGTTCCCGAACGCTCAAAGTCATACCGACACGCTCATCACGGGATTCCACGATGATTTTACGGTGATCGCCCTCCGGTAGCCAGGAAGGTTCGAGACCCTCGGGGATCACGAAGGTGGCATTCTCCCCGAGCAGTGTGGCGATCCGCCCGGCAATGGAATCAGCCGTTTCATGGAAGACATTGGCCTTGTAGTCGACCAGTCGGTCCTCCAGCATCTCGAGCACCTCGGCAGCCGGTTTTTCCGAGGTGCGGCGGTAGGCGCGTGGTACCTCGGGTACCACGGGGGCGTCGTCAAGCGACGAGCGCAGTCGGGCGAGGATCTCCTGCTTGGCGTTGCTCACTGCTCGTCCTCTCCAGCGTTGCGGAGGCCGCCATCGCGGGCGACGCGCTCAGCGGTCTCGTTCTCATGTTCAGCCCACCAGTTACGGAAGGACTGCTTCGGCGGGGCGGGGATATCGCGCTCATCGGTCCAGCCGCCGGCGACACCGGGAAGCCAGGTGATGGTGTGGTCCCGGCCGGCGACGACGCGACCCAGCGGCAGTGCGCGTTCGGCCAGCGACATCACCTTGCCGGAGGACATCATCACCGAGGCTCCCTTCATCATCACGTCCATCTCCGAGGGCACCCGCGGCAGTTTTGCCCGGAGTTTGGCCAGGCGCCCCTGCGCCGCGGTTGAATCCTCAACGGGACCGCGCTCGCCGTGCTGGGTGCGCACGTCTTCATCGCGGAGGTGAACCAGGATCTCCGGGATGTTGATCTTGACCGGGCAGGCATCGAAGCAGGCGCCACAGAGGGAGGAGGCGTAGGGCAGGGAGGCATTTTCTGCGGAGGTGATCCCCGTGAGCTGCGGGGAGAGGATCGCCCCGATCGGGCCCGGGTAGGTGGAGCCGTAGGCGTGCCCACCGGCCTGCTCATAGACGGGGCAGACATTCAGGCAGGCGGAGCAACGGATGCAGTGCAGCGCGGAACGGCCAGCGGGATCGTCGAGCACCGCGGAACGGCCATTGTCCAGCAGCACCAGGTGCATGTTCTGCGGACCATCGCCGGGGGTCACCCCAGTCCACATGGAGGTATAGGGGTTCATCCGCTCCCCGGTGGAGGAACGCGGCAGCAGCTGGAGGAAGACCTCCAGATCAGCGAAGGTGGGCACCAGCTTCTCGATGCCCATCACCGAGATCAGGGTATTCGGCAGGGTCAGACACATCCGGCCGTTACCCTCGGACTCCACGATGGTCAGCGTGCCGGAATCGGCGACCCCGAAGTTCGCGCCGGAGATGGCCACCGAGGTGTTGAGGAACTTCTCCCGCAGATGGACCCGGGCTGCTTCTGCCAGGACCTTGGGTTCATTCGTTAGATCCGGGGATACCTCCGGCATCTCCTTGAGGAAGATATCCCGGATCTCATCGCGGTTGCGGTGGATCGCCGGCACCAGGATATGGCTCGGCTTATCATGCCCGAGCTGGACGATCAGTTCCGCCAGGTCAGTCTCCGTGGCGGTGATGCCATAAGAGTTGAGGTGTTCCTCCAAGTTGATCTCCTGGGTGGCCATCGACTTGATCTTGATGACCTCCTTCGAACCGGTGGCCTGCACCAGTTCGGTGATGATCCGGTTCGCCTCCTCCCCGTCACGTGCCCAGTGGATATGGCCACCGCGGGCGGTGAAGTTGCGTTCGAACTCCTCCAGCAGTTCCGGCAGATTCGCCATGACCTGTTCCTTCAGCGCGGAACCGGCATCACGCAGATCCTCCCAGTCCGGGAGTTCCCCCACCACCCGGGCGCGTTTACCTCGGATGGTGTGCGTGGCGTGACGGATATTCGCCCGCATCTGGGTGTTTCCCATTTCCTTCTTCGCCGCATCGGGGAAGGACTCATCAGCGTGCAGGTTGGATGATTCGGAGGCGTGGCTGCGCACCCCGGGCATACCCAGCAAGGTCGGGCTCATCGGTTCGCTCCTTCGGTCGTGACAGATGTGGCGGTTTTAGCGATAGACAGCTCCACGGGGCCCTCGACACGCAGTGGGTTCTCCTTGGTCGAGGCGAGGATCTCCGCGAGGTGGACGGTCCGGATCGGGGACTTTCGCCGTGCCAGCGCACCACCCAGGTGCATCAGGCAGGAGGAGTCACCGCCGGTGCACAGACTGGCTCCGGTCTTCTCGATGTTGCCGATCTTCTCATCGGCCATCGCAGCGGAGACATCAGGGTTTTTGAAGGAGAAGGTGCCGCCGAAGCCGCAGCATTCCTCGGCGTCGGGAAGCTCGGTGAAGTCAATGTCACCGACCGATTGGACCAGGTTCTTCTGCCGGTCGCCCAAGCGCAGCAGCCGCATGCCGTGACAGGAGGGGTGGTAGGTCACCTTCTCCGGGAACCAGGAGCCGAGCTGTTCAGCGGCATCGGTGATACCCATGACATCGGTAAGCAACTGTGCCAGTTCATAGGTGTTCGCGGCGACATCCTGAGCCTGCTGTGCCAGACGCTCATCTCCCCCGGCGCGGGCGATCATCGGCTGTTGATGGCCGAGTGAGGCCACACAGGAGCCCGAGGGCGCCACCGCCACCTCATATTCCACCGAGGTGAAAGCCTTGACATGGTTGCGGACCACTGGCAGGGCATCGTCGAAATAGCCGGAATTCACGTGCATCTGTGAGCAGCAGCCCTGGCCGGGCGGGAAGACAACTTCATGGCCGAGGCGCTCGAGAATTCTGACCGTGGCGAGCGCGACCTTGGGATACATCGCATCCACGATGCAGGTGCTGAAAAGTGCGATTCTCATTCGTGACCTCCGGACAACGGGGTGAGAGGGAAGAGCTGGGCAAGAATTCCGGTGCGGAATTTTCCGGTGCAGCCTCACGCGCGGCTCCCGGGAGGGAGTTTTCACGCGTAGACCGCCCAGGGGCAAGGGCCGAACCCCTGTGGTCTGACCATAATAAGCCAGTGAGCCGGATCACGCAATGAGTGTGCGCCCCCGCAATAAAGCTTGACGAATGTGAGGTGTGCCATATATTATTCTGTGGTCAGTCCACAGTGGTCAGTCCACAGTCCCCCATAACCCACGTTTCCGATGCCTCGCAGTCCTCTTCCCGGCCCCTGATTTCAACCCGAAAGTTCCAGCTGCACGCCCCCGACTGAACCACTGACCACCCCGAAGCATCCACCCTCATCCCACCCTCAGGAGACACGCGTGAACACCTACACCGCGTTGACCGATGCAGTTGGCGGCAGTCTCGCCCTCACTGCCCTGGTCGGCACTCTTCCCCTGATCACCTTCTTCGCCATGTTGCTCCTGGTGAAGGCAAAGGCCCATGTGGCCGGCCTGGCCTCCCTGGCGGTGGCCCTCGTTGTGGCCATCTTCGCCTTCGGAATGCCTTGGAACCTGGCCTTGCTCTCTGCGAGCCAGGGAGCGGTCTTCGGCTTCTTCCCGATCGTCTGGATCGTGGTCATGGCATTGTGGTTCTACCAGATCACCGTGCTCAGTGGCCGCTTCGAGGACATGCGTGCCATCTTCGACCAGATCGGCGGCGGTGACCTGCGTATCCAGGCCATCCTCATCGCCTTCTGTTTTGGCGGTCTACTGGAGGCACTGGCCGGATTCGGTGCCCCGGTGGCCATCACCGCCACCATGATTCTGGCGCTCGGCCTCAAACCACTGAAGACCGCGACCGTGGTGCTGCTCGCCAATACCGCACCCGTGGCCTTCGGCGCCATCGCCATCCCGATCACCACCGCCGGCAACCTGACCGGCCTTGATCCGGCCCACATCGGTGCCATCGTCGGACACCAGGCACCCTTCATCGCCGTCATGGTGCCCTTCTTCCTGCTGTTCATCATCGACGGTTGGCGCGGCCTACGTGAGGCCTGGCCGGCGGCCCTGGCCATCGGCGGTTCCTTCGCCATCGCCCAGTGGTGGTCCGCCACCCACTTCTCCTATGAGCTCACCGATGTCGTCGCCTCGCTGGTCGGCGTGGGTGCCGCTGTGATCCTGATGCGCTTCTGGAAGCCCAAGGGCACCGAGGGTGTCCGCGAGCGCCTGGGCGCCCCGCCCCGCCCCGCCACCGAGGGCCTCACCATTCCCCGGATCTGGATGGCACTACTGCCTTATGTCCTGGTGGTCGTTATCTTCGCCATCGCCAAACTGTGGAAGCTCGGTGCCGATATCCCTGCCCTCATCGCCAGCACCGACCTCAAGTTCCCCTGGCCCGGCCTTGACGGCCGGCTTCTCGATGATGCGGGTGAGCCAATCACCAACACCATCTACAACTTCCAGTGGCTCTCCAGCCCAGGAACCCTGCTGCTGATCTCCGGCCTGCTGGTGGCCAGCATTTACACCGTCTACACCAACAATGGAATGTTCAAGCTGAGCATGGGCGATGCAGTGGCCGAGATCGGCCGCTGTTTCTACCGCATGCGCTTCGCTGCACTGACCATCGTCACCGTGCTGGCGCTGGCCTATGTCATGAACTTCTCCGGCCAGACCATCGCCATCGGCACCTGGTTCGCGGGCCTCGGTGCCATCTTCGTCTTCTTCTCCCCTGTGCTCGGCTGGCTCGGTACCGCGGTGACCGGTTCCGACACCTCCGCGAACGCCCTCTTCTCCAACCTGCAGCAGACCGCCGCCGAGGGTATCGGCGCGGATCCGAACCTGCTGGTCGCCGCCAACACCTCCGGTGGTGTGGTGGGCAAGATGGTCTCCCCGCAGTCCCTGGCGATTGCCGCCACGGCCGTGGGCATGGAGGGCAAGGAATCCGAGATCTTCCGGGCAGTCGTGTGGTGGTCCCTGGGCCTGCTGCTGGTCGTCTGTAGCCTCGTGTTCCTGCAGTCCAATGTGCTCGCTGGCATGCTGCCCACCCCCTAGCGGCAGCTCTAGTACAGCTGTATTGCCCCGGCGATCCGCACCCAACGGTATCCCCGGGGTCAGCCCGCCAATCCCATGCCCATTTCGGGATGAGCATTACCTAAGATTGAGCTTGACCACCTCGAATCAGGAGATGCCATGACCAGCCCCACCCGCGCCTACACCGTTGTCCTCGACTGGATTGAGGATCAACTGCGCTCCGGGGAGATCTCCCTCGGCGATAAACTCCCCAGCGAACGGATCCTGGCGGAACAGTTCGGCATCTCCCGGGCTTCGGTCCGGGAGGCCATCCGCATCCTCGATGTCATGGGCCTGGTCCGCTCCTCCACCGGCTCTGGCCCGGCCGCCGGCGCAGTGGTCATCTCCGAGGCCTCCGCCGCCCTCGCCTGGGCACTGCGGATGCATGTGGCCACCCGCTCGCTACCCATCAAGGATCTGGTGCAGACCCGTCTCCTGCTGGAGACCCAATGCGCCCTCGAGGCCGCCGGTGCCCCTGATTCCGCCACCCGCCGCAACACCCTCACCCGGGCTGCGGAGCTGGTGGCGAAGATGGATGATCCCGAGCTTCCCGATATCGAGTTCCACATCCTCGACGCCGAGTTCCATGTGGCCTTAAGTTCGCTGGCCGGCAATGTCGTGGTGGAGACCATCATGGATTCCCTGCGCCAGGCCACCATCGGCTATGTCCAGGAAACGGTAGCCAAACTCCAGGATTGGCCCGGCGTGAGAGCCGAGTTGCAACGGCAGCACCGCGAGATCATCGCCGCCTTCCAGGAACGCCGCGGGGAGGATGCCGCCGAGGCGCTCCGCCACCACATCATCTGGTTCTTCGGGCTCAGCGACCATGGCGGTGCCAGGCATTCCGCCTGAGTCCGGAACGCTTATCGACGCCCGCCCCGGGTCGGGGTCGGGCGTCGATAAGTGCTGAGCTGCGGGTGCGCTAGAACTTCAGGCCGAAGGCGCGCAGCTGATCCTTGACCTGGTTGAGCGCCGGGTGATCAAGGCTGAACAGCGCAACTGCGCCCGCCGCAATGCCACCGAGGGCGGCAAACAGGCCGAGCAAGCCACCGGTGGAAGAACCGGTGGAGGAGCCTGCGGGCGGCGCGAGGGAATCCTCGGCCCGGGCGGTCAGCCACTGGTCCTGCCCGATCGCGCCGTGAACGATCCGGGTCTCGCCGACCTGACCGAACCAGGGGTTGGCCGGGTCAGCGTCCCACATGTTGGCACCGATCAACCAGGCATCGCCGGTGCTCTCCAGCCCCTGGGAGTCCAGCACATCACGCAGGATCGGGGCACCGTTGACAAACATCTCAACGGTGTCAGTGTCTGGGTCATTGACGATGGCCACGTGCAGCCACTCGCCCTTGGGAACCTCATGGGACCAGTTGGAATCACCGTTGCCACCGATCGCGACATTGGTCCACTGCAGCTCACGCAGGGAGGACACCGCCAGGGCCGCCGGCGGCTCCTCGCCCTCGGGCATGTTCTCAGCCAGTTCACCGCGCTCACCCTGCCGGGAGATCGCACCCATCCAGTGGTTGTCACCGTCAAAGTTCTCGTCGATCTTGAGGAAGGTCTCGAAGGTGTAGCCCTCCTCGAAAGTCTCCTCATTGATGGCGGCATCCGCGGTGGTCTCGAACCAGTTCAGTCGCTGGCTGTTCTCGGCCGGATCGACCCACTTCAGGGAACCGGTATCCGAGGAAAGCTCATGGGCGTCCGCCACCCAGGTAACATCCTCGGCCTGGGATCCCGCGGCACCACGGGTGTTCAATTCGGCACGGACCAGATCATTTCCACCAGCGATATCCGGGATCACGGCGCCGGGACCAGCAGCCTGGCCCTCAGTGGCCTGCTCACCGTTGACCGTGGTGGCACCGGGACGCCAGTGCACCGCGGTGTCCGCGACCTTGGGGTAGTCCTGGGCGTCCTGTGGCAGGTCGCCCTCCGTGACGGCCGGCGGGAGATAACCCGCGGAGACAATCTCGCGGGCCTTAGCTGCGTAATCCGGGTCATCGGCCTCACCGATGGTCCAGTCGGCGTTGAAACCGGCGAAGCGCTCCGCGAAGTCCATGTCGACAGACCAGGAATCACCGGAACCCTCCGGGATGAGGTGGTCAAACTGGTTGAGGGTCTCAGCCGGCTTCGCGGCGACCCACGGGGACAGCGCGGTCATGTCCAGTGAGTTAGCGGAAAGGTCGAACTGGATCAGGCCGAGAATACCGTTGCCACCCTGGTAGGCCATCTGGTTGTCCTGCAGGACGTTGACCACCTCATGGCCGGCATCATTGCGGTCGATGCGGTAGCCGGCACCGTGGTGGTGTCCGCTGATGGTGAGGAAGATCTGGTCATTTTTCGAGATGAAGGTGTCCCAGAGGCCCTGGCCATAGGAGTCAGAGAGGAAGATCTCGCCATCGGCGTCGATATTGGAGATCTCATGGGCGGTCAGGATGACCGGCAGCTCCGGGTGGGCATCAATGACGGACTGCGCCCAGGCCAGCGCACCCTCATCGGCCCGCCAGGCCAGGGCGAGGACCAGGTACTCCTGGCCTTCAGCTTCGAAGATGTGGAACTCGGACTCGTTATTAGCGGCCCCGTAGCGATCACCGAAGGTGTCGTTCTGGGCGGCGCGCTCAGCGGAGAAGTATTCGCTGAACGGGGTCTCGGCCGCATCCCGGAGGATGTCATGGTTGCCCGGCAGGACGGAGTAGTTCATGCCACCGTCCTCGAGGATCTGCATCGAGCGATCAGCTACCTCCCACTCCTGGGTGACCGTGGACTGGTCGACCACATCACCCAGGTGGGTAGTGAAGGGAATGTTCAATTCATCCTGGTTATCCACCAACCAGCTGGCCTGGGTGGCGAAGGGCTCCGAGCCATAACGGGCCTCGTAGAGATTGCCGGTGTCTGGGGTGGAGTACCGGGAGTAGAACTGGGTGTCCGGCATGACACCGAGGGTGAAGCGGGAACCGAGTTCCGCATCCTGCGCCTGGGCGACGGCGACGGTACCGCCGAAAGCCAGGGCGGCAACGAGCACAGATGCGATATAGGGACGAGCGGAGACACGACGGTCAGTCATGACAACCTTTCACAGAAATGACACTTTAAGCCGATTCCCAGAGCCGGGAACCGATGAATATAAAAGTATGATCATTTAGTGAATAAAAAGTTGCCTGATAGGAAACCCCGGTAAGACGTGAGCCGCACATTGGGAAAACTTAAGTGGATATTTATATGCAGAGCTTTCGCAGCGACTATCGTCCGCAGACGAAAACCCCGGGGAAGGGGTGCGGAACCCCCTCCCCGGGCCTGCGCCGCGGCGTCGATAAGCCGGCTAGCTCAGCGCCTTCACCGCATCAATGACCAGATCCCAGAACTTCTCGCGGTCCAGCTTCACCGCAACCTGAGTAGTACAGTCCGCTGGCGCCGGGGCCCGGAAATCAGCGACGGTCATCCCGACGGTCAGCGCACCGCGCAGCTCCACATCCAGCGGCACCTTCTGGGTGGTAACCACCTCAGGATCAATCAGGTAGGCGATGGTGCAGGGATCGTGCACCGGCGGATCATCGAAGCCCTGCGCATCCTTATAGGACTGACGGAAGAAGCCAAAGAGGCCGACCACGAAATCAGCGATGTCCAGGTTCAGGTCCACCAGCCGCTTCTCGACGTCCGCGGTGGCCAGGGCCTGGTGGGTCAGATCCAGGCCGACCATGGTCAGCGGCCAGGACTCGTTGAAGACGATGTGCGCCGCCTCCGGATCAACCATGATGTTGAACTCGGCGACCGCGGACCAGTTGCCCTCGTGGTAGCCGCCGCCCATGAGCACGACCTCCTTGACCCGCTCCGCGATGCGCGGCTCCTTGCGCACCGCCAGGGCGATATTGGTCAGCGGGCCGGTGGGCACCAGGGTGATGGTGCCGGGTTCATTGTTCATCACGGTGTCGATGATGTAGTCGACGGCGTGGACATCGGCAACGACGTCGATGGCGGGTTCCGGCAACTCATAGCCGTGAATCTCCATGCCGGAGTCACCGTGGATGTCCGGGGCGACCTCCACCTTCTGCACCAGCGGGCGGGTGCAGCCGGCGTAGACCGGAACCTCAGTCTGACCCAGCACGGTGAGCACGGTCAAGGCGTTGTGGGTGACCTTCGGCAGAGTCTGATTACCACCGATGGTGGTGATCCCCAGCAAGTCAATAGCGGGGTTTCCGGCGGCGAGGATGATGGCGACGGCGTCATCATGACCGGGGTCGCAATCGAGGATGATTTTCTTCGGGGAAGCAGTCATGGCTCCAGTATTCCTTAGCTCTCGATGATGGCGGCTTCATCCCCCACCGCATCGGAAAGAGATTCCGGCTTGGGGATCAGGAAGGAGGTCAGGAAGGCCAGCGCGAGGATCACCGCACCGGTGCCGATACCTGCCCGGAAGCCGGCGGCAGGGTCAGTCTCAGCGAAGAAGGTGAACACCGCGAAGAGGATGGCGAAGCTCAACCCCGCACCCAGGTTGAAGGCGGCAGCGTTCATACCCGGCAGATAACCCGGGTTATCCGCCGGGCTGAGCACAATACCCATGCCGTTAAGCATGATGTTGGAGATACCGGCGTAGGCGACACCGACGAACAGCGAGATCAGCAACAAGGAGATCCGGCTCGGATCTCCCACCACGAAGATGGCGAAGCCCAGCCCGATGGCCGTGGCGATCAGGCCGATCTGGAGGATCAGCTTGTAGCCGAACTTACCGGCCAGGTAGCCCGCGATCGGACCCATGACCAGACCAGCCAGCGCATAGGGAGTCAAGGTCCACCAGGAGACGACGTCCGCGCTGACACCCGCACCGACCTCGGTATTCTGCCCCAGGTTCGGGATCAGGCCGTTCATCACCGCAAAGACACCGGTCATGGTCAGCAGGGTGGTCAACAGCAGAGCCCAGGTGCGGCGCTGCTTCATGTAATGGGTGGACACCAGCGGATGCTTGACCGTGGACTCGATCCGCCAGAACACGATGAAGGAAATCACCGTGACCACCAGCAGACCGACCACCAGCAGCCAGTTCGCGGCCGCGAGCTTACCCGCCTCGTTGAAGGCGATCAGTGCCGCCGCCAGGGCGATGACGATCGGCACCACACCCTTCCAATCCATCGGATGGGTCTCCACCGCAGTGGATTCCCTGGTGCCGAACTGCACCGCAACAATGGCGATAATGGCGATCACAGCCATCACCCAGAAAATTGACCGGAACCCGAGATGATCGGCCAACCAGCCGCCGGCGAGCGCATCCACGCCACCGATACCGCCATTAACCGAGGTGATGATGCCCATGAGCAGGCCATACTGCTTGTCATTGGGGACCTGCACCCGCAACATGATCAGACACATCGGAACCGTCGGGCCCGCCACACCCTGGATCACGCGGCCAATGAACAGCACCGTGACGTTGGGGGCGAGCGCCGCGACGATACAGCCCACCAGCAGGACCACCATCATGCCGACCAGAACTTTACGACGCCCGATCAGATCAGCCCAGCGCGGCAGGAACAGGGAGAACAACGCCGCCGCGGTAAAGAAAGCGGTCTGGGTCAGACCGATCTCGGCGCTGGTGGCACTGAGCTCGTTCTCCATGACCACCAAGGCCGGGGAGAGCATCGAAGCATTGAGCTGGAAGGCGAACACCGCCACCAGCAGGGCGATGACGAGCGCGGCAACCTGGCTGCTAGCAAGCCTCGGGGGTTCCGCTGTCTGTGACTGGATGGGTTGCGATGAGGGGGGTGCCATGCGGACACACCTTCTTTCGGCAAGGCCCGAACCGGTCATATCCAGACGGGCATTTGTGGGATAACCTTTCTGCTCATCCTAGGCCTTAGAGATGTATATGAAAAGTAACTTTTTGGGGCCAAAAGGTGCTGTGAGCTTTGATTTTCATCAGTTTGAGTGGCTTGCCTCCTGGTCGCTCTGCAAGAGGAGGCGGCAACGCGTTTAAGGTTCTCCGCGTAAATTCACCTTTTGCAGGATGAAGAGTTAGCAGCACCGACTCGACTATCGCGGGCACAACCCCTGCGACACGTTTATTGATTCCGACTCGGTCCGTGAGTGCACAGCTCATTGCATGCCGATGCGCCACTGCGTGCGAAGCTTCCAAGACGATCACTTCTAGTGATCCCAACGGGCCAGTGAAACTACCGGGTCATCTACCTTGTAGACCGCAACTCCCCGGCAGACCCGCACGTTATCCTCCAAGTGTCTTTCCACGCAGTCAACACTTTCCGCTACCCCGCCCTCGCCGTGGCCTACTAACTCGGCATCGAGGAGCTCTACAGTCGCAGAACCGGGAGCTGCAGACTGAGCTAGTGATTGCCCAGGATGCCTTGGTGGCACCTGATGCTCCGCCGATCGGGTTAATCGCATTAACATGGAGTGTTAAACGTGTGCCATCCAAAGCAGCCCCCAGGCTCGGGTATGCCGCGGCGGAAAGGACGGAAACAGAAGTGCGTAAAGATTCCCTGAGATGGGTAGAGATCTCCCGCTCCGAGTACGACCATGAACGAGCCGGCCTCGACGCCCTTGGGAAGCTGATTCCCGATGCCGCCCCCTACCGCCTGTGGACCAACTTCGAGTTCCAGGACTCCCAGGGCACCTGGAATGAGGTTGACGCACTCGTTCTCGGCCGCGGACGCCTCCACCTCCTCGAGCTCAAGAGCTGGAGCGGAATCATCCGCGGTGATGAACACAACTGGAACCTCACGGGCAAGACCGGGAGTGTCTTCAACCGGAAGTCCCCGACGCTGGCCACTCGGCGTAAGGCGCAGCGGCTGGCCAGCAAGCTGCAGACCGCGTTTCAAGAGATAAAGGCTGCAGCGGACTTCCCCATCCCGCCGCGGTACCTCACTCCCCCGATCGTCAAGGAAGGCGTGTTGCTGCACAGCAACCACTTCCTCTCCCAGCTCAGTGCCGACGGCCAGATGAACGTGTTCACACTGGACCACCTCACCGACGTGGTGAACCTGCCAGGGATCACCGAGCGGATCCTGGAGTCACCCACCTATACCGAGGTCGACGAGGATTTCGGCCGCATCATGATGAGCTCGGCCATCGACAAAATTTCCGGGGTTATCAACCGCAAACAACGCGCCGGCTCATGGGAGCTGCTCTCGAAAGTCGATGACTCGGACGACGTGGTGGTGTGGTCCGCCCGGCACGTTGACCATAACGAGAAAGCGCTGATCAAGCTCCGCCCAATCGCCCCTGAAGCGACAGCTGCCGATGCCCTCCGGGCGGAAAAGGCCGCCACCCGCGAGTACAAGTTACTGTCCTCGCTGGCCCACCCGGGAATTGACTCACCCAAGAGCCTCGAGCGGGTGGACAAGTATGATCTACCAGCGCTCGTCTACCCGGAACACCCGGGTTTCGAGCAACTCGACCTGCTGTTGCCCGGACTGAAGCTGACTGCCGCCCAGCAGGTAGAGATTATCCTGCAGATCGCCGATGCGGTGGCCTACGCGCACCGCAATAACGTCATCCACCGGCAGCTGACGCCAGAGGCGGTCCTGCTCAACGTCATCGCGCTGCAGGGAGCGAACCCCAGGGTCGAGGTCAAGGTCACCGACTGGGCTCAGGCAGTGCAGGTAGACGCCGTCCAGCCGCAGGGAACCCTGTTGGGCACGGCCTTACAGCCGATGAGCACGACGGCCGCCTATGACGCCGGGGTGGGTTTCCTCCCCCCGGAGGGATACCTGGCGCAGGCTGACGGCCGCCTGGCTGATCTCTTCTCCGTCGGCGCCCTGGCTTATTTCATTCTCTCAGGTGGCGTGCAACCAGCGACCACGCGCGCGGAGCTCATCGGTTTGCTCAAGGACCACGGTGGCCTCGATCTGGGAACCACCGGCACACAGGTGGAACCGTTGATGCAGGCACTGATCACGAAGATCACCTCCGCCAGCCCGGCCGTCCGCCACAAAGCGGTCCTGCCGGTGAACCCGCCGAGGGTCACACCCTCCCCGGTGGAGCTGTTCGCCGGGAAACTGCGGGAACTGGCGCAGGGACGTCGTGCCACCACGGAGGACGATCCGCTGCAGACCCCGATCGGCGAGCTCATCGACGGCCGCCTCGAGGTGCTCAAGGTGCTTGGTTCCGGCTCGACGGCGCGCGGCATCTCGGTGGTCGACGTCAACGATGAATCATCGACGCCGCGGGTACTCAAGATGGCCACCTCCGCGAACAAGGCCACCACCCTCGTGGAGGAGGCCCAAACCCTCCGAGCCTTGGACAAGGAACTCAGCGGGCACGAACACCGGAACTCCTTTGTCACCCTTCTCCAGGAACTTCCGGGACTACCGCATTCCCGGCATGCGCTGTTGTTGTCCTCCTGCGGCGATGCCACGCTCTCGGACGGGCTGACACTGGGAATCCCCACCACTGATCAATTCTGGGGCCTCGGACTACAGCTACTGAACATCCTGGTGGCCCTGGAGGGCACGGGCATCACTCACCGGGACATCAAGCCCGCCAACCTCGGGCTATCGGGGAAACCCTCGAAGCTCAAGCTCATGCTCTTCGATTTCTCGCTCAGCCACTCCCCGCTCGACAACATCGACGCCGGTACCCCGCCGTACCGGGACCCGTTCCTCGGCCAGTGCGGGCGGACGATCTTCGATTCGCATGCGGAGCGCTACTCGGCTGCCGCTGTCCTCTACCAGATGGCGATGCAAGAATCCCCACGCTACGCCGAGGACAACACCTCGGCTGACGCCACCGACGGCCGCCTGCTGCTTTCCTCTGAGGACCTACCGGCAGTGTGGACCGCGCAGCAGCGTGAACTACTGAGCACGCTGCTGTCTTCCGCCCTTGACGGCGATATCCGCCGCCGCCCCGGGTCAGCCGAGGAGATGCGCACCGCCTTCCTCGCCGCCAGGAAGGCAGACAAAGACCAGCCCGACACAACCCCAGTCAACATAGCCCACCCCACCCCGGCTCCGCAGCCAGCGAGCACCACGACGGCTGGTATCACCTCGCTGAGCATGCTCATCGACGACCTGCTCAACCGCGCCGGTGTCAAGAACAGCTCGGGTCGACGCCTCGTAGCCAACATTCTCGGCACTGCCGAGAGCTCCCCCGAGGACCCCTTCGCCACCAACCCCACGTACTCGAAGATCCTCAAGGTCTCGGTGGGCAGAATCCCCCAGCTCACCGGCGACATCCCCGCCCTCTGGGGGAAAACGCCCCTGCTGGCGACGGAATTCAGCCGGTTGAAAAATGCCCTGAGCAACAACCTCGAGGCCCTCGGCGGGATCGCCACCCCAGAGCAACTGGCAGGCATGGTCACCGACCTCTACCCCGACGACGCGATGACTCAGACCCGCCGCCAGCAACTCGGTGCGCTGCGCCTAGTGGAGCTGGGCATCACCCGTAACCGTGAGACGGATGTGTCCCTGTCCGTGGTCCGGCGTGGTCGCTCCCAGAACGTCGTGGCGCTGACCTCTCATGTTGGGTTGGAGGATCTGCCCGGCGCGCTCGCCACTGCCGGTAGATCTCTGCTGGACAGTGCCGGCAGGGTTGTGGTCCCGTCAGCCGAATTTCAGGAGGCCCTACTCACCGCCGCCGCAGCCTTCCTAAATGTCAATCCGAGCAACCTCCCGGTCTCTCGCCGGGCACTGCCAGGACTTGCGGTACACAGCTCTCCGGACATGGCACTGACCCCGACCGGTGACCTGTACTCGCGCCATATGAACTCCGTGGAACTTCTTCGCGAGGTTCTCCCCCTGGCGGATACCAGGTTGGTGAGGCGCGGGGTCCTTACCCGCGGCATCACATCGAGGTTCCCTGCCGTTCACCACCAGAAGTTGCCCTCCCACCCGGAGCTGGACGCGGTCATCTCGGCGGTGGACCCGGATCTACGCTGGGATATCCAGGCTGCTGCCTACCTCCGTTCAGCCGAAGACGAATCCGCTTTCACTTCCCTGCACACCCGTGTGCCCACCACCACGGCATCAGATCCGCACATCCGCACCCCGGTCGCGGAGCTCGCCGAACGGTTGCGGGAGTCCATCGCTGCCCGCATGCTGCGTGCAGTCACGGTTCACGTCAATGATCTGGAGTCCACTGCCAGCCGAATCGCGCAGCTGTTCGAGGTGCCCAAGGTCAGTGTCGCCGCTGCGGTGTTGAATGAACTGAAGATTCTGCTGGAGTCGACAGGTCAAGGAGACAAAATGACGGCACTGTTATCGCTAGATACGCCCGAGACCCGTGGTGATATCGCTCCGGTGATTAGGCGTGCAGCCGAGCGGGCATGGCCGAATATCCTGTCTACTAATGCCGACGCGATTGTGCTCACCGACCTCTCGATCCTCGCCGACTACGGTTGCCTGGATCTGCTGCGTGATCATGCCGACGTGGCGCAGAACGTCAACCGGTCGGCGATCTGGTTGTTTGTCCCTCGCCCGGACAAGACGGTCTCTTCCACCTCCGTGGAAATCTTCGGGGTGGCATTGCCGTTGTCCAGCCCCGGCCAGATCATCCACCACTGACCTTCCCACCTGTACCAACCATAGACAGAGCACAAGGAGCTTTACTCCGATGGCACGAGGAACACACACCGAAATAACCCTGACCACCGCCCTGCAACCAGTGGTGGCGATGGTGCTGGCTGACATGCGTTCGGGTCTCGACGCCGACGAGGACACCAGGGCGCGCTGGAAGGATGACTACGACGCCGCGCGCAAGGCCGAGCGCGTCGGCGGCAGCTTCGGCGACTGGTGCGAGGATCTGCTCCTGCAGGCGGCCGTTGGCTGGGTGCTGACCACCGTCTTCGTCCGTTTCATCGAGGACAATGAGCTCTTCGGCCCGGCAGGCACCTTCATCTCCGGGAACACCCTCCAGCGGCGGAGCGCTTCCCGCGACCGTGAGCAACGTTTCTACGCTGAGCACCCCCACCTCAACTATCTCGGTTACCTGGAGGAGGTCTGTGCACAGCTACGCGCAGTTCCGGCGACGCAGGGCTTGGTCGACGATCACGCCGCAATCAGCCTCTACTCCCCCTCAGATGATGCCGCCCGTGACCTCATCGACTTCTGGCGCCAGGCCGATGATGAGGACAACTCTGTCTGGGGTTTTCGCGACCCTGAGCTAGACACCCGCTACCTGGGCGACTTGTACGAGAATCTGTCCACCTATGCGCAGGAGAAGTACGCACTGCGGCAGACCCCGGAGTTCGTCGAGGAGTTCATCCTCGACCGCACTCTGACCCCGGCCCTAGCCGAACGCCGACTCGAGGGCTTCAGGCTCATCGATCCGACCTGCGGTTCCGGCCACTTCCTCCTCGGGGCGTTTCAGCGACTGTTTGACCGGTGGACCCAGCAGGAGCCCGGGCTCAACGCCCGTGAACGCGCTATCAAGGCCATGGGCGCGATCCATGGCGTAGACATCAACCCGTTTGCAGTCGCCATTACCCGTTTCCGCCTCATCGTCGCCTTCATGAAGGCATCACAGGAAGAGCGTCTTGATGTCGGTCTCACAGAGCCGGAGTTTGAGGTGTTGGCTGGGGACAGCCTGCTGTATGGAGCGTCCGTATCTGGTCAGGGCGAATTTGCGCTGCAATCGGGGGTCTATGCTTTGGAGACTGAAGATCAACAACGTCTAAACAAGCTGCTCCAGCCGCAGACCTACGACGCTGTGGTGGGTAACCCGCCGTATATCACTGTCAAAGACAAGGTCCTAAACAAGACCTATCGGGAGCGCTACAAGGAATATTGCAAGGGAACCTACGCCCTGACTGTGCCCTTCATGGTGAAATTCTTCCGCCTAGCAAAAGGCCCGAACACGGCTGGTCTCGCCGGTTGGGTAGGCCAAATCACCTCGAACTCCTTCATGCAACGGGAGTTTGGCAAGCCAATGATTGAGAAGTACTTCGGACAGGTTGATCTCCGCGAGGTAATCGATTCCTCCGGTGCCTACATCCCGGGACACGGAACACCCACTGTGATCATCGTCGGTCGTCACGCAGCGCCTTCGCGCCGCAAAATCATCGGCGTGCTCGGTATTCAGGGCGAGCCAGGTGTCCCGGACATCGCGTCAGAAGGGAAAGTATGGCGATCTATTGTCAAGCATATCGACGTCTCCGGTTACCAAGACAACTATGTAACAGTATCTGAGCTATCGCGCGAGTTCGTATCCACACATCCATGGAACTTGCAGGGCGGCTCAGCTGCAGATACAGCAGCAGCAATAGATTCTCACTCATCGAAGGAACTCTCAGAGTGGATCTCAGTGATTGGACGAACCACGCACACCGGTCTTGACCCCGCCTATTTCTATCCGAGCTACTCAGAAAATACCTTTGGCATTAAGAACCAGGTTCCCCTGGTCACGGGCCAGGAGGTTCGCGATTTCAACGCTTCGAAGAACCTCATTACCCTGTTCCCATACTCGGATAAAGCTAGCCCTCTGCAGCCTGGAAAATTTGAGCAACGCCATTTCTGGACTTTCCGAGTTTTACTCAAGAAACGTCAAGATTTTGGACAAACACCTGAACAACGAGGTCTTCGATGGTTTGATCACACGATGTTCTTTCCCGCTCGATTCACCGCTCCGCTAGGAATCGCCTTCGCCTTCGTCACTACCCACAACCATTTCGTGCTGGACCGTGGCGGGAAAGTCTTCAAGCAATCTGCCCCGGTGATCAAGCTGCCGGAGGATGCGACCGAGGACGACCATCTCGAGCTCCTGGGTGTGTTGAACTCATCGACCGCCTGCTTCTGGCTGAAGCAGAACAGCCATGGAAAGGGAATCGGTGGTGTGAATCAAGAGTCACGCCATGAGCTTTTCGATGAGTTCTTCGAATTCACCGGTACCACACTCAAGCGTTTCCCCTTGCCTGCTGGCAACGTCACTGACCGTGGTCGTCGGCTGGATGAACTGGCGCAGGAGCTGGCGAAGTGGGAGCCTGTCGCAGTATTCGAGCGTTCCACCCCCAGCATGGAGACCAGCGATGAGGCTCATGCCCAGTGGCAGCGGATTCACAACCTCATGATCGCAGAGCAGGAGGAACTCGACTGGGATGTCTACCACCTCTATGGGCTCACAGATACTAACTATTCCTTGCCCGTCGGTGAGGTCGACGGCATCGAGTTAGGCACCCGTGCCTTCGAAATCACACTGGCGTGTCGGGTGGCGGACGGGGAAACCACCACCGCCTGGTTTGAACGCCACCACTCCACCCCTACCACCGATCTGCCCGACACCTGGAGCGACTCCTATCGTGACGCGGTACAGCAACGCATGGACCTGGCAGCAGTGGACAAGAAGATCGCACTGCTGGAGCAACCGGAGTACAAGCGACGCTGGCAAACGGTCCTCTGGGAGGACAAGGTCCCCGAGGCACTAGCGGCCTGGCTGCTGACCCGCTTGGAAGCGCCCGGACTGTGGCGCGATAACAACGGCATGCCCCGGCCGTTGAGCATCAATCAGCTCGCCGGTGTCATCGAGACCTCCGATGAGTTCAACGATCTGCGCCAGGTGCTGTCATTGTGGAGCGCCAAGCGCGACGCCACCACCGCCCTCATGCTCGCAGACCTGCTCAATGCAGAGGCTGTGCCCTACCTCAAGGGGATGCGCTACAAGGGCAAGGGCGTGCGCAAACGCGCCGAATGGGAAGCTACCTGGGACGCACAACGCCAGGAAGATGCCGATGAGATCACCGCCGATCAGGTCCCCGTCCCTCCGAACTACACCAGCGCGGACATGCCCACCGCAGTGTGGCGCCACCGCGGGAAACTCGACGTACCCAAGGAACGCTTCATCTCCTATCCCGGCGCGGGCAGCGTTGACGACCCTTCCACCGTCATCGGCTGGGCGGGTTGGGACCACCTTGAGCAGGGGCTGGCCAGCATGTGGTTGTATCAGGAGCGCGACAGCGAGGATGCCTCCCCGGAGCAGCTGGCCAGCATCCTCTCGGGTCTGCAGGAGCAGCTGCCGTGGATCCTCCAATGGCACAACGAGCTTGATCCCCACACCGGTCTCAAACTCGGTGACTACCTCAGCGGCCAGCTCAATAACGCCGCCAACGCCATCGGCATCCCCGTCGAAGATCTTGACACCTATATCCCCGCGACCACCCGCGGACGGAAAGGACGTACCCAGCCATGAGTTTCTCCCTCCCCGGCTTCGGTAACAACGCCCCGCAGGCCCCGACCCTTGGCGAAGTCTTCGACATCTCCGAGCACCAGGGCGACACCTTCGTGCTCAAGTTGGAGAACTCGGTCGCGGAGGACAAGCTGCGCGAGACCGTCTCCTCCTATGTGGTCACCGAGGAGATTGCCCGCAATCTCGACACCGCCATGGACTTCGTGGAGACGGCATTTTCCCGACAGGAGAGCCAGGCGGTCTACCTCCACGGCTCCTTCGGCTCCGGTAAGTCGCACTTCATGGCAGTGCTCTACGGCCTGCTGGCTGGCGCCCCGGTCACCCGTGAGGATGCCGAGCTCCAACCGATCGCTGCTGAGCATGCGGATATTACCGGTAAGAACCTTCTTCAGCTGACGTACCATTTCCTGGATTCGAGTTCCGTCGAGGACACCCTGTTCAAGGGTTACCTCCGCCAGATCAATAAGCTCCACCCCGAGGCTCCTGCCCCGGTGCTGCACACCGCCGGCGGGTTGTTTGAGGACGCCACGGGGATGCGACGCACCTTGGGCGATGACGCTTTTTTCTCCAGCCTCAACAAGGCCACCGCCATGCCAGGTGGCACGGGGCAGTCCGCCAAGGCCCAGTCCACCGGAATCGATTTCGGCTCCCTGACTGGCCAGGACACTGCCAGGTGGAATGCGGCCGCTTTCGATGCTGCGATCTCGACCGACGCCGATGAACATACGCGCACCGCGCTAATCCAGGCATTGACCCAGACGATGTTCTCCTCCTATGCCACCACTTCCCCCTGGCTGGGTATGGCCGAGGGGTTGAAGGTTATCTCCGAACACGCGAAATCCCTGGGTTACGACGGGGTGATCTTCTACCTCGACGAGTTGATCCTGTGGTTGATGTTCATGATTCCCAGCCGCGCGCAGTTCAACCAGGAGGCACAGAAACTGACCCTGCTGGTGGAAAATGAGCACGGTTCGGCCCTGCCGATGGTCTTTTTCATCGCCCGCCAGTTTGACCTGTCCACCTGGCAGGACACCAGCATCGAGTCGGGTGCGGACCTCGATGCCCGCCAGCAGGCCTTCAACCACCAGGGCGGTCGTTTTCACACGATCACTTTGGGAGACAAGAACCTGCCCAAGATCGCCAACCGACGCCTCCTGCAACCCCGAAACGCCCAGGCAAAGATGCAGCTCGATGAGTCATTCAGCAAGTTGGGTCTCAACCAGGATATTTCTACGGTGCTGCTCGATGGGGTCAACACCAATGACCAGCACTCCTCCTCCACGATGGAGCAGTTCCGGCTTACCTATCCTTTCTCCCCCGCCCTCGTGGACACCCTCGTCGCCCTGTCATCGATCATGCAGCGTGAACGCACCGCATTGAAGGTCATGGAACAACTCCTGATCGATAAACGCGAAACCATGACCATCGACAAGATCATCCCCGTCGGTGACTCCTTCGACTACCTCCTTGAGGGCGACAAGCACATCAGCAAGCAGGGTGGCGAGGCCTTCCGCCTGGGCAGGAAGTTCTGGGTGGAACAGCTGCGCCCCCACATCCTGGCCAAGTACTCCATTCCCACCGACACCCCGGACCGCGATCTGCCCACCGAATTGCGCGCCCTGCACGCCGAGCTGCGCATCGGCAAGACCTTGATCCTCGCCGGCGTTGCCCCCGAAGTTCCTGCCTTGAAGTCGATGACGATCTCCCGCCTGGCTCATCTCAACCACGGCTCCATGGTCACCATGTTCAAGAATGACAGCATCAGCCAGACCATGGAGCTGATACGCGAATGGGCCCGTGAGTTCACCGAGATCGTCATTCAACCCGGCACCAATGACCCCGTGATCTCCGTGCGTCTTGATGAGGTGCCGTGGAAAGACCTCGTCGAGCAAGCCCAACGCGAGGACACCGACGAACGTCGCAGAGTCAAGATCCGCTCCCTACTTGCTGAGGCACTCCGCGTGGCAGATGTGGCTCCGGCGGCTGACGGATCCCTGACCCGTCTGGTCATCTGGCGAGGCACTGCCCGCAAGGCAGAGGTGATCTTCGGCAACGTCCGCGACCGTGCCAACCTCAAGGACTCGGATTTCCGCCCCTTCCAGGCACAGGCCCTACGTCTTGTCGTCGACTATCCCTTCGACGAGCCTGGTCATACTCCCGCAGAGGATCACCAGCGAGTCGATCAGCTGCGGGTTTCCGATGGAGAGGCACCGTTTACAGTGGTGTGGCTGCCGCAGTTCTTCGCTAACGAACAGATGAACAAGCTCGGCGAGCTGGTGGTCATCGAGCATCTGTTGACCAAAAGTGGCTGGCGGGACTACACCGCCAGGATCGCCGAGGATTCCCGGGAATCCATCAAGCAGATCCTGCGTTCTCGGGCCGAAACGCTCAATTCTTCCCTGGAGCGCGAACTCGCCGAAGCCTACGGCGCCCAGTCGGGCGTCACCTTCGCAGAGGGGCAGGAACCACTGAAAAGTCTCGATCCCTCAATCACCGTGGCCAAACCCTCGGGCGCGGATTTCTCTGACGCGGCCGATCGGCTCATCGAGGCGGTGTTCACCGCCCGTTATCCTTCTCACCCACGTTTCGATTCGGAGCGGCTGTTGACCACCACCGACTTCACCAGGGTCGCGGGTGTTCTGCGCCGGGCCGCCGGTGACCGCGCCCACCGCACCGACCTGGCACTGGAAGAGCGCAAGGCAGCCAGATCGATCCTGCCACCGCTGAACCTCGCCCAAGTCTTTGACACCCATCTGACCTTCAACGTGGATTCCCACGGCAAGAAACTGACCGACATTGATACCCAGCTCCGACGCAGCGGGCTTGACCCCACAGCGGTGGTGAACGTGCAGGCGATCTACAACGCCATTGAACAGCTCCACCCCAACTTCGGTCTCAACCAGGACACCATCCACCTCTACATCGCCGCCTGGGCTGCCGCCCGCAACCGCTCCTGGGTCCACTACGGCAGCACCCTCAGCAACGAACCCACCCTCAAGGACATCGACCCGCGGATGGAATTGCAGCCAGTCGCACTCCCCGAAGCGCAGGAGTGGGCAGATGCTGTCGAGGCCGCCGGGTTGCTGTTCGGCATCCACCTCAACGCTCATCTGACCAGTACCAACCTCAAGGAACTGCAAAACCAGGTCACCGACCGGGCGGCCTCCCTGCGCTCTGCAGCGCAGGCTCTGGCCACCGAGGTGGCCAGCTTCAACACCTTCATCGGGATCACCGGAGAAAGCCATCGTTCCCGCCTGGCAGCAGACCTCAACACGCTCATCGACCAGCTGGCCCGCGATTCCTCCTCCTCGCTAAAGGTGGTCGGCCACCTGGCCTCGACGATCACACACCGCCAGGGGGGAGCAACCACCGTGTGCGGAGCTACCACCCTGGAGGCGCTCGAGTCCTTGGAGACGGCCGAGGACGTGACGGAGCTGTTGCGCCGCTTCCGTTCTGAATCCCATGCCAAGAACCTCACCACTGTGCTCGGTCACGCAGCGGACAACCAGGGCAATGACAGCGGGGCACAGATGATCGTCGACAAGCTGCGCAAGGGCATCCGCGAACACGAATTCATCAGTCGGGCGTCTGTGACCATCCGCATGTTCGGTGAGGACTTCTCCCGGTGGATCAGCGAGCTGCTCATCACTCCTCCCGCTACCAACCCGACCTCGACCCCTGCCC
This sequence comes from Corynebacterium sp. A21, assembly GCF_052266655.1. Lineage (NCBI taxonomy): Bacteria > Bacillati > Actinomycetota > Actinomycetes > Mycobacteriales > Corynebacteriaceae > Corynebacterium > Corynebacterium sp. A21. The sequence continues at coordinate 316,073 of NZ_JBQPQY010000003.1, forward strand.
CCACTCCTGTTCCGGTCGCTCCTCCCATTACTGACCCGAATCCCACCCCGGCGCGGACGTTCATGGTCAAGGACCCCCTGGATCTGACTGCGGTCAAGGCCAGCCTTGACGAGTTCGCCGGGTCCAACCGGGCCTTCACCATCACCGTGACCTGGGAGGACGAGTAGTCCATGTCAACCCCAGCACCCATCCTGCACACGCAGGTGGGCAGAAGCGACATCGCCAGCGCTATCGCCCATGTCATGGAGAAAAATTTCACCACCGGCATCATTGCCCTCTACGACCCCTCCGGGTGGGAGGGTCCTCCCACCGTGGAGGTGGCTGGAGCGCGGGTCGCGGTCATCGATACTCCCACGCCCTTGTCGATGCGCCAGGCCATCGCCTTCCCCGAAGGGGACGCCGACTTCACGGTGTTGGTCACCCCACTGCTCGACGCCTCCCTTCCCGGTGACATCCTCACCCACCTCACGCCTTTTCACCGGGTTAATATCCCCATCCCCGCCGACGCACTCCGTGAGTTGTTCTCCGCCACCACCCAAGGGCGTGGCATCATCCGCAATCGCCGCGATATCGCGGGTGTCGTTGAGTTCCTGGCTCGCTGCGACGGCAACCCCGTCGATCTGGCCCCGGCGCCAGCGGGTGTGCTCACCACCGCTCATCTCCACTACCAGCTGCTGACCGTCGGGGCAGGGTTGCCCTCAACCCTGACTATGTCCGCGGTAGCCGAATGGTCGCTCGACCCCGAATCTGCTCACCGGTGGTCGGACTTCATCTCCTCTGTGTCCCGCGAGGTCGCAGAAAGTTCCTTGGGCTGGCTGCGCACCCGGCTGGGTGACGGATCCGGGGCAATGGTGCGCTATCTGGACGCATATGGCCCGCAGGATCTGGCCGCGTGGGGATTGGCCGCGGAGGTCATCCAACCTGGTCCCGGGGTCGACGACACTGTCCGCGCCGCCGCCGAAGGTGCTTTCCGGATAACTACCGGCACCGGGCCGACCGCTGCGGAGGAACTCGACTCCTGGGCGAATGCCTCCGTGTCAGTGTTCACCTCCCGATCACACCCCGGCACTGGGGCGGATGATCATCTCAAGGAAGCCGCCGGGCGGGCCGAGGAATTCATCACCTCCGGCTCCCGTCTTGGCGCAAAGGAACTGCTGTATCGCTCACGGGTGTGCCGCGGAGCGCTCGATGCCCGGATTGCCAGGCTCACCGAAGCCCTGTCCACCTGGTACGCCGACCCTGGTTGGGTCGGTGTACCAGATGCCTTGGCAGCGGTCCGGGCCCATATCGCCGGTCTCCCCGACCATCCGGATATCACTGTCGCCACCGCCGTGATCCGCATGGTCCAATGGTTACGCACCCCGCCCGCATCGACGCCGACCACACTGTCTGGTTGGCTGAAGTACTATCGCCGCGATGCCAGCTGGCTGGATGTGTGTGTCAACCGGGCATGGCGCAACCAGTCAACCTCACAACTCGCGCAGCTGGCCCACCGCGTGCTCGCCGAAGTCCGCCCCCGGCGCGCCGCGCTCGACCGTGACTTCGCGGGGATCGCCGCCACGACTGCCACCGAACGACACACAGCTGGCAGTACGCTCCTAGCCGAAGACGTCCTCGACCGGGTCGTGGCCCCACTCCTGAATGATGCTGCCGACCCCCGTCCGGTGCTCATGATCGTGCTTGACGGCATGAGTGTGCCCGCCTCCAACATCCTGGTGGACAATATCCTCACCGACCTCAACGGACACTGGCAGGAGGCGGTTCCAGGTGAAGAGGAACTCTCCACCGCGCTCAGCGTCCTACCCAGCGTGACCACCTTCGCCCGCACGAGCCTGATCTCCGGGACGCTGACCACCGGCGGGCAGGCCGAGGAGCGCGCCGGGTTGCGTGCCTGGGTCTCCGCCCATCTCAAGAATCAGTCGCCGGGCTGGAGCCTGCTCCACAAGGCCGATCTGGATGCCGGGATCGTCGACAGTGTCCGCGCCCAGGTAGAGGATACCGCCCACAACAAGCTGGTCGTGGCGGTGCTCAACACTATCGACGATGCACTGAACAAGTCTGACCCGATCGAACGCGTGTGGGATGTCAAGGACATCTCCCATCTGCATCCGCTGCTGCGCGCCGCCGCGGTCGTGGGCCGTACGGTGGTGTTCGTCTCCGATCATGGGCATGTGCTGGAACGGCATGAAACTTCTCCCACCTCGGGTGGCACGGGTGCCGCCCGATGGAGGGAACCCCTCACTCCGCCAGGCCCTGGCGAGACGGTGGTCTCCGGTTCCCGAGTACGCAACGATTCCCATGAGGCGATCCTCGCGGTCGATGAGGGCATCCGGTACACCTCTCGGAAGGCCGGATATCACGGCGGCCTCAGCCTCGCCGAGGTCGCCATCCCCGTGACCATCCTGACTGGCTCAGTGGCTACGCTGGCGGATCGGTTGCCTGGGTTCCCGCTGACCACCGGCGGTGCGTCTACCCGCTACCCCGCCTGGTGGGATCTTCGTTCCGGGGATGGGCAGGCTCCCATGCCAGTGTCCAAACCCTCACCCGCCAAGAAGAAACGCGTTGACGATGCCCCCACACTATTCGATGACCCTGCCACCACTCTCACGCGGAATACTGGTATCTTCCCGGACTTGGAGACCAATGCGCTCTTCAAGACCCAGACCACGTCCTATCCGGTGGATGGTCGCTCCCGGGGAGAGGTCGCCGACCTAATTCGTCAGATCGCTACCAACAGCGGACGTCTACCGGTGGCAACCCTCCGAGAGACGTGGCAGCTCGGCCCCATCCAGCTGCGCGGGGTCATTTCCACATTGCTCCGTATCCTCAATGTGGACGGGGTCCAGGTACTCGAACAGCAGGATGCAGACCTCGTGCTCAACCGGAACCTGCTGACCGAGCAATTCGATGTAAAGGATTCCTAAAACCATGCCCGAGGTCTCGCCAGCTCGCCGCACAGCGATCATCGACGCCCTCCGCCGAGGGACAGTTCCCGCCTCCGGGCTTGATCAGTTGGCAGTAGGCCTAAACCAGCTCGAACCGGTCATCGCCGAAGAACTGGACAAGGTCGCTAGCGGTGCAGCGGTGTTCAAAGCGATCCGCGGTGAATATGGATCGGGCAAGACTTTCGCCTCACGGTGGATTCAACAGCACGCCCTAGGCAAGAACTTCGCGGTCGCCGAAGTCCAGATCTCCGAGCTGGAGACCCCGTTGCACAAACTGGAGACCGTCTACCGTCGGGCTACTGAGAGCCTACGCACCGCGGCCTTCGGATCCGGTGGGTTCCGCATGGTCCTCGACACCTGGCTCTACCAGGTGGAGAAGGATTCGCACGGTTCGAATGAGGTGGCAGACTCCATCGTCGAGCAACGGCTGGCCGCCGTCGCCGCGACGGCGCCAGTATTCCCGCTGGCGTTGCGCTCCTACCGGCAGTCCATTCTTGAGGATGATGTCACCACCGCCGATGGTCTGGCTGCTTGGCTCGGTGGTCAGCCCTCCGTCGCTGCCTCTATCAAGCGCAGGGCCGGGGTCAAAAGCGATCTCGATCATTTCACCGCCATGGGTTTCCTGCGGGGGTTGGTGGAGATCCTCCGCGGTTCGGGGCATTCCGGCTTGGTCCTCGTCCTCGACGAGGTAGAGACCCTGCAGCGCATGCGCACCGATTCCCGCGAGAAAGCCCTCAACGCATTACGCCAGTGGATCGATGAGATCGACGCCGGCCACTACCCCGGCTTGTACCTGCTCATCACCGGCACTACCGCCTTCTTCGAGGGCAACCAGGGTGTACGCCGTCTCCCGCCACTGGATTCCCGATTGCGGGTCGACTTTTCCGGGGACCCGAAGTGGGACAATCCCCGCCTACCGCAGATCCGGCTGCAGGGCTTCACCCGCGACCGACTCATTGAGGTCGGCATCAAGGTCCGGGACCTCTACGTCGCTGGATCCTCCGCAGGCGAGCGGATTCTGGCGAGCGCCGACGATGAGTTCGTCGCTGACCTCGCCGATGCCGTCGCCGGTGTGCTTGGAGGCAGGGTGGGTGTCGCCCCTCGTCAATTCCTGCGCACCCTGATCGACGTCCTCGACAGGATCGAGCTGCACCACGCCTTCGATCCCCGAACCGACTACACCGTCTCCATCCCCGAAACCAGTATGTCCGAGAGTGAACGGGCAGCCGCCCATGGCGTGGTGACCAACCCGGATGACATTGGGCTGTGAGTAACTCCGGCCTCGATGCCCTGCACCCGGTGATCATCCACTACATCGCCTCTACGCTGCGGTGGCCGGGGCTGCGTCCCCTCCAAGAACAGGCCGCCGCCCCGCTAGCAGCGGGGGAAGATGCGATCCTGTTGGCACCCACGGCTGGCGGCAAGACAGAGGCCGCCGTCTTCCCGATCCTGTCCAGAATGGCTTCCGAGGAGTGGGCGGGGGTCTCGGTCCTCTACCTCTGCCCTATCAAGGCACTGCTCAATAACCTCGAACCTCGACTGAGCGAGTACGCTGCCTGGCTCGGGCGACGCGTGGCAGTCTGGCACGGCGACGTCGGGCAGTCCTCGCGAAAGCGCATCATCACCGACCCGCCGGACATCCTACTGACCACCCCAGAGTCTCTCGAGGCCATGATGGTCAGCCGTGGGGTCAATGCCGCCGAATTTCTCGGTGGGGTCAACGCTGTGATCATCGACGAGGTCCACGCGTTCGCCGGTGATGACCGAGGATGGCACTTGTCCGCGGTACTTTCCAGGCTGGAGGAGCTCACCGGCCACCCGCTGCAGCGGATAGGAATGTCCGCGACTGTGGGCAACCCAGAGTCGCTGTTGTCCTGGCTCCAGGGTGGCCGGCACGATCGCCCGGGCCACATCCTGGCGCCAGATATTGAGCCGGGGATTGTGGCCCAGGCGGATATCACCCTCGACTATGTCAGCGGTGTATCGTCGGCCGCCCTGTTGCTGTCCAAGCTCCACCAGGGGGAAAAGCGCCTGGTCTTCGTGGATTCGCGTCGCATGGCGGAGGAACTCGGGGCCGCACTCCACGAGCGTGGGACCCAGGTGTATCTGTCCCACTCATCGCTGTCGGCCGATGAGAGACGACGAGCTGAGGATGCCTTCGCCAACGACCGTGACTGCATCATCGTGGCCACCTCCACCCTTGAACTGGGTATCGACGTCGGAGATCTTGACCGGGTCATCCAGATCGGCACCCCTGGTACCGTGTCGTCCTTCCTGCAGCGACTCGGGCGCACCGGGCGGCGTGCGGGATCCTTGCGCAACTGCCTGCTGATCACCATTGACGACGAGGACGGTATCATCCACACCCTTGGCTTGTTACAGGCCTGGTCAGATGGGTTCGTCGAACAGGTCACTCCCCCGCCGCTGCCTATGCACCTGGCAGCGCAGCAGTTTCTAGCGGCTGCCCTGAGTAATGGCACTATCAACCTGGGCACCTGGCGGCGACTTTGGGCCGCCACCCCCCTAATGACTGAGGAAATTCTCGGGATCGACCCGGCCGAAATCCTCCAGCACCTCATCTCCTCAGGCATGTTGGAAACCGACGGCGGCCAGGCATTCATCGGGGTCGAGGCAGAGAAGGCTTTCGGGCGCCGCCACTTCATGGAGCTGCTCTCTGCCTTCACCACCCCGCCAGTGTTCACCGTTACCGACGGCCGCTATGACATCGGTACCGTCGAGCTGCGCACTATGCTCTCTGCTTCTTCATCAAAGGCTTCCGGTCCATCGGCACCAATGACCATGTCCTTGGCGGGAAGGTATTGGAAAGTCACCTCGATCGACTGGCGGCGTCGACGCCTGTTGGTAGAGAAGACCGACACCGGGGCGGTCACTAGGTGGGGATCAACCTCCCGAGGTTTTGGACCCGAGGTCACCGCCGGAATGCTCGCGGTGCTGCGTGGTGAGAATCCAGCAGGGGTTGCTGTGACCAGACGCGCGGCAGAAGTGTTGGGGCATCTCCGCGAGGAGTACGCAGCACTCACACCTTCGGGTGGGTTCCTGTATGCGCCCAGCTCGAACGAGACCTCCCACGGGCAGCTGTGGACGTGGGCGGGGACGGTAGCCAACCAGCAGCTCGTCGCCGACCTCGGCCCGTGTCTCGGGGAGGAACTCGCGCCACAACGCCAACGCATCCGCCATGACCGGATCTTCATCCATCACGGAGTTCCGGAATCCGCGGTGCGCGAACGCGTGAACCTTGCCAGGAGACTGTCTATAAGTGATCGCCCCCTGCCCGAGGTCAACGAGGACGCACTCGATGAGCTGAAGTTCTCGCAGGCCCTACCAGCGGAGTGGGCATTGCATGTACTCGAGACAAGGCTAATCACCGAATAGAGTTTTGGCGGAAAAGTGCCGGGTTTTCAGGAGACTTATGATGTTCTCCATGCGGTAAATAGCGTTTCTTGATAACGGTGCTCTGATTAAACGATGAATTCATCCCGACCAAACGTGGCGCTTCACTATGAAGTTGTGCGGCTGTTGGCATGGTCTGCGAATGCGAATTTTCTCAGGTATTTCAGCAACGACGCACCGAACACAGCTCCCTGGATTGGAACTTCGCTATGTACTTTCTTCAACCCCCTCGATTGAAGACATCCGGAAAACACAGCGTGGTTACTCCGGCGTTGAATCCTGCCGTCCGCCGACCTCTGTTTCCATTTCAGCGGCCTCATTTTTCATGGGGCGCTTCCTGGTGAATCTCCGCTGATAACGCATCTGCTGGTACTTCCACCGCTCGGCCATACTCGACTTCGCATCCACCCGGTCTTTGGGATCTAGCGGGTCCTCCCCCAGTACCGGATCCGTACCCACCTGATACGTGTCATTCCACACCTGGATCACCGACCACGCCACCGCTGCCAAGGGAACGGCGAGCACCGCCCCGAAGAATCCACCCACGATGGTTCCCACCGCCAAGGCCAGCAGCACGATAATGGCGTGCAGACTCAGCGTCCTGCCCATCACCACGGGCTGGAGCAGATCGCCCTCAAGCTGGTTGACCGCAATGACGATGGCGACCACGATGAGCGCGATCACCAGACCATTGGTCACCAGAGCCACCAGCGCAGCCAGGATTCCGGCGACCGTGGCACCCACGATCGGGAGAAATCCCCCGACGAATACGATGGCCGCCAGGGGCAGTGCCAGCGGAACCCCGAGCAAGGCCAGCGGAATCCCGATGAACAGGGCATCGACGGCCGCGATGATCGCGGTGCCACGAACGTAACCGCCGAGGGTCTGGATGGTTCGGTCCCCGGATTCAGCTACTTTGGCACGCGTTCCGCCATGAAACCACCTCAACGTGAAATTCCATATCTTCGGCCCGTCCTTCAAGAAGAAGAACAAGATGACGATCATGAGCACCAGGCCAGTGATGACCTCCGTCGCAGCGCTGATCCCGGTCAGCGCGCTGCCGATGAAAGCGCCACTGGTGAGAAATTCGGTGGCCCGCTGCAATGCGGTGTCGATGGCGGCGGTATCAACGGGCAGCGGGCTGTCCATGATGAAATCCTGCAGTTCCTGCCAACCCGCCACCGCGGATGAGGATAATTCATCCCATTCACTGCGGACCGCGAAGACGATGCCCGTGACCAGCCCACTGAGCAGCGCCAGGATTCCCAGGAAGGCGGCGATCGTCGCCAGCAATCGGGACCACTTCTTATCCACCAACCATCTCACCAGGGGGTAGACCGCCGAGGCCAGAATCAGCGCCAGCAGCGTGGCGATGACCACCACCGATACCCGGACCAGGAGCCACACCACCCCCACCGACACCGCAGCGATGAGCAGGATCTGGGCGCAGCGGGAGGCGGCCTGCCCCAAAGTGTCCGACCACGGAACTGCCGCCGCCGAGCTGCTTGCATGCTTCTCCCGGACCGTGGATTCATCGGGGAGGTGCGGGGTGGCACCGGTTGTGGCGTCGAGGTGACTGGCTCCCTCCTCCCCGGAGACCGCATCCCGCGGTAGCCGGGACGGGTCCGGGGTGGAGTCTTGCGGGATGGTCATGATGGCATCTCCTCAAACAAGTGGGAGCGATCAGAAAAGACACTGCGCGGGCGCCTGCGTCAGTAGGCCACTGATGCCGGCAGGGGCGTTTAATGCGGCGGGTCAGTGGGATCCTGAGGAGCATCATCAGTGATAAAGATCGTTCCGGAAGGGCAGAGCCGCTCGGCTTTCCGGACCGCCGGCCATTCTGATTCCGGCGGATTTTTATTCAGCAGACTGACAAAACCATCGTGTTCATCCAGATTCCGGAAAACCTCCGGGGCAAGGTACCCGCAATTACCTGAGGCAACGCAGGAATCGTGGTTGACGGTTACTTTCATGTCGCTCTCATCCTCGGTATGTCCGGCTATTTCAGTTCGGCTCAGGAAGGTTCAACCCCGATATTGGCGGACCAGTGGGCAGGTGTAGGGGTCACGGTTCTTCAGACCCACCTGATTGAGATAGGCGATGATGATGGCGAAGGCCCCGAACAAGGTGGTCTCGGTATAGGTGACGCCATGACGGGCGCAATGTTCCCGGACCATCTTCTGCAACATCGGCAGATGCGGTCGAGGAACCTTGGGAAATAGGTGGTGCTCGATCTGATACTGCAGACCGCCCATGAAAAAGTTCACCACCCGGCCACCACGGATATTGCGGGACATATGCACCTGCCGACGCAGAAAGTCGAGCTTGATGTCGTGCGGGACGCTCGGCATGCCGATGTGATTGGCCGCGAAGGCCCCGCCGAGTAAAAAGCCGAACACCAGCACCTGGACAAAAATGAAGGCGAGGGCGAGCCAGAAGGGAAGCAGGAGGAACAGAAACACCGGGAGGCCGATCAGCCGGAATCCGACCAAGAGGATCTCGATCCACCGGTGTTTCACCCGCTCAGCCTTGAGCAGGGTCCGTACGGAGTCGAAGTGGAGGGAGAATCCCTCGAAGGGCAGCAACGGTAAGAAGTAGTATCCCTGATAGCGGGCGAGTTTGGCACCCAGTCCGGTGCGGCGGTCAGCGTTGTCCGGGGTCATGGCGAATGCTCCGGAACCCACGTCTGGATCAGTGCGCTCTTTATTGGGATTCGCATGATGCCGACCATGTTTATCCGCCCACCAGCCGTAGCTCAGCCCGATGAACAGGCCAGCGACCACCCGCGCGGTCCACTCATTCCACCGCCGGGACTGGAAGATCTCCTGGTGGGTGGCCTCGTGGCTGAGGAAGCCGAGCTGGGACATCGCCAGCCCCAGGAATGCCGCGAGAATCAGTTGGTACCAACTCTCCCCCACCATTACCACGCCAACCAGCGTGGCCACGATCGACAGCGTCCAGAAGAGGATTCTCGGGAGGTAGAAGTCGTAGCGCCGCCGCATCAGACCGGCGTCCTGAACTTTCTCGGTTAGTTCCAGGAAGGATTCGATGTACGGATTGGCGATCACCCTGACTCCCATCCCCGTGATCTAAGACACACTTTCTCGCTTAATTCAATCATAGATCCAGGGGACGGACAACCGTTCCGGTTGACCATCTGAGCGATTCATGCTGCTAGGAGCCTTTTTAACGGTGACAGATCAGCACCCTCACCGGCCAACCAAAGAGTCCGTGGAGTAGTCGCGCAGGCTAACCCGGTCCAGGATCCTGAGGTCAGAACCAGGTCTCCGCCAGCAACTGCAGCGATCGGTTCCGGACAGCCGGGTCAAAGGCGTAGGTGACGGTGATGAGCTCATCGGCACCGGTACGCTCCACGAACTCCGACAGCTGTGTCTTCACGGTCTGTGGGGAACCCACCGCCTTGATCCGCAGCATGGACTGATCCGGGTTGCTGTTCCCCAAGAGAGTGCTCGGATCCACCGGTGGCTGGATCTTGCGGGACTGGCCCTGTTGGATATCAAGGAACATCTGCTCGATGGTGGTGAACTCCCGCTCCGCCTCCGCATCGGTATCAGCGACCATGACGTTGATCCCGGCCATCACATAGGGTTTGTCGATCTGCGCGGTGGGCATCTCCGTGGTGAAGGAATCCCGGTATACCACGATGGCCTCATCAATCTGATCAGGCGCGAAATGCGAGGCCACAGAGAAGGGCAGCCCCAACTGACCGGCAATCGAGGCACCATTGACGGTGGAGCCGAGCACCCAGATGGGAACCCCGGTGCCAGCCGAGGCAGCCGAAATGATCGGGGAGCTATTGGCGGTGCCGGTCTCGCCGAACCATCCCTGCAGGTCATAGATGCTCTGGGCAAAGGCCTGCGGCTCAGCCGAGGAACGGCTCAGTGCCTGAGCGGTCATCCGATCCGTTCCCGGCGCCCGTCCCAGACCCAGGTCAATCCGGCCCCCATGCATATTGGCCAGGGTGCCGTACTGCTCAGCCACCATCAAGGGAGCATGGTTGGGCAGCATCACCCCGCCGGAACCCAGCCGGATCTGCTCAGTCACCGAAGCCGCCTGTGAGATCAACAGAGACGTGGCACTGGACGCAAGATTCGGGGTGTTGTGGTGTTCCGCGAACCAGAGGCGGCGATAACCCAGCTGATCAGCGAGCGTGGCGGATTCCATCGAGGCGGCAATGGCCTCTCGGGCAGTGGAGCCCTCAGAGATGGAAACCAGATCAAGAATATTCAACGGCACAGACAAAACTGGGTTTCCTAACGTATTTCGGAGCAAAGGCATACAACAGTGGCAACCATCTCCACCTGCACTTCATTCCTGCTGGTACCGGTGCCTGATCCCCCCGGGGAGGTCGTCCCGGTGCCGTCAGCGCACCCCGGTCACCGCGGTCTCGCCGGCACTGATCCGATGGGTGCGCAGCTGTTCCACCGGGACGCCTAGAAGCACTTCCTGCAGTTCCGCTCGCAGGCGCTCAGCGAACTCCGCGCGATTGGCCAGCTTGAATTCCGCACAGCGTCGCGCAGCGACCGCCGCCCGGTCAGCGTAGGTATTGAGCAGGTGCTCATCATGGCCACGCACCCAGCTGATGCGCACCTCGATCCCCTGCCGTTCCAGCTCCCGGATTTTGCGCAGACAGCCGTCCTGGGAGGCCATCCCCTTACGGCACCCACTTCCGATGCGGGCGTTGAGGAAATGACTCACCGCCTGGGAATCGGTGAGAATCCAGAGACAGTCAGCCGCACGGCCCCAGCTCTTCAGGGCCATCTCCACGGCGGAAAACTCTCCGGCGAGAATCGATAGTGCCTCCATGCTTCCCATGCGCACCCGGCCATCCGAACCCACCGCAGCGATCCCGGTGGATTTCCCACGTTTCTGCCGGGAAGCATCCGTGGCGACCACCATCAGCGGTGGGCGCTGCTTCTCCACCGGGGCGGGCTCCCGGGAAAGCTCCTCGGCACGGTGGGCGCTGAGACACCGATCCCAGGTATCCCGGAGTCGCTCGCCGGCGATGACCTCACGAATCACCAGGCCCGGGAAGGAATCCAACTGTTCCTTGAGGAGCCCCCGCACGGTGCTGTCTGAGATATAAAGGAGTAGCCCGGTATCCCGATGCTGCTGCCACAGATCGAGGAAGGCATCGATGATGTGCCCGCGGGCGGCCACCACTTCCGAGCCGGGGAACCAGGTCGCCTGGGCACCGTGCCCCGTTGCCGACACCGAAAGCACCAGCTCACCGCCACCGCTCAGGGAGGTGAACCCGCTGTGGATCACCGCAACCGGAGGCTGCGGATGAATGAGGCGGGCTGGGGTGGCGTTCTCGGCCGGTGACGCGGCTGCGTGCATGAAGGACTCCTCGACGGAAGCGGGTTTGGGGTGTTGCCCCGGATATTGCCACAGGCACGGACACACCGCACTGAGGTTTCCTCATTCAAGCGAACAGGCAGGCGAGAGCTCCCCCGCTTATCGACGCCGCGCCCCACTGGCACGGCCGTACCAGTGCGGGTTGGGGCCTGGATCCCAGGGCATATGTCGATCGAATCGACATATCACCATAAAGTGCCAGGTGAGGAGGGTCTGCCAGCTCCAGGCCGCAGTGCTGCGCCCGGATCGCGGCGTCGATAAGCACCGGCCAGCGCCGCGCCTACCGGAAAGGCACCTCGCCCATCGCGCGGCGCAGCTTGCGGGTACGCAGCCGCTCGGGGTCGCTGGCCAGGGATTCCACCGCGCGCACCGCGCACATGACGTGCGCCTCCTTGGAGTTGGAATAGAAGGCCTGCGCCTGGGCGGGCAGCTTCGGCACCGCGTGAAGTGGCAGATCGGAGACGCTGAGCAAGGTGCCGTAGGGAATGCGGTAGCGGTAGCCGTTCGCGGCCAGGGCGCAGGATTCCATGTCCACGGCGGCAGCGGTCGAACCCTTGAACAGCTCCCACAGGGCCTTCGGGGTATGCCATTCCCAGTTCCGGTCGCCGGTGGATAGGACAGTGCCGGTGCGCATCAGCGATTTGTCGCCGCCGTAGATCTCATGGACGCTGGCCTCCAGGGCACGCTGGATCTCCGGTACCGCGGGGATCGGGATGTCGGGGTTGATGCGGCCATCGAGAATCCGGTCCTGGCGCTGGTAGGCGTTGCCGAGGATGAGATCGCCGATGCGCATGCGCCCGTCAAGGCCGGCGCAGTGGCCGATCATGATCCAGGCTTCGGGGCGCAGCACCGCGAGGCAATCGGTGATGGTCTTGGCGTTCGAGGGTCCGACGCCGATGTTGATCATGGTGATGCCGTAGCCGTCTTCGGTGCAGAGGTCATAACGCGGCATCTGGAAACGGGAATCGAGGTTGAGCTGGTCCAGATCGATCGCGGTGGCCTCAGCAGTGGTGATCTTCTGCCCGTTCGGCAGGATCAGCGCGGTGTACCGGGAGTCCGCTTCGCGCAGTTCGCGCAGCCCGAACCGCACGAACTCCGTGGTGTGCATGGCGTAGTTGGTGAAGAGGATGAAGCGCTGCATCGTGTCCACATCGATGCCGGTGTAGTGCTGGATGCGGGCGCAGGCGATATCGAAACGCTGCGGACCGAAGTGGAACAGCGGCTTCTCCGCCCCGTGGAAAGCGTCCCATTCGCCATCGACGATCGCATCATGCACCTCATCCAGGGTCGGGCGCGGAATGGCGTCCGCGGTGTCCCCGGCGCGACGGGCCTCGGTCATACCCTGGACATCGTGGAGGTACTCCGGCGGAATCCGGGTTTCGGAAGGACCGACATAGATCTTGCAGGGATAGTTTCCGGTGAGACGTTCCAGCTGCTCAGTGAGGTAATCTCGGGTCAGATGCGGCTTGGAGAGGGTGGCTGAGTAACGTCCCGCTTCGTTGACGTAGCCGAAGGGTTCGGAACGTGAGATCGGACGCCATTCCAGCACGTCCACCACGACCTTGGGATAGACCACCCCCCGGTAGTCCTCGTAATTGCCGTTCTTGAGCACCTCCCGGGCCAACTGAGCGGACTCCTCGTAGAGCTCCACGAGCTTCTCGACGGCCGCGGCGACGGTCTCCACCTGCGTGAGCTTCGGTTCAGTCATCCGATGTCTCCCCCTTAAATATCCCTTGGCTTGTGCGCCCCAGCCTAGCGCCGGGATCTCTAGACTGGCCGTTAAAAGGTGCCCCAGCTGAAGTGAAGGATCTGAAGATGCCACAGGAGCGAGCGAATGACCTGCTCCAGGAACTCTCCGAAAGACTGGGCAAGCTGCTCCCCAAACCCCACCACGCCCCAGAAGACATCGAATCCACCTCCGCGCTGGCCGACGACCCCGACAACCCGGTGATCCTGCCCGGCGGCGGACGCCGACGATCCCCGGAAGCCGCAGAGGTGGCCCGGGAAGTGGTGGCCTACGTCGACAACGACCCCGATGATGAGCTGGATGCCAGTCCAGCCACCATCTCGCTGCCGATTCTGGCGCGGATCCGCGCAAAGGGAATCTTCGAGGACGACTGGCGGGCGCGACCCTCGGAAAGCCATCCCTATCCGGTGATCTGCATCCATGGCACCGGCACCACCAAAGGTGACTGGACCGAGCTGGGGGCGGACCTCCGGGCCGAAGGCTACGCGGTCTTCGCCCCGGATTTCGGCCACCGGGCCACCGATTCCATTGCGGAATCCGCCTCCCAGATCAGCGCCTATATCGATGTCGTCATGCAGGTCACGGGCGCTTCGAAGATTATTCTGGTGGGCCATTCCCAGGGCGGCACCCTCTCCCGCTACTGGATGCGGTTGCTGGGAGGGGCCCCGAAGGTACGCCATCTGGTGTGCCTGGCAGCACCGAACCACGGCACGACCCTGGGTGGCATCGTCAGCCCGCTGGTGCGCACCTCCATGGCGGAGAGCATCATGAACTCCCTGGTCAGCAGCTGGTTCGGGGAATCCGGTTTCGAGCAGGTGGCCGGACACCCCACCATCGAGGCGATCAATGAGGGCGGTGATCTGGAACCCGGGGTGAGCTACACCTGCATCGCCACCCGGGGTGACACCGTGATCCAACCGCCGGAAACCTGCTTCCTCTACCCCGCTGAAGATTCATCGGACGATAATCCGGTCCGGAATATCTGGATCCAGGATCATCATCCCCGGGCGGTGATCCTGCATGCCGACCTCCCCCAGGACGCGCGGGTGCGGGCGATCATCCGGGCAGAACTGGCACAGGTGGATTAAACGGGACCCGGCGATGTTCCTGCCCCAGCGTTCTAAAGGCCCTAGAGTTTCCCGGTATACGTGTCCTGTTGATCACTGAGCTAAGAGGCGGATATGGCCCTGCGGAGTTCCCCACAGCGAGTCTTCATCGCAATCGCCCTGTTGTTATTGAGCTCCGGATGGGCGGCAAATCACTTTGCCTCCATGCTCGGGGTCCTCCGGGAACAACAACACCTCTCCAGCGTGCTACTCAACGGCGCCTACGGAATCTACGCACTGGGACTCCTGCCCTGCTTGCTCGGTGGCGGGCTGCTGTCTGATCGGATCGGTGCCCGCCCGGTGGTGCTGAGTGGCGGAGTGATCGCCGCCCTGGGCAATCTCAGCCTGATGCTGTGGCACAGTGGGGCCGGTCTCATGACGGGTCGGTTCCTGGTCGGGCTCGGAGTCGGTCTGGCCATGAGCGCCGGGACCGCCTGGGCCGGACAACTCCGCGGGCCCGGCGGTTCCACCCTGGCCGGGATCTTCCTCTCCCTTGGTTTCGCCGGTGGTCCGATCGCCTCCGGGCTGCTGGCTTTCCTATTGCCACCCGGCATCTCACTGTGGTTCCCCTTTGCACTCAGTACTCTGTTCTCCCTGGCCACCGTGGCCCTAGCCGGGATGCTGGGAGACGCGGCGTCGATAAGCGGCACCCCGGCA
Source organism: Corynebacterium sp. A21 (assembly GCF_052266655.1). NCBI lineage: Bacteria > Bacillati > Actinomycetota > Actinomycetes > Mycobacteriales > Corynebacteriaceae > Corynebacterium > Corynebacterium sp. A21. The sequence continues at coordinate 331,318 of NZ_JBQPQY010000003.1, forward strand.
CCCGCAACGGGTGACGCTGGCGGAAAAACCCCGACGCCCCGTAGCCTCGGGCGGGCCCTGCTCGCTGCCCTACCGGTGGGACTGTGGGTGTTCAGCACGGCTACCACCGCCTTCGTGGTCCTGGCCAGCCGGGTGGCCGGACACTTCAGCTCCGGACTCCTGCTGCCGGGCATCGCCGCCATCTTCACCTTCAGCTCCGGGCTGGGGGTCCAGATGCTGGGCCGCCGCTACAACTGGGGGCCAGGGGCCGGAATCGCAGGCGCCCTCTGTGCCGCCGCCGGAATGGCTCTGGCCAGTTTCGGTGGGGCCGCTCCCCCACTGTGGGTGTTCTTCGCAGGTTCCATCCTCTTGGGCACCGCCTATGGCCTGTGCCTGCAACAGGGGTTGAGCGATATCGGCACACTCAGCCCACCCAGTCGACGCGGGTCCGCCATCGGCATTTTCTATGTGGTCGCCTACCTCGGATTTGGCCTTCCAGTGCTACTCGAAGCAATTCTCCCCACGCTGGGAGCCTCTCTCCCGCTGCTGATCCTGGCTGGTTTCGCGGTACTCTGCGCGCTGATCCGGTGGGTGCAACTGAGCCGAAGCACGCTGTTTCATTAGCGCTGCGGGGAATGCTTATCGACGCCCCGCCCCGGCATTCGGGAGCGCTACAGGTCCAGGGCGTCGAGAAGCTCATCGAAGGCCGGGGCGACGCGGGTCCGCCACAGCGTGTCCACCTTCTGGTCCGCCCGACCTGGACCGCCATTGATCACCGCGACCGGCTTGCCCTGCTTGAGCGCGTCCAAGACGATCCGATAACCACTCATCACGGCCAGCGAAGAACCCGCGACGAGGACGGACGCAGCGTCATTGAGCAGCTGCTCCGTGGCTTCCTTACGCGCCGGCGGCACATTCTCACCGAAGTAGACCACATCTGGCTTGAGCCTCAAGGAGCCACAGTTCAGACAAGGAATCATCCGGAAGCGGGCGATGTCGACATCGGCCAAGCTGACATCGCCATCCGGGTTGATCATCTGCGGCCTGAGCTCGATGCTCGCCAGATAATGCGGGTTGGCGATACTGAGACGTTCATCGAAATGCCGACGATCCTCTGAAGTGCCACAATCCAGGCACACCACCGACTGCATGTCCCCGTGCAGATGGACGACATTCTTCGTGCCGGCATCGCGGTGCAGGCCATCGACATTCTGGGTGACCACACCGTTGATAAAACCAGCTTTCTCCAGCTCGACGAGGGCGAAGTGCGTTCGGTTCGGTTTCATCCCCGTCATCCGGCGCCACCCCACGAAGGCACGGGCCCAGTAGCGTTGCGACGCCGCCGGGTCATGCAGGAACTCCTGGTAGGTCATGGGACGGTGCTGGGTCAGCCGTCCGTGCGGACTCCGATAATCCGGGATCCCGGAATCAGTGGAGACACCCGCACCGGTGAGCGCCAGGGCGGGGCCCTTGTCGAGCTGTGCCTTGATCTGTGCCAGAGCCTGCGCCGGAGGGGTGGGTTCAACGGTCTCTTCCACCACCCGGGCGATGGAGCGCAGCGCAGACCGGTGAGCCTCGTTGATGGCGGGGTCAGGGAATTGTCCGTCAGGGACCGCTGCTGAAATATCGCTGGATGTCACTCGGGATTTCACACTGCCCAACCTAGTTCGTGGCGGGCAGATTATGGAGTTGTATTTGATCTGTTGAGCTTGTGATTCGAATAGTTGTTCACCCTAACTCATTTTCATGTCAGGCCTAAGCAATACCATTAACAGCTGTCGCACATATTCCCTGTGTGGATTCCTGCTTGACCCTTTACCAAGGAGCCTTCCTCTCGTGATTTCTAAGAAGATGCTGTCACTGCTAACAGCCGCAGCAGTAAGCGGCGGCGCAATCGCGACCGCTGCAGTGGTTTCCCCGACGGTCATCGCCGCTGAGCAGACGATGGCGGAGCAGTATGAGCCTTACTACAAAGACGTTGTGGGCCACAGCCGGATTATCAACTCGGCATATCTATACTCCGCTACCGGACTACCCGCTGGCACCAAGTTCCTCCTCACAGACCACACTGACGCCAATTACGGCGTGGAAAAGGGCCTCTATGTTGCACTCAGCGAAAGCGGTGACGGATCCCTCGCATTCACCGACTGGAGCTTTTCCAACATAACGGTTCCACCCACCGGCACCACGATCACGCCTCGCATCACCGTTATCTATCCGGATGGATCCGCAGAGATCATCACGGCGAAGCTTACCTACATCCCACCCCAGAATGACTCCTACTCCGTTGAATATCCGGCCATGAAAATAGCTCCTGGCGAGACCACAATTACTCAGCCATTAGCGACGAATCTGCCCGAAGATATCAAGATTTCACTGGTAAACCTCCCCGAACTGGGCAACCTTCGCACAGCCGGATGGACCCTTGACATGGCTCAAGACGGCACACTCACCATCGCTGCCCCTGAAGACGCTGAAGGCGAGGTGACCCTACCCATTCTGGTCACCTATTCCGATGGCACTTCCGAGTCCTCCTCCGCGATCGTATCCGTGGAAGCAAAACCACTCGACGCTGAGCTTCACGACGTGACCTACGCTGCCGCTACCCTCACCGGCGGTAAATCCGTCACCATCACCCCGAAGGAAACCACCCTTCCCGAAGGCACCACCATCACCCTTGCCGACAACGCGGCACTGATCACCGCAGGCTGGACTTTCCAGGTCACCACCGCAGGCGAACTCACCGCCACCGCCCCGGCAGATGCCGACGGAGCAGTCCAGATCAACCTGACCGTCACCTACCCCGACGGCACCACCGAACCCACCGGCACAAACATCACCGCCAAGGCCAAGGCAGTGGAAGATCCCAAGGACGAAGATCCCAACCCGATCGAGAAGCCGATCAAGGCTGGCGGCAGTTCCTTCGGCTCCAGCTAAACTCCGCCCACCCGCATTCAACTGCGGTTAATCAGTCTCGGATCCAGCCCCCGCGCACAATTTCCACCAGTGCGCGGGGGCACTCTGCGCTTCTCACCACCCCACCCTCCAAAAGAGATGAGCATGGCCTGAACTGCGAAAACTGGACACATGTCCAGAAATCCCACACCCGCTCAAAATTATTTTCACTGGACACTTGTCCATATTGGTGAACTAGATCATAATTCTCCCATGAGTGGCAGCTGAGTCACTCCCTTAAATCTGCGAGGAATTATGGTCCAGACGACGACTCACCCCACCGCCCCGACCCGGGGCGCCACCCCAGCGAAGCCCGGCGCGATCCTCAACTGGCGCAATGCCGGACTCTCCATGGCATTGACCTTCTCCCTGCTCCAGATGCTCAATGAGATCGGCACGATGATGGCGATCCCGCTCTATGCATCGATGGGAGAGTCACTGAGCCTCACACCTGGCCAGACCGCGTGGGCACTCCTGAGCACCACCCTCTTCGGGGCCGCCACCATCCCAATTCTGGCGAAGGCCGGTGATGTGTTCGGCCACCGTCGGCTGATGTATCTCAGCCTGGTCGGTATTACCGCCGGTTACCTCATCTCCGCCCTCGCGCCGAGCTTCGCCATCCTCATGATTGGTCGGGCACTGACCGGCATCATGGCGGGCCAGGCACTGTGCGTGGGTATCATGGCAGACCGCCTCAGCCCGGGCGACCGTCGCAAAGCAGTTGCCATCATTGCCGGCGGGCAGGCCGTGGGCGTCTTCTTCGGCTTCGCCCTCGGTGGCGCGCTGCTCGCCATCGGCGGCACCTGGCGCGATGCGTTCTGGGTTGGAGCGGCTCTCACCGTGATCAGTGCGATCGGGTTCTACCGATGGGGCTTCGATTCCGACGCCGTGCACCGCCGCGCCAAGGCGCGTCTCGCCGGTGTGAGCGAGCGTCTCGACGTCGCGGGCGTGGCGCTGATGGGGCTCGGGTTGACCGCCCTGTGCGTCGGTATTTCGCAGTCCACCGTCTGGGGAGTGTTCTCCGCGCTGACCATCGGTACGGTTCTCCTGGGCGTCGCACTGCTCATTGCTTCGCTGATCTGGGAGTCCAAGACGCCCAGCCCGCTACTGCCGGTCAGCGACATCTTCAGCCGACGCCTCGGCCCGGCTTATGCCATCTTCATCACCCTCGGGGTCTGCGGCATGCTGCTGTTCAACTTCACCATGGGGCTGCTGCAGATCCCCGGCGCGCCGATCGCCTTTGGCTTCGGGCTGACCCCGCTGCTGGCATCCTTTGTCTTCCTCGCGATGACTTTCGCCGGGATCATCGCCACCCGCATCGCTCCGAAGGCACTCGGCCGTTCCCCTCGTGGCGCGATCATTCTCTCCGGTGCGGCTATGGCACTGTCCTTCATCTGGTTGGCCCTGAACCATTCCACGGTGTGGGCGATGGTGCTGGGCATCTTCGTCTACGGCATCGCGTACACCACGCTGCTCACCGCCGCGGTTTCTGTCATCGCGATTGAAGCGGCGCACGGCAAGGGTGCCGGCACCGCCTCCGTCTATGTCGCGGTCGCGCTCGCCATGTCCTCGATCGGCGTCGCCCTGTTCTCCGCCATCATGTCCGGCAACTCCACCCCGGAGGGCATGCCGCTGCCGGAGGCCTTCACCATGGGCTACTTCGTGGCGGCCGGGTTCGGCCTGGTCGCGGTGGTCGCCGGGGTGCTGATCACCCACCGGAAGCCGATCGCCGAGGTGGCCGCGCACTAATCAGCACCGCTCCTGAAATCTCACGTTCCATATCTGACTGAACTGCCGTCTCTTCCGCGCGGAGTTCAGTCAGTTGTGTTTCCCTGCCATGATTTTCTCTCCATCACAGACATACCCCCGCCACCTCGTTCTCCCATCCTGAAGTACCCTGACCAAAAGCACTGCAGGATCAAGGTCGGGGGCGAAAAGGTGAATCTCAAGGACCAGAAAGCGGCGCACACGCGCCAGCGGTTCATCGATGCCGCCTATGAACTCTTCCAGGAGCAGGGCTACGGCGCTACCAGCATGAACCAGATCGCCCGACGAGCCAATGGCAGCCGGGCGAACCTGTACCTGCATTTCCGCAATAAACCGGACATCATGCTGGCCAAAATGCGGGAGATTGAGCCGGAGATCCGCACCCCGATCAGCGGTGTCTTCGCTCTCCCCGAGCACACGCTGGAAGCCATCATCGAATGGCTGGGAGTCATGCGGGAGATGTGGCTGGCACATGCCGTGGACTTCTCATCCATGGAGCAGGCCATGGCCGAAGACCAGGCAGTGGCCGATGAGTGGCTGAATATGATGCGCCGCCTCAGTTCCACCATCCCGGAACTCGCCGGGAACGAGGAACGCCGGGTGCAGTTCCTCACCGCGCTGATGAGCATGGATCGCAACTTCTACTTCCTCTATGTCCGCAACCAGACGATCAATGAGGAATTAGTACACCGGGCGATCGCTCGACAGTGGCTGGCGTTGTTTGACTGAGGGTTGGGGCGGGTCATCAAGGTATTTCCGGCCAATAATTAGCAAATACATTCCCATCATAACCTCGGGCAATGTTAATCTGATGGCGCGACCCCCAGCCTAGGAAGCACCATCATGCTTCCCCGGGCCGAATCAACATAATCAGGATGACCTGCTCCAATCTAAACAGGACATCACGCTCCACCCTGAAGAGTTCCTTTCTCAATTTTCCCCTATTCATTACCCCCTTGACCTGTTATGATCACCTAGTAGGTAATTAATTGGAATACAGATATGCCGATGAACGCACTCGTGCCCTCTTCGAGGACGATCGGCTCTTCACCAAAAGATTCGGCAAAAGCGCCACCAAAAAGCGAGACCGGAGACTCAATGAAATCGCCAACTATGACAACGTTGCAGAACTCCTCCGCCTAGGTGCTCAAGGGCCCGGCCGCTGGCACGTCTTGGATGGTCGCGACGGCGGCATCGATACCGGGAAGATTTCGGGCGATCTGACCGGATCCCTCAGGATCCTTCTTGCTCCACCCACCGGCCCATTAGGCGATACCACTTCAGTGATCATCATCGAGATTAAAGACACCCACTAACCAGAATCGAAAGGAGGATCGCGATGTCCGTCATGCCCACGAGACCAGCACCTCTTCTCCACCCCGGAACCTACCTCGAGGAATGGATCGAAGACAACCCTGTCAGTCAGCATGAACTGGCAGCCAAGCTCGGCTGCTCAAATAAGCACCTCAGCCGAGTCATCAACGGGCATAACAGTATTTCCCCCGACTTTGCCTGTCGGCTGGAACTTACGACGGGAATTTCCGCTGAGTTCTGGTTGGTTCACCAAGCTAAATTTGATGCTCGAACCAAAAAGATCACCATTTCCCAAGAAGACATCTCCACCGTCAAGTCCCTCTTCCCCGCTGACTGTCTCGCACCCTTGAGAAAAGCCGGAATTATCACTGGCAGCTGGCGCAAGGCCGAAGACCTGGTTCGGGAGATATTTCAGAAGTTTAGAGTTGCTTCAACGCCCGGTCTGAAAATTTCTCTAGCCCAGCAGACTTCCGTTGCCTATCGGCAAAGCACTGCATATGACGTTAAGAACGGTGCACTTGGTTCCTGGCTACTCTTGGCAGAAAATCTTGCCCAAGAATCTGCATATTCTCTGAGCGAATTCTCCGCAGACCTCCTCCGCGATAAGATTCCCGTCCTTCGAGACCTAACTCTGAAGGAACCGGATAGTTTCGTCAGCGAAGTTTCGCGAGAGTTAGCCAAGTGCGGCGTTGGGTTCGTGGCATTAAAGGATATTCCGGGAGCACGAGTGAATGGAGCTTCCTTTATGCAGAATGGCAACCCCATCATTTGCGTGACGGATCGCTTTCACCGGGAAGATAACTTCTGGTTCACACTCTTCCATGAAATCGCCCATGTACTCCATGATGACATTTCCGCGCCCCTGATAGACACCGAAGAGGGCGTCACCTCACCAAAGGACGACAGGGAGAAAAACGCAAATGACTGGGCTTCTGCTCATCTCTTGAACCCTGAATACCACGAAGCTCTCAGTCAGATTCATTCAAAAGATGCCGCCGAGGAACTTGCCCGCGAGGCTGGCGTGAGCGTTGGCATCATTATTGGACGCATGCATCACCTAGATCTCAAAGATCACCGATGGGGTCGTGACAAGATCCGCACATTTAAGCTGCCCTCATAGTCTGAGACATCACGGGACCAGTAGCTTTGTCACTCAGATCCGGGTGAGACACTGACGCGGGAACACAAGAAGTCCCCGCTTCCCCTAAAAGGAAAGCAAGGACTTCTTGTAGGTTGACACTGTCGCCCGAACATCGCACAGTCACCTGCGATGGATCTCCGGCATCACAAATCTCTCAGACAGGGACTGCTCCCGGGTAGAAGGCTAAGTACCGCGCATCAAGCCGAGGCAGCATTCACCGTTCGAGCTGGAGGATCTTGTCCCCCGCGACGCTTCCCACAAAGATGCGCTCACCTACCTCAAGGGCAGTGGTGGGATTACCGAATCCGGCAATGTTGCCCTCAGCAACCGGCTCAACGGTGAATGAATCCGTCGAAAGGGCATATACGTCATAGCGCTCCTCGGGCTGCAGTTCACCGAACTCATATCCCATGAATGTATCGAAACTATCAATGACCTGACCGGTGACCAGCAGTCGACCATCTGCCATGAAGCGAAGGTTGTCCGGCATGAATTCCAGCGCCACGGAATTTAGTTGCTCACCGGTGGCCATATCCAATTCAACGAGTTCTCGACCACCCCAGGAGGCTACATATAGTGACTTTCCGTCCTCAGAGACTGCTATTCCATTAGGAGTGGACATTTCTGAGCCCGGAACTGTGGCCCACCCTGATTCGGGAGTCCAGTGCAGAACTTCTCCGGTGGGCTCATTGGCAAAGGCCTTTTCGAAGTTCCCCTCCATATCAGCCGGATCCAGGAAATTAGTCACATAAAAGCCATCACCACTCGGGTCTGCGACCACTCCGTTGCCCATGCTTCCCTCGGAGAGAATCGAACATCCCACCCAGGTGAGTCGGGTGTCGGTGTTTCCACCGTTGACCTCGAATACCTCGATGCTTTCACGACCACCGTGGTTAACCACGTACAGGTATTCCGTACCGTCTTCGGCGGTTTCGGTTCCGAGACCATGGGGCGAAGCAACAGCGGGATCCAAGGAACCAGGGCATTCACCGAACTTACCCATGTCATGCGCGACATCGATAGTGGATTGCGACCAGATATTCGTCAATTGCCCGGTATCCGGGTTCATCGTGTGGAGGCTTCCTGCTCCACCATCAGCATCGCCGGGATTTTCTGCCATTCCGCTGAGGAATACCGTCCCGGAGGACAACTGGATCAGGTCCTCCGGCTTATGGGGACCCTCGATGAGCTTCTCATCCCATTCATTCGCGGAATTGACCGTGGTGGAGGGTTCTGGCGACTCTGCCACGGTTTGAGTGCACGCGGTGAGGGTAACCAGTCCGGTGAGAAGCGCAGCAACTGAGAGGCTGCGGTGGAGTCGGTTGGGGCTCATGGGGCTCCTTGGTAGGGGTGTTTTTGAGTAGTTGGTTTGGTCTTTTGACCGGCATTAAAAACTAGGACTGCCGTCCCGACCAGTTCCGGCCAGTTCTGGCCGCTCTTAAGTTCCGCCAAGTCCGCCGCATGCTTCCTTGGAGGTTGAAGCGACCAGCCGAGGTGCTGAGATGACTGGCCACCGCAGGGGGTTTCTACCTGCTCAGCACCAGCTTTGAACAACCCTTCCCGGCACGGGAGACGCAGATCATCATGGTGTCATTCGCGGCCTGTTCATCGTTGGTGAGGATGGAATCTCGGTGATCCACTGTTCCGCTGAGCACTGCGGTTTCACAGGTGCCGCAGGTACCGGTCTCACAGGAGGAGATCACCGGCATGCCTTCACGCTTGGCGGCGTCGAGGATGGACTCCCCGGCTCCGACCGTGACCGTCTTCCCAGACCCGGCGAACTCCACCTCGAAGGCTTCGTCATCGCCCTCGCGCTCGATGATCTTCGGGGCGAAGCGCTCAAGGCGGAGGCTGCCCTTGGGCCAGTGTGCCGCCTGGGCCTCCACCGCCTGCAGCAGTCCCTCCGGGCCGCAGGTGTAGATCAGCGTGTTCGGCGCGGCGTCGATAAGCGCGGTGTCCAGGTCGAGGTGGCCGAGTTCGTCCTGGGGTACCAGCTGCACCCGGTCACCGTAGGTGGCCAGTTCCGGGAGGAAGGCCATGGAGCTGCGGGTGCGGCCACCGTAGAGCAGCGTCCAGTCCTTGCCCTGACGCTCGGCTTCCCGGATCATGGCGAGGAGCGGGGTGATGCCGATGCCACCGGCGATGAAGAGGTAGTGCTCGGCCTCGGCGAAGCGGAAATTGTTACGCGGCCAGGACACGGTGAGGGTGCCGCCTTCGAGGAGGGTGTCGTGGGCGGCGGCGGAGCCACCACGGCCGGCGGGTTCGCGGAGGATACCCACGCGGTAGCAGGACTGGTCATCGCAATCGGAGGACAGCGAATACTGGCGGACCAGCTCCTCGCCGTCTGGGCCCTGGAGGTGCAGGTCAATGTGGGCGCCCGGCTTCCACGTGGGTAGTTCGCCGCCATCCAGGTGTACCAGAGCCAGGGAGATCACGCCCTCGGATTCAATCTTGCGCTCGGCGATCTTGAGGTTCAGGGTGCGCAGGGTGTTGCGCTTGGAGAACTCGACATCGGCGACATCCCAGTGGACATTGAGCGAACGGCGGGCCGGCAGCAGGGCCATGCGGACGAAGTCGATCGCCGCCGGATCATCAACGGTGACCGAGGGCAGCCGCTCGAAGAGGACCTGCAGGCCGATGGCGCCCTGGACGCGGGCTAGTGGATTGCCCAGGCACTTGTGGCGGCCAGTGGAAAAGGACAGGTGATCCTGCGGATCCGGGCGGTGGATATCAAATTTGAAAGGATCTTCGACGTACTCCGGATCGGTGTTCACCGAGGCCAGCGCAATCCAGACCATGTCGCCCTTCTTGATCTGCGCTCCGGAGAGCTCGATATCGATATTCGAGCGGCGGGAGGCGAAAGTGGAGGAGGGACGTCGACGGACGGTCTCCTCGAAGACCCGCGGCCACAGCTCCGGCTCCAGCAGCGCATCCTCTAGTGCCTCCGGGTTCTGCTGCAGGAAGAGCAGCGCGTTGGCCATCGCCTGAGCGGTGGTATCGGTACCGGCGGCGGCAAACTCCGAAAGGTGGACGGCGATCTGGTCCGCCCCGAGAATGTAGTTGCCTTCTTCATCCTGCTGCGAGGCCATGATCGAGATCAGGTCACGGGCATCGGACTCGCGACGGGACTCGATGATCTCCTGCAACTGAAGGTTGGCCTCGGTGAAGCGGGACCAGACCTGGGAGCGCATCGGCTCCGGCAGGGGCTCCTGGGCGGAAGCCAGCACCGCGAAGAAATCATCACGCAGCTGCCGGATCAGTCCATCATGCTCATAATCCAGGCCCATGTGCGCCAGCAGCGTCTGGGTGGTCAGCTCAATGAAGTAATCCTCGAGCAGGTTACCGGCACCCTTATTCTCGAATTTATCGATGATGCGGTGAGCGCGGGCCTCAATCTCCGGCGCCAGGGCATCCATATCCTCCTGCAGGAAACCCAGCTGGGCGACGCCGCGGGCGGTGGTATGGCCCTGCGGGTCCGAACCGACGAGAATGCGGGAGATCAATTCACCGGAGATGATGTGCTGGAACTGTTCCGGCACCTCGATCAGCCCACCATTGGAGGCCGAAGAGAACTTCTGCCAATCACCCAGCACCTGCAGGGCATCCTCGCGCCGGTTGATCATCCAGGCGTTGAGGTAGGGGTAAAAGAAGGTCGGGGTCTCATCGCGGAACTGGGCGAAGTGGACGGCCGGGTCCTGGTAGTAATCATCTCCCATGGCGTCGAAACCGTGGGCGAAGGGGCACTTACCGGCGGGGGCTGAAACGGTGGTCATGACTGTGAGCCTTTCTGGCGGGGCGTCGATAAGCAGTGGTCAGAGAGCCGCGGCGACGGCCATGGTGGAGAGCTTCTGGAAACGGGCGACGTTATCGCCCTCATCCATCACTCCGGAGGAGAGGAAGACGAAGGTCAGGTCGCGTTCCGGGTCGACCCAGAAGAGAGTGGAGCCGGCACCGTAGTTGCCGAAGGTGCGCGGGGAGGTGAAGGGGCCGAAGAAGTTCGGGGCGGTACCGGTCCCAGACAGCGAGAACCCGAGACCGAAGTTCCCGCCCGGTGCCTCCCAACCGCGGGCGGCGGCGATGCCGGAGTAGAGGTCATTGGGCATGTCTCCGGTTTGGAGGGTGGTGGCCTCGTCGAGGATGGCCGGTGCGATCAGCTGCTCACCGCCCGCCTCACCACCACGGCGGAACATCTCGGCGAAGGTGAAAATGTCATCGACGGTGGAGGTGCCACCGACCCAGGGCATCTCGGCGTCCTCGGTGATGTAGCGGTTGAGGCACTCGATGTCCTCCGGCGCCAGCCAACCATCTTCGGGTACATAAACCTTCAGCGGAACGGCCCGCTCTTCATTACGCGAGGGCAGACCGAAGGCGGTGTCCTTCATACCGAGGGGCTCGAAGATGAGCTCGCGGGCCAGGTCACGGAAGTGCTCGTAGCCGTAGGCTCGGCGGACCATCTCCCCCATCAGCGCATGATTGATCGAGGGGGCGTAGTTGAGGTTGGAGCCGGGCTCATTAACCACATCCACCGAACCCAGGGCCGCGATGACATCTGCCAGCACATTGAACTGCGCGGCCGGCAGACCCGGATCCGGGGTAGCCGGCATACCGGAGCGGTGAGTGAGCAGATGCCCCAGATTGATCTTGTCCTTACGCACCGCGCGGAAAGGATCGGTGCCGAAGAACTCCGGGATCAGATCAACCACGCGGGTAGACAACGAAAGCTTGCCCTCGCCGAGAGCGCGGTAGACCAGGGTGTTGGTGAAGGCCTTGGTCATCGAGAGGATGCGGTAGACATCATCACGCCGAGTGGGCCTGCCGGTGGCACGCTCGGCGAAACCGTAGCTGCCCTGCAGGCCGATCTCACCGTGTCGGGCGAGGATGATATTCACGCCGTCATAGTCACCGCGTTCAATATCGGCCTTGATGACGGATTCGAGGCGGTCGAGGGCGGACTGGTTGAAATCCTGGGTGGACATGTTCTGGGAGACTCCTTCGGCTGGCTGAATTCTGTTACAGGCGTACTAATTAGGCGAGGTAGGCGCCGCCGGAGGGCGAGAGCACCTGGCCCGTGTAGTGGGCGCCGGCATCAGAGGCGAGGAAAACCAGGGTTTCGGCGATTTCCTCGGGCTCGGCCAGGCGCTTGAGCGGCTGCAAAGACAGGAGTGCCTGAACGTGGTCCTCACCGGACTGGGTGAGCAGGGCGGTGTTGATGCCCGCTGGGGCCAGGGCGTTGACACGGATATTGAAGGGGGCCAGCTCGCCGGAGAGGGAACGGGTCATACCGACGACCGCGGCCTTGGAGGCCGGGTAGTAGGCCGGCATCGGCAGGCCGACCAGGCCGGCGACCGAGGCGAAGTTGACGATAGCTCCCCCACCAGCGGCTTTAAGCAGCGGGGCGGCGGCGCGGATGGCGTAGAAGGTGCCGTGTACGTTGATCTTCATAACCCGCTCGAAGTCCTCATCCGGGATCTCGGAGAGGAAGTCCGGTGCGAAGGGCTCGCCCTTTTTAGCATGCTCGAGCATGGAGTGGTTGATGTTGTCGAGCCACTCGGTGGCCTGACGGTTCGGGGTGTTCACGCCGGCGGCGTTGATGAGGATGTCCAGCTTGCCGTGTGCCTGATTGACCTGCGCGAAGGCGGCGTTGACCGCGGCGGAATCCGCGATATCCAGCGCGATGGTGGTCACCGCGGACTCGGAACTGAGTTCACGTTCGAGATTGTCCTGGGAGATGTCGAAGGCGTAGACCGTGGCACCCTCACGAACGAAGGCCTGGACCGTCGCCAACCCCATTCCCGAACCCGCTCCGGTGACTACCGCAATCTTTCCGCTGAGACTCATCTCAAAACTCCTACCTGCTGTGCATTGGGACACATTTATGTGCTGGGCACAGCATGCCGGATAACTGGACACCTGTCTAGTCATAGTTTGAAGATATTCTTGAATATGCCCCCAGTCACCCCATTTGGGGGTTATGGGATGCCATCACAGGCTTATCGACGCCGCATCCAACCCGCCCCGCAGCGGCGGGCGGGAAATGCGCGCCCCCGACCGACCCGAGCGCCGATAAACGGCCGGACCCGAAGGGCCGCAACACCTTCCGGGACCCTTCCACAAATCTCACTGCACCGACGTTTCCCGAGGTCACCAGCCAGTGCCATCACCCCAAAACCATTCCCATAGCACGGCACAATTTCCCTCCGCAATGTGATGTGCGGCATGATTTAAGGCATGAACACCGACACCACACAAGACGGTGTGACACCCGAATCCCACCGTCCCCCATCAGGGACCGATATTTCGGATGCCCACCGGCACAGACAATTCTTCGGTCAGCCCTGGGGGCTGGCAAACCTCTTCGGCGTGGAGATGTGGGAGCGTTTCAGCTTCTACGGCATGCAGTCGATCCTGGCCTTCTACCTGTACTACTCCGTCACTGACGGTGGCCTGGGCATGGACCAGACCACCGCGCTCTCCATCGTCGGCGCCTACGGCGGCTTCGTCTACATGAGCTCCCTGGCGGCCTCTTTTATCGCGGACCGCCTCATCGGCTCCGAGAAGACACTGTTCTACTCGGCCATCATCGTGATGCTCGGCCATATCGCGCTGGCCCTGCTCCCCGGCCATATCGGACTATCCCTCGGCCTGGTGCTGATCGCCCTGGGCTCCGGTGGCGTGAAAACCGCCGCCCAGGTGGTCCTCGGCCAGCTCTACTCCCGCACCGACCCCCGCCGCGACGCCGGCTTCTCCATCTTCTACATGGGTGTGAACATCGGCGCTCTCTTCGGCCCGCTGCTCACCAATGCTCTCTGGGGTTGGGGCGGCTTCCACTGGGGCTTCGGCCTCGCGGCCATCGGCATGGCACTCGGCCTGATCCAGTACGTGCTGATGCGCAAGACCACCATCGGCGCGGCGGGCCATGAAGTGCCGAACCCGCTGCCACGCAAGCAGTTCCTCCCCTGGGCCCTCGGCACCATCGTGGTGGTCGTGGCCGTCGTCGCACTGATCGCCACCGGTGTGATCAAGCTGGCCTGGCTGTCCAACATCATGGCGCTGATTGCCCTGGTCGCCGCAGTCGCTCTTCTCACACAGATGTACTCCTCACCGCAGACCACGCCGAAGGAAAAGTCCCGCCTGCTGGGGTTCATCCCGATGTTCATCGGCGGCGTGCTCTTCTTCGCCATCTTCCAGACCCAGTTCACAGTGCTGGCGGTCTACGCGGACCAGCGACTGAACCTCAACTTCCTCGGCACGGAACTCAAACCAGGCCTGGTCCAGTCCTTCAATCCGATCTTCATCATCATCTTCTCCGGCGTCTTCGCCGCTATCTGGACGAAGCTGGGAAAGCGCCAGTGGTCCACTCCCGTGAAGTTCGGTGTGGCCAATATGATCATCGGCGCCTCGCTATTTTTCTTCCTGCCTTATGCCGGTGGCGGCGCGAACTCCACCCCGATGCTACTGATCATCTGGATCCTCTTCCTCTTCACCATGGGTGAACTGCTGCTCTCCCCAGTGGGCAACTCGCTGGCGACCAAGGTCGCGCCGGCTGCCTTCCAATCCCGGATGTTCGCGGTCTGGCTGATGGCCATCTCCATGGGCACCTCACTCTCTGGCACACTCGGCGGCTTCTACAATCCGGAAGATGCCTCGGCCGAGCGGACTTTCTTCATCTCGGTCGGCATCGCCGCCATCGTGATCGGTGCCCTCATCATCGCCTCGAAGAAGTGGGTCCTGGGCAAGTTCGTGGATGTGCGTTAGTTCCTGAACTTCTTCTTGCTGGCGCTTCGGCCGGGTCCTGGTTTTTACCGGGTCCCGGCCTTTTGCTGCGCCCTACTTCTTGGGATTCACCACCCGCCGCACCGCCTCAGCGATCTGGCCCCGGATCATCGAGCCGACCTATCCACGCCACGTTCATCTCGGCCGCCCGCGGGAATCAACAACGCAGCAGGTGCCCGGGAGAATCGGGGCTGGAGCATCTCCCTGTGGGATACCCGGTTTTCCCCTACCGTTGAACCCATGAGCCGCCTCAGCGTCACTTCTCCCTTCGATAACCGCATCCTCGGCGAGGTCCCCGCGCACACCGTCGAGGACACCCGCCAGGCCTTCGAACGTGCCCGTCAGACTCAGAAACAGTGGGCGAAAACCTCCGCCAGGGAACGCCGGGAGATCATGCTGCGTTTCCATGACCTGGTGCTGGACCGTCAGTATGAGATCCTGGATACCATCCAGGATGAGTCCGGAAAGAACCGCGCCAGCGCCTTCGATGAGGTCATGGATGTGGCGGTGACCGCGCGACACTATGCCTTCGCCGCTGCCAGGTTACTGCGCACCGATCGCGCCAAAGGTGCGCTGCCGGTCCTGACACACACCCAGGTCCAGCATGTCCCGAAGGGCGTGGTGGGGATCATCTCCCCCTGGAACTATCCGCTGTCCCTGGCGGTGTCCGATGCCATCCCGGCGATCCTCGCGGGTAATACAGTTGTACTAAAACCGGATGAGAAGACCCCGCTCAGCGCACTGCTCGCAGCCCGGCTCCTCACCGAGGCAGGACTCCCGGATTTTGTGTTTCAGGTGCTCACCGGCACGGGTTCCGTGGTCGGGCAAGCGATTGTCGAAGAATGCGACTTCCTGATGTTCACCGGTTCCACTAAAACCGGCCGCCAGCTGGCGAAGCAGGCCGGCGAGCGGTTGATCAGCTTCTCCGCGGAACTCGGCGGCAAGAATCCCTTGATCATTGCCGCTGACGCCGATCTGGATAAGGCTGTTCGCGGGGCGGTCAACGCCTGCTTCTCCAACTCCGGCCAGCTGTGCATCTCCATCGAGCGAATCTACGTCCACCGTGAACTCGCCGACGAGTTCACCGCCCGCTTCAAGGCCGCCACCAGGTCCCTGAAACTCGGCGCCGGGCATGAATGGACCGTGGAGATGGGCTCGTTGATCTCCCCCGAGCACCTCGCCCGGGTGCAGTCGCTTATCGACGACGCGGTGGCCAAGGGAGCCAAGATCCTCACCGGAGGGCACTCCCTGCCAGAGCTCGGCCCCTGCTTCTTCGCCCCCACCATACTCATCGATGTTCCTGGAAACGCCGAGCTCTTCTATGAAGAGACCTTCGGACCGGTCGTCGCCATCCAGGCCGTGGACAGCATGACGGAAGCGGTCCAGCAGGCCAATAACTCCGACTACGGGCTCAACGCCAGTATCTGGGCGAAACCATCGACCGGCCGGAAAATCGCCGCCCAGCTGGAGTTCGGCACCGTGAACATCAACGAAGGTTTCGCTGCCGCCTGGGGTAGTCTCGACGCCCCGATGGGCGGCTGGAAGGCCTCCGGTGTTGGCCGTCGACACGCCGATGAAGGCCTATTGAAGTACACCGAATCCCGCACCGTGGCAGTGCAGCGCATGCTCCCGATCAGCGGTCCCCACACACTTTCCCGCGAGGTGTACGCGAAGACACTGAGCACCGCGCTGAAGCTGGGCAAGCGGGTGCTGCGTTAGATGATGCGCCGATGTGGGTCGTCCGGTAGCGGCGTGAGCGCTTAACGACGCCGCGATCCCGCACCCCGGTTCCCCGCGCGGCGTCGATAAGCGCCGGACCGGTGGTTCTACCGGTGAAAGAGGTTCAATCCGGTTATCGGGAACCCAAGGTCGATCACCACATGGGTTTCCACATCGGTATTCTCCGGTGCCGGAACGATCCAGATCTGACCGGAAAGATCAGCGACATAGGCCACCTTCCGCTCCGGATCCACTGCCAGTCCAATGGCCTCCGCAAAGCCCTCTGCCAAAATGGTGGGGGTTTCGCCACGTTCACCCACCTCAGGTACCTTCGCCCGGTTGAGTGAGTTGCCGCCGGGCCAGGAGCCGGAGCCCCGGTCGGTCCAGAGCAACCGGTCCTCGATCAGTTCAAGGTCGATCGGGGCAGGTAGGTTATCCCACAGCAGCTCAATATCGCTCCGGTTTTCCGCGGTCTGTCCTGCCGGAATCTCCAGTCCGGCGCGGAAGATGCGGCCGTCACCACCGGTGAAAGATCCCTTCTGACTCCAGTAGATGTGACCGTTGGCCTCATCGATAGCTAAGCCGACGATCCAGTCCCGCTCAGCGCCTGAACCATCGCGTTTGACCAGGTCACGCAGCCCACTCCCATCACAGCGGGAGGTAGCTAGTGAGAGGCCCTCGCGGTTTCCCCAGTAGAGGTTGCCGCGGCTGTCCAGGGCGAGTTGTTTGCCGGTGGTGGTGTCGCCGGGTGCGATGATATCGCGACGGTTCTTTCCGTCCACCCCGATGGCGTGCACTCCCCCATCAACATCGGAGTAGATGGCTTCACCGCCGGGCGCGAGCGCGGTCCGTTTCCCCATCGTTGTCCAGTAGATGCTGTCCTCATCACGGGCCACACCATCCGGGTGGGGGCCGGTGTCGGTGATGATGACCTCACGATCCCCGGTCTTGGTGTCGATCAGCTCGATCCGGTCCAGATCCCGGGCGAGAACGAGTAGCTGCGGCATGCCGGACTCCTTGGGGTTACAGGGTTTGTCGAGGATGTTTCCGGGAAAGACAAGGCTCAGAAAAACCAAGGCACGCCAGAAACCCGTTGAACACCCAGGCTAGCCCAGTGATCTAGATCTTGTATTGCGCGATCTGGATCAGGTTTCCGCAGGTGTCATCGATCACCGCGAAGGCGATGTTCTCCATGTCCACCGGCTCCATGGTGAACTTCACGCCCAGGCCCTTGAGTCTTTCCACTTCGGCGGCGAGATCATCTACCGCGAACTGGGTGGCCGGGATGCCATCGGCAACCAGTGCCTCCTTATAGGGTTTGACTGCCGGGTGGCCGTCCGGCTCGAGCAGCAGTTCGGTGCCTTCCGGGTCCTGCGGGGAGACCACGGTCAGCCACAGTGCGGTGCCATCCACCGGCACATTGTGGCGGACCTGGAATCCGAGCTTTTCGGTGTAGAACTCGCGGGCTTTTTCCTGGTCGTCGACAAAGATGCTGGTGATGTTGATTCTCATGGACCCCAGGGTAAACCACCCACCGGACATTCACCGTTCAACGGCGAACGCGCAGCTCAGAGGGCCTGATCCCCAGCTCCCGCCGGAAGGCCTCACTCAACGCGAAGCCGGTGGAGTAGCCCACCTCCCGGGCAATCTGATCCAGCGAAGAATCCGTGTCCCGGAGGGCATCGGAGGCCAAGGCCAACCGCAGTGAGGTCAGGTAGGACGCCGGCGTATCCCCCAGTGCCTCCCGGAAGGCTACTGCGAAGGCGGAACGTGACATCCGGGCGATGTCAGCCAGCTGTGCCACTGTCCATTTCTGTGCCGGCGTCTCCCAGATCACCGCTACCGCAGCATTGATCCCGGGGTCGGTGATCCCGCCCGGTACAGCCGGTACGGTTTCCAGGGCGCGCAGGGTCACGATATCGAGAAGCCGGTCCAGTACTGCGGCGTGTACCGGACTGACCTGTCCGGCCTCGGTGGCGAGCAGTTCCACCCAGGGGCGGGTCTGCTGGTCAGGCACCCGGATCAGCGCTGAAGTGCCCAGCAATAGCTCGGCCACCGAGCTGATGGAGGTATAGGAGCCGACGAGGATTTCATCCGGTCCTGTCAGATCATTTCCCCAGGTCCGGAGCCCGTGTCGGAGTTCCTGATCCACGTGGCGGCCATCCGGGCCGAGACATTTCTGGCTGGGCAGCACCGTGTAGACCGACGGCTCGGTATCTTCTTCGGTGCGCAGCACCTCATAGGGCCCGCTGCCTGCCACCAGCGCCAGTTCGAAGGGTGCCAGGGCCACCGAATCGGTGCCCCGCCGTACCACGCAGGGCCCGCGCAGTGGGCTGATCACCGAGAGCGGGGTGCGGTCGCGGACGTCGATAAGCCACTGTCCGCGCATGCGGAGGCGGAGGATGAAGGCATCTCGGGCGCGGGGCCCGGCGGCGGTGATCCCAATCTGTTGCACGCTCACAGTATGGATGCTGGCGTATGTTCTGTCGACGCTGAACCATTCTCGGCGCCATGATTCCGGAGTTAGATCGGAACCATGGACCTCACGACAGATCTGATCCGCATCACCGCCATTGCCACCGCCGGGACGGTTGGCGGCTTCTACTCCGCCTTCAGCCTGGTTGTCATGCCCGCTCTCGACCGACTCGGCGATACCCGTGCCACCGAGACCATGAACCACATCAACGTCCTGGCCGAAACCCCGCCCTTCCTGGGTCTCTTCTTCGGCTCCGCGGTGGCGGCCGGCGCGCTTGCCGTGCTCGGCGGGATCAGAGGGGATTATCTGGCGGTGGCGGGTGGGGTCGCGGTGCTCGCCGGCACCGCATTGACGGTCGCCTACAACGTGCCGTTGAACAACCGTCTGGCCAGCGGTGTTCTCGACTGGGCTGCCTACCGGGGGCCCTGGACCGCCGCGAACTCGGTGCGCGGATTGCTCTGCGTGGCCGGTGCAGTCGCACTGGCGGCACCTTTGCTGCGCTGATCTGACTGGGAGCCACGCGCCAGGACAGTGTTCAGGGCTGAGCTCAGGGCGGCGGCGGGATCCGTCACCGCGTTCAGGGAACGCCAGGCGACGTGGTGGTCGGGGCGAACCAGGATCGCACCTTCATCAGTGACCTCACGCAGGCGCGCCCAGTCACCGTAGAGGTCCTCGAAGTCGCCCCCGGCACCGATCTGGTGGACGTTGAGCGGGATCCCCAGCTCCGCGGCAATCTCCCCCGCAGCCGCTACCCAGCCACCACCGTTGATGCCGGTGAGCAGGGTGAACTCGCCGTGTCCGCAGAGATCCAGGGTCGAGATCTTGGCCTTGGTGGGGTCTGCTTCGGCGATCCAGACGTGCGGTAGGCGGGCACCGGGGTGGGTGGTCGGGTGGAAGTAGAGCTCCGGGTCGCGGGTGTATTCCGGCCAGGGGGTGCCGTCCGGGGCGATGGCGGTGGACTCGTAGCGCTGCCCCATCTCCACGCCGTGGGCGTTGAACTCGTAGTTCTTGGCCACCAGGGCATCCCGCAATGCTTGACGACGCAGCTCCCCCTCGGGACTCGCATCCTTGCGGGTGGCGATCTGGCGCTGCATGGTCTCGGTGTCATCGCGCGGGTCCAGGCCCAGGGCCTCGAGGATGCCACCGAATTCGGTGATGGACTTGTTGGCCCGTTTGACGATCTGCTCGCCCACCGGGACGCGCTCATCGTTGTAGGAGTCCAGTAATTCCGCCCCGGCCCAGCCCTTGAGCACATAGGCCAGCTTCCATCCCAGGTTGAAGGAATCCTGGATGGAGGTGTTGGAGCCCAGGCCATTTGAAGGCGGGTGACGGTGGACGGCGTCGCCGACGCAGAAGACCCGGCCGGCGGAGTTGCGGGTGGCGTACATTTCATTGACGGTCCACATGGAGTGGTCGAGTACCTCGATATCGAGGTCGGCATCGCCGATGAGCTGGCGGACAATGTCCTCCGCCATCTGGTCATCCAGCTGCGGTGGTTCCTGCTCGATGTCATAGCCCCAGGTCACCAGCCACTCATTCCAGGGCC
Source organism: Corynebacterium sp. A21 (assembly GCF_052266655.1). Taxonomy (NCBI): domain Bacteria; kingdom Bacillati; phylum Actinomycetota; class Actinomycetes; order Mycobacteriales; family Corynebacteriaceae; genus Corynebacterium; species Corynebacterium sp. A21. The sequence goes on from NZ_JBQPQY010000003.1 coordinate 351,988, forward strand.
GGACCATGCGCACCAGGCCGAGTCCGATGCCGCCGACGGAGGCACCCGGCTGCAGCACCCAGTAGAGCACCGACTCCCGGTTCTCACACCACTTGGTGAGGTCCATCTTGCAGTGGATGTTGATGGACCCGGACTTCCCCATCTGCCCCACCAGCGGAAGGTTGATGTCCTCGGCGACGCGGGAGCGCGCCCCATCGGCACCGATGACATAGCGGGCGTGGATGGTGTATTCCGTGCCGGTCAACCGGTCGCGGACCAGCACGTGTACGCCTTCCGCATCCTGGATCAGGGAGACGTACTCGGTGGACCAGCGGTAACGGGAACCGCGGGCCATGGCGTTGCGGACCAGCAGCGGCTCCGCGTAGGTCTGCGGCAGATCGCAGTTGAGCGTGGGCGAGGCCATCTCATAATCGGCGTGCCGCTCCGGACCGACCCCCCAGGAGCGCAGCCGTCCCAGTTCCTCACCGTTGATGGCGGTGCAGAACACGGTCTCGCCGATCTTGGCGTGCGGGGTGGAATCACGATCCGCCTGATCCTGGATGCCGAAGTCCCGGAAGACCTCCATGGTGCGCTGATTGCTGATGTGGGCACGCGGGGTGTTGGCGGTGTTGTGATAGCGACTGACGACGACGTGGGCGATGCCGTGGGTGGCCAGGGCCAGCGCTGCGGTGGAACCGGCAGGTCCCGAACCGACGACGAGGACATCGGTTTCCACATCGCCAGGCTGGACGGTGGTGTTGGGCTGGTTGGTGGTGGGCAGAGCGGAAGAAGGCATGGGAGATCCGTTCCTAGTGCGAGGTGGTGTGGGTGATGGTGCTTAAATCCGGTGGTGGCTGGTACTACTGCTGCGCCAGGACTACATCAAAGCGCGCCCGGGACCAGGTCTTGCCAGCCAGTTCCCGGCCATCGGGGGTCGGGGTATCGGCAGTCTGTTCCTGGAAGTCCTTGATCAGGGAATCCTTGACGCCGAAGACGGAGTCGCCGATCTCCAGCTGTGGGTCACCGGTGACGAAGATATGGGTGACCAGTCGGCGAAAGCCTTCGGCGGTGACCATGAAGTGCAGGTGGGCAGCGCGCACCGGGGAGCGGTCCACGGCCTGCAGCATCTGGCCGACAGGGCCGTCGTGCGGGATGGGATACGGGACCGGGGTCAGTGCCCAGAAGGCATAACGCCCCTGATCATCGGTGCGTAACCAGGCTCGGCCGGCGGTGCGCTCATCGGTGTACTGGACATCATAGAAGCCGTCTTCATCGGCTTCCCAGGCTTCGATCTTGGCACCGGCGACGGGGTTGCCGTCGGTGTCGGTGACGGTTCCCTCCACCCAGCAGGGCTGGCCGAGCGCACCACCCGCGATATCACCGCCGAGGGGGATCTCCGGGGAGTCCTCCACATGAAAGGGCCCGAAGACGGTGGCTTCGGTGGCCTCTCCGGCCGCCGGGTTATTCACCGCGATGGTCTGCATGGATACCCCCAGCACATCGGAGAGCAGGACGAATTCCTGGCGCTTGTCATCGGTGATGTGTCCGACGCGGGTGAGGAAGTCAATGGCGTACTCCCACTCCGCCTCGGTCAGCCGGACCTCCCGGACCAGGGCGTGCAGGTGGCGCACGGTGGCTTCCATGATCTGTTTCAGCCGTGGGTCAGCGGTACCGGCGAAGGAGGCGATGACCTCCTCGGTCAGCTTGGTTTCCCGCAGTGACTGTTCTACGGCGGCAGCCGTCGGCGACGTGGTTGAGGTGGTGGTCATGGTGTCAGGCCTTTCCGGTGTTCAATTCGCCGCTGAGGGCGTTGTGCAGCAGCTGGGTGAGGTTTTCTTCGGTCGCGGTGACCGGGTTGGACGCCGGGACGGCGGCCAGGGTGCGGCGGACCGCGTCGGGGATGCCGGCGGCGGTGAAGCCGACGTCGAGAAGCGCACGCGGGGCGCCGACCTCGCGGTAGAGCTCGGCCAAGGCTCCGACGGCACCCTCGGGGTGGGAGTCGCCACCGGTCAACGCACGGTTCAGCCGTTCGGCGAGTTCTGGTACAGCTGGCTCATTGAAGGCCAGGACATGAGGCAGGACGATGGCGTGGGTCTCGGCGTGCGGGAGATCAAAGGTGCCACCGAGGACGTGGCAGAGCTTGTGGTGCAGGCCGGAGCCAGCGGAAGCGAAGGAGACCGCCGCCAGATAGCAGCCGTAGAAAGCTTCGCCGCGGGCGTCAATATCCTCGGGGTCCGCATGGATGCGGCGCAGTGCCGCGGCCAGTGAACGGGCACCTTCCAGCGCGTTGACCTGGTTGATCGGATCGGCCCGGGGTGCCCAGAGGGAATCCACACAGTGAGCCATGGCGTTGAGCGCACTGGCCACCGCCAGCCCCATCGGGAGGGTAGCCACCAGATCGGCATCGTAGATGACGGTTGCCGGCAGCACCTTGTCATCAACACCGGTGGTCTTGGTCGCTTCTGCTGTCAGGCCCCAGACGTTGGTGGCCTCGGAACCGGCGTAAGTGGTGGGCACCGCGATCACGGGGATGCCGGTCTCCAGGGCGATACCCTTGGCCAGTCCGGTGGTGGACCCGCCGCCGACGGAGATGATCAGGTCGATCCCGGCCTCTCGGGCAGCCTCGGTGGCACGCTGAGCCAAGTCGACGGGGACGTGCTGGATGACGTCATCCCAGGTCAGGGCAATCTTAATTTCCTTGACCACTGCGGCCGCCAGCTCGGCTTCCCGCTCACTGGCGATGAGCATGACGCGCTGGGCGTCATGGCCCGCCACCTCCTCGGCGGCGTATCTGCTGGCCTCTCCTCTACCGAAATGTACGGCCTGCCCCAGGGTCCGGTGGGTGAATTCATACCCGGTCATGCGATCTCCTCGAAATGCCCCGGAATGCCCCGGGGACCGACGTAGTAACGAGCGATGAACAATGCGATAAGGCACACAGAAACTTGTTTATGAAGAAAGTCACATCATGCTGCTGCCAACACTATGTGTCGGTCAACACATAGACAAATACTAAATATCTGTACCTTGTATAAACTTAATTTATGGATAGTCGCCAGCTCCACTACCTGCGGGCCGTCATCGACCACGGCTCCTTCACCGCCGCCTCGAAGGCGCTCTTCCTCACCCAACCCTCACTATCCACCGCGATCCGCAACCTGGAAACAGAGCTGGACACCGAATTACTCATCCGCTCCCGCTCCGGGGTCACCGCCACCGAGACCGGACGTGAGGTCTACAAGTTGGCCACCCATGTCCTCGACCAGATGGACGCCGCGAAGAACAAGATCCTCGAGCACGCCGCCGGAACCACCGGGCAGATCACCTTGAACATCGCACCCGAGTTCAACTGGTCCCACCTGCCGATACTGCTGCGCACCTTCCGTCGGGAGATCCCGGATGTCGAGTTCATCCTCGCTGACCCGGAGCCCGCAGACACCCTCAAGAACATCCGGACGGGGCGGGCCGATATCGGCATCATGCCCACCAGCGATATCCCCCGACTTCGGACGATGCACCCGGAACTTCACTTCGAGAAACTGGTGACGCTACCCATGCTGCTGGGGCTACACCCCGACCATCCCGCAGCCGCGCCCGGCATCGACGCAATCGGCCTCCACGAGGTGCGCGAGGACGACTGGCTGGTCCCCACCCGGCATCCGGAGTTCCCGGGCCTGCCCGAATCGCTGGACACATTCTGGGCCCTCCACCCCGAATCCCGCCCCCGACACATTCATCAGATCGCCACCCTGCAGACCGCACTTCCGCTGATCGCCGGCGGTGCCGGCGTGGCTGTCCTGCCCGAATTCTCCACCGGACTCAAGGTGGATTCCATCGTCCACCGCAAGATTCTCGACGATATCCCCCCACTCCACCTGGTCATGCTCTGGCGCGTCCAGAACTACCTGCCCCCGGTGGTCCGCCGGGTCCTTGAACTCATCCGCACCGAGGTAGCCGGCACCGCGGCGGGAACCACCGCGCGCTAGTACTGCTCGCGGTGGTAGCTGCGTTGCAGCTCCTGAACCTCGGCGGCCAGGTCATCGACCGGCCCCTCCACCAGAATGCCCGGCGCGATCTGGTTGATCGGCAACCCCTCAACCGGCATCGCCGGCGCCCCGAAATCATTGAGCCAGGTGGCCAGCTGCGTCGAGGAACTGGCGTAGACGATTCTGCCGAGCCCCGCCCAGGCATGCGCAGCTGCGCACATCGGGCAGTGCTCTCCGGAGGTGTAGACCGTTGATTCCATCCGCTCGGTGGCAGTCATATACTTCAGCGCCCAGCGGGCGATCTCGAACTCGGGATGCCGGAGGGGGTCGCCGTTGGCATCGCGGTTGTGGTCCGCAAAAAGGACCTCATTATCAGCGCCGACCAGGATGGATCCAAAAGGACTGTTGTCGGTGGCCAGGGCCTGCTCCGCAAGTTCGATGCAGCGCCGGAGATGGAGACGATCTACCTTGGTGATCATGGCCCCATAGTGGCACATCCGGCGGCCCCCGGGCAGCGCCGGGAGGCGGCAGCGGGACTGAACCCGCCTGCCGAGTAGTACGCGGCGTCGATAAGCAGCGCGCCGGGGCGCACCCGGTCTCAGCCGAGCTGCAGGACGGTCCGCAGTTCCACGAAGAGTTCCGGACGGACCCGGTGCTTGACCATCCTCCCCTCCGGGATGCGCTCCAGCAGGCCCGCCTCGGTCATCTTCTTCAGATGATGCGAGATCGTCGGCTGGCTCAGCCCCATTAATTCCGTAAGCTCATTGACGCTGACCGGCCCACAACCACCGGCAGCCAGATTTGAAAGAATGCGCAGCCGGACCGGCTCAGCCAGCACCTTAAACAGGGCCGCATAACGCTCAGATTCCGTGTCAGTGAGCGGCCCGCTACCCAGGGAGCAGCATTCGGAGAGGTCGGTCAACGGCAGAAACAGGGGGACGCTCATACCACCCACCATATATTGACGATCATCAATATAGGAAGTAACTTCTTACATAGACGAACATCAATACCTCGAAAGGTGACGCATGACCACTCCCACCCAGACCCGGGTACAACCCGCTCGTATTTCCTTCCTCGATAAATATATTCCGATCTGGATCATCCTCGCCATGGCGCTCGGCCTCCTGCTGGGCCGCGGCATCCCCGGACTGGCTCCCTTCCTCGGTTCCATGGAGGTCGGCGGGATATCCCTGCCGATAGCCCTGGGCCTGCTGGTGATGATGTACCCGCCGCTGGCCAAGGTTCGCTATGACAAGACCAGACAGATCGCCTCGGACAAGCGCATGATGAGTGTTTCCCTCATTCTCAACTGGATCGTCGGCCCCCTGTTGATGTTCGCCCTGGCCTGGATCTTCCTGCCCGATCAGCCGGAACTGCGTACCGGCCTGATCATTGTTGGTCTGGCACGGTGCATCGCCATGGTGCTGGTCTGGAGTGACATGTCCTGCGCTGACCGTGAAGCCACGGCCGTGCTCGTCGCGATCAACTCGGTTTTCCAGGTGATCATGTTTGGCGTGCTCGGTTGGTTCTACCTGCAGGTCCTGCCCTCCTGGCTCGGCCTGGAGACCACCTCCGCCCAGTTCTCCTTCTGGTCGATCGTCACCTCCGTGCTCGTCTTCCTCGGTATCCCGTTGCTGGCCGGTGTGCTTTCCCGGATCATCGGCGAGAAGGTCAAGGGACGTCGTTGGTATGAGTCGAAGTTCCTGCCCGCCATTTCTCCGCTGTCCTTGATCGGCCTGCTCTACACCATCGTCCTGCTGTTTTCCCTGCAGGGCGAGCAGATCACCTCCCAGCCCTGGACTGTGGCACGCCTGGCGGTTCCGCTGCTGAGCTACTTCGTGGCCATGTTCTTCATCTCCCTGGCAGCATCCAAGCTCTCCGGCATGGGCTATGCCCAGTCCGCCTCGGTGTCCTTTACCGCCACCGGCAACAACTTCGAGCTCGCCATCGCGGTGGCCATCGGCACCTTCGGTGCGACCTCCGCCCAGGCGCTGGCCGGCACGATCGGACCGTTGATCGAGATCCCCGTGCTTGTCGGCCTGGTATACGTCATGCTGTGGCTGGGGCCGAAGCTCTTCCCCGGCGACCCCACCCTTCCCCCTGCCCGTTCCTCCTCTCCGGAACCTTCCCTGAACAAGGAGCCTGTCACCTCATGAGCACTAACCCTTCCGTTCTCTTCCTCTGCGTCGGCAATGGCGGTAAATCCCAGATGGCTGCGGCACTGGCACACAAGCACGCCGGCGATACCCTGAAGATTCACTCTGCCGGCACCAAGCCCGGCTCCAAGCTCAATGCCGCGTCCATCGAGGTCATCGCCGAAGCTGGGGCCGATATGTCCCAGGGCACCCCGAAGGGCATTGACCCGGAGCTGCTCACCAGCGTCGACCGGGTGGTTGTCCTGGGCGCCGATGCCCAGGTGGAGCTGCCCGCCGACGCCCGGGGCACCCTCGAGCGCTGGCTCACCGATGAGCCCTCCGAGCGTGGCATCGAAGGCCTGGAGCGCATGCGTCTGGTCCGCGATGACATCGACAACCGGGTCCAGGGCCTGCTCACCGAGCTCAAGGCAGTCCAAGAGCGCTGATTATGAGCCCCGCACCGAGCGTCCTCTTCGTCTGCGTCCACAACGCCGGCCGCTCCCAGATAGCTGCCGCCTACCTCAGCACGCTTTCCGACGGCCGCGTCACCGTCCGCTCGGCAGGCTCCGAACCCGCCGATCAGCTCAACCCGGTGGCGGTGGCCGCCATGGCTGAAGACGGCATCGACATCACCGCCGCAACCCCGAAGATCCTCACCGCCGACACTGTCCAGGCTTCCGACGTCGTGATCACCATGGGCTGTGGCGACACCTGCCCCTTCTTCCCCGGCACCAGATACCTGGACTGGGAACTCGATGACCCGGCAGGCCGGGGCATCGAGGAGGTACGCGAAATCCGCGACGAGATCAAGAGTCGCATCACGCTTCTGATCGACGAGCTACTCTCCACCATCTAGCTTCACACCTCGACCTCGAAAGGTCTGTCATGTCCACCACCACCCCGGTCATGCACACCCAGATCCTCCAACGCCTCGCCCAAGATCTCACTAAGTCCTACCAAGGAGTCTTCTCGGCGGAAACCGTCGAGCGCTACGTCTACGAGTCCTATATCTCCCTCGCCCGCACCGCCCGGATCAAGACCTACCTCCCGGTCCTCACCGAGAAATTCGTCAAAGACCGCCTCCGCGCCCTGGCGCTGGCCGAGGGAAAGATCCAACACACCGTTCCACAGGTGCTCTTCGTCTGTGTCCACAACGCCGGCCGTTCCCAGATCGCCGCGGCCCTGCTCAGCCACTACGCAGGCTCGGGCGTGGAAGTCCGCTCCGCCGGCTCCGCCCCGGCCTCCGAAGTTCATCCGGTCGTGCTGGAGGTCCTGGCCGAGCGTGGGATCGACCTCACCACAGCCTTCCCGAAGCCGCTGACCGATGATGTGGTGCGCGCGGCCGACTACGTGATCACCATGGGCTGTGGCGATGTCTGCCCGATCTACCCCGGCAAGCACTACCTCGACTGGGAACTCGATGATCCCTCCGATGTCACCGTCGAGGAAACCCGAAGCATCGTCGAAGACATCGACCGACGCATCAGCGGCCTCTGGGAAAGCATCCAGAGCTGATCGCCGATACCGGGAACCTCTCCTCGGCCCACTTAGGGCTGAGGGGAGGTTTTTCTGTTCGGTCGGCCGCTGCCAGAGGATCTGGCGTTGATTGATCAGAGTTAGGAGACTTGGTGGTGGGATGACCGAGACTGGGCTGACATGGAACTGTCACCGGTGAAATATTTTTCGGACGACGTTGATACTCACCGCTAAGTGATGGGCGGCGGCGCGATAGCCGCTACCGTTTTCGAATAGGTCAACGAGTTGTTCTCGTTGATGTTGCATCAAGGTACTTCGTTCTCGCATGGAAAAGCTCCCCAGTGGTTGGTGCCTGATTTCTCAGTCCAACTTCTGGGGAGCAGTTCAGAGTGGGAGACCAGGTTTCCTCGAGCAGCGAAAGACTTCGCGGAATACCCCGAGCGCTACCGCCCACTGGAGGCCTCTCCGGAGGTCGCCGGCCGGTGCCTGAACCCGGTCTGGCAAGGACCATCCCTACCTGCCAGTGGGACCCTAGCTCTTACTCATGGCGACATTGTCTGCATGACATCATCCCAGGATGGGCATGATCATCAACTCCCTGGCACGAAGTTTCGCCAGGGGGCGAGTCGAGCTAGCCCCTGCGGTTGGCGTTCATCACCTGCTCTCCCTGCCATCCGTGGCCTCCACGACCTGTCCTATTTCAAGGAATGATCCTCGACACTCTAGACAATGTGCGGACAGCTGAGGGACTACCCGGCGGTGTGATCAAACTTCGGATCGATCCTCATGCAAACAGATGGGCGCCGGCATCAGCGGTAGCGATGATCGATGAGACAATATCGACTGCTTCCTCTGGGCCGTGGGCGACCTGTGCGAGCCCTGCGGCCACATAGTCTCGCCCCCAGCTGGTCTGCGTGGCCACCTGAGGTGTTAGCACCAACCCACGGGAGTGGCCGACTGCGGCCTTCGCCTGGTGGCGGGTGCCGGATTTCTCGGTCGCACCGACCACGATCGTGGCCCGCCCATAGCCCGACATCACGGCATTGCGCATCGGGAACGAGGCCCGTGATCCGGTCTGGTCAGGGAAGAACTGGGAGACCACCAGGCCGGTGGACTCGATACGGTGGCGCAGTGCATGGTTGCCGGCTGGGTAGGTGTGGTCCAGTCCGGTGCCCATGACCGCGACGGTGCGCCCACCCGCAGCCAAGGCTGCCGCATGGGCCGCGGTATCAATACCCGTGGCAAGCCCGGAGACCACGGTCAGGTTCCGCCGGGCTAACTCAGTGGCGATCTGCCCGGCCGCCTGGAGCTGTCCGGGCGAGGCGTTGCGGGAACCGACAACACTGACCCCGTTATCAGCCGGGAGGAGACTCCCTTGACTAAACAGCAGGGCAGGGGCTTCATGCACCCCGGCCAGGTGCTCGGGGTAGTCGGCATCAAGGATGCTGGTGACCTGGTAGCCCTGCTCACGCCACCTGGCCAGGTCCGCTGCAGCCATGTCCAGGGCGGCGTCACGCTCGGGGTGGATGAGGGTATGGCCGAAGATGTCCTCCAGCACGGCGTCTACGCCCTCGCTGATCAGGATCGAGACGCGGGCGGACTGCGACAACGAGGACTTGGCCCGCACCGCAGCGATAACACCGATGAGGGAGGTATCCCCTTCGGTGTATGCGGTGTATGCGGTGGGTGCGTCTGTGGCGTTTATAGTTCTGATCGTAGTCCGCACCACGGATATACCCGAAGACCCAGTCAGCAGGCGTTTGGTGGGGTTGATCCTTGTGGGGTGAAGGGCCTGGCAGCGCCCTGTAGCGCGCTGCGGGGCCGGGGAGGTTTCTAGTCGAATTTGTCGAACCAGGTCTCGTTGACCGTGGGCTGGAGGCGAACACCGGACTGTCCATCATCACGGATCAGATCCGCGAGCCGATCACCACTGATCAGATCCACCGTCGGGGAGGCAGAGTTAGCGGCCTTACGGGCAGGCTCGGTAAACCTGCTCAACGTCACCAAGATGGCGCGTTCAGCACCCTGGGTCTGGGCATCACGCTGGAACAGGGCCACGGTCTCTCGGCCGATCGGTTTTCCGTGGGGTGCGTAGCGTTTGACCTGGACCGCCACCCGGGAGGAGAGTACCGGGCTCAACGGGGCGGTGCCGATTCCGTCGATCCCCTCGTCCCCGCTTCCGCCGATGTGGGTCAGCTGGAGGCCATACCGGCGTAGTAGGTAGAGCACGAACTTCTCAAAGCCCTCCGGGGAGAGCCGGTGGAGTCGTTCCAGTAGCTGGGCTTTCCATTCCGAGCCGGCAGCATCGTCTTCGGCTTCCGTCTCCGCCAGGACCTCCGCGGAGGGTTGCGCCTCATCAACATCAGGGGCATCGGGTGTGATGGTGTTCTGGGCTTTTTTCTGGCGTTGTTGACGGTTGTACTCGCGGTTGAGCTCACGGATTTTCTCCAGAGCGTCCTGATCAGTCATCTCCAGGAGGTCTTCGCCCAACTTAGTCGATAGATACATACCTGGGGCGGGCTGTTCGAGAGCGCCGATGAGTTTCGCGGTGGACCTGCCCCAGGCAACGCGATGGGGAAACACCGCTGCTTCTGGCCGGTTGGGGTAGGTGATCTGGAGAAGGCGCTCTGCCCCCGGGTAGTGCTCAAGGACGTGGTCAACGATCTCCCTGGACTGTGCGGATCCGCCCAGGTCCACGACTGCCCGGATGATAGGGACCACCAGGTTGTGATGGGTGGGCATGCCCTGCTGGGTAAACGACGGTGCGCTCTCTCCTGTAGTCATGGCCCCATCCTTCCAGGATCGTGCGTGCCCTCGGCGACACCCTTATGTCCTGGGCGGTGAGAAAGGTGTTCTAGGAGGGGAGAGGTTTACCTCCTGGGATCTGAGTTTCTCACTGCACAGCAAGGAACTCTGGTTACCTGGTTCTGTCATGAGTAGGAACCGTTGAGGCTCTGTATTAATTACGTGGAATTTCGCTGATCCTCGGATGTAGCCAGGCCCCGTTCCGCTGTGCCAGGTCTACAAGCTCGCCAATACTTTCCGGGTGCGGATAGCCAGGGGCCCGGCTTGCCCAGTTGATCTCACCGAGGCGGCACTCTTGCGCGAACTTGATCGGGTATTCGCCCATCAGCAGCACAGCGGTGAACTCGGCGTGACGCTGTTCGTCGTAGTCAGGTTGCCACCGCTGGCCTTGATCCTCCAGCGAGTATCCGACAAGCCCCTGGAATCGGTCAGCATCGAAATGGATCACCAGTTGGGTGCAGTACCCGTCATCCCACACCATGATCAGTTCCATACCCGGCATGATCCTGGGGTCACGAAGCCTGCCTTCAAGTCCCCAAAGGTTTTCATCTTCCAGGCGCTGGACCTTCAGTGCGAGCCAGCTCGCGAGTAGCTCAAGGTTCATTCCTGCGTCGCGGGGCACTGTCGTTGTTATTTCTGGTCGTACTCGTTCTTCTATTGCCGTCGTAATTTTGCCCGCCTCAGCCATGAGGTGCTCACGCTCGGCGAGTAGCCGGTGGATTTGATTATCTATTTTGTTAGCGGCCTTATCCAGCTCGTCCAGGCGCTGGGATTCCTCCGGAGTGCCGTGCATGCGTGCTGCTGTCATGAATATGAGAGTGCCATACCTACTGAGGTGCTGCCTTGAGACAGCGCGCACCTGATGGAGAGGAAGCGACTGGGCCTGGGGCCTCCGATGATAGCTACGTCGCGTTGGAGGTCACGTGGTTGTTCTATCAGGAGGTCCTGTTGCAAACAGCAATTCCAGCGAACTAACCATGTGTGAGCATGCAGCGCAACGCTGGTGCCGGATCCACCGTTTTCGTCGAAAACGCGAGTTTACAACAACACCCAGAGAAGCCATGGCGGGAATCACGCCGCCGATGGCCCCTGACACTACCTATACTGCCACCACTTATTATTCTTGCCATCTCTTCATAATGTCCTTGAGGTCTGGAGATTCCCACCCGAGCTCAACTTCCCAAAATGCGTGTTGCCAAAACGCAGGGTCCAAGTTTCGGTCGAACCACCTCAAATAGTTCACTGCAGAATCTCGGTTCAGGAATGCTCGAACATCAACCGGCTCGTCACTGTCTGGGAGGGGCACCTCCTCCAGACCGTATCCAGGGCTGAACGCCACGACTACCGATGCTGCATGGACCGGGCGCCAACTGGAATTCTCTCCACAATCCACAGCACATTCACTCCAATAGACATGAAAAACGGAGTCATTATGACGTCTCGCAACCTCCTTGGCGTCCTCAAGAGAAGGAACGACGGCCAAAACCCTTTGCCTCCGCTGAATGGACTCCTGCAGGTAGCACACATAGATTCTCTGAGGAAATGTCTCAAGCTCGTATGAGGTTGCCACTCTTGTCCTTATGCTCGGCAGAAAAATCTTGCGACGTTCGGATACACCTTAGCGGAGTATTTACCGGCAACCTCAGGACCACTAGAAACGCTTAGCCACCTAAGGTGGGTACGTGCTGTTTTGGTGGGTTCGTCAGAACCCTGCTACTAAAAGCACGTCCCTAACAAGAATCCTGTTGTGTCAAGTAGGGGTCGCCGCAGAAAACAGCGGATCAGCCACTTCGTTGCGCTGCACGCTAACCAGTAGTGAGTCAGCCGGAATTCCTATTTGCAACAGCACCCACGAGGACAAGGCGTCGGGTAGGAAAGGGGACCGCCCGGAATTGACGGCGTGCCTGAAAGCACTACGTCCGGGTGACACGTTGCTGGTAGAGAAGCCCGTCTGGTTGGGTAGGGATATGCGTCATCTGGTCAATATCGTCCACGACCTGACGCAGCGGGAGGTCGGACTCAAGGCGCTCACCGGTAAGGGCGCGGCCGTGGATACCACCACCGCCCAAGGCAAGCTCGTCTTCGGTATTTTCGCCACTTTGGCTGAGGTTGAACGCGAGCTGATCTCCGAGCACACCAAGGCCAGCCTAGAATCCGCCTGGGCCCGCGGGCGCAAGGGGTCGGCCGTTCAAGATGAACCCGACCAAGCTGCGCCTAGCGATGGCGTCGATGGGACACCCGGAAACCAGCGTCGCGGCACTCTGCAAAGAACTCGGGATTACCCGCCAGACGCTGTACCGCCATGTGTCCCCGACGGGGGAGTTGCGGGAGGATGGGCGAAAACTGCTCGCTGGGGAAAATAACCAGTTCCCGGAGATCACACCCGCCCCCTGAAGGCGCGAAAGACCACCATCCACGGCCGAGAGCTACCCCTCTACTCCCCGCGAAGGATCTGCTTCGGGAACGATAGACCTGTGGTCTGCGGAAAGTTTTCCCGCGCTCTACTCTCGTTCCTCTACAGAAAGATATAGTGCCATGACCTATTCTCGATTCGCCCGACGTACAGCGGTAATCGCCGCTACCACGGCCGCTTTACTGTCCGCACCGGTGGCCAGCGCCCAGGATGCGGCCCCCTCCGTTGAAAAGGGCTCACCTATCAACTGCACCGCCATCGCGTTCGACCTGAACTGGTGGCTCGTACCGGATCACCCCTGCAGCCTAGTGGATCCCACTCGATTCAGTCTGGGCAGCGCTGACGTCACGCTACTACCGCAGCTGTCCTTCGGCTCCCATGATGATGTCCTTCCCCAGACGGACTACCAGGAGTTGTTCTCGATCGGCAGCTCCGCAATCGGCATCAGATAGCGACTCTTAATCCCTGTTCCGCTCCATCGTAACCGCTCATGGCGTGTGCGAACAGGGGTTTCGGGTCCCACGCCTGGTGAAGCCGGGTGCTGAACGGGTGAAGTGCAGCACCCAGCTTCACTCACCCCAGCCCCGGCCGGGTGTCGTCAGGAGTGGGTGAATTTCAGGAAACCCATTTTTCCCCGTCCTTTCCGCGCACCCCACTCCATAGGTGAAGCGGGCTACACTGTCGCCCAATCATGTCATAGATCATATTTAGTGTGCTCGGTTATCATTTCTTCCAGGTCGTGGTAGATCAGCCCGTAGCATCAGCACCATTTCACCACCCAAAAAATGATTTCACGGGGGAAGTGACGGCCGGAGAACATGACCGTGATCATTCCACTTCTACGCCGTCAGCGACCCCGATTTTGCAACAGCATCCCTTGCGAAGTCTTTGATTCGCGTCGTGACCAGATCGATGGCTTCAGCGTTACCCGGCAGCACGTTGACCATCGAGAAGAAGGTGTGCATCTGACCTGCCCACCGGTGATGCTCCACCTCTACGCCAGCTTCCTGCATGGCATCCGCGTAGGCCTCACCCTCGTCACGAAGCACATCGTGTTCAGCGGTGATGACCAACGCTGGGGGAAGACCGGCCAAAGATGGAGCGTTGAGTGGGGTTGCCGCCGGGTTACTGCGGTAGGTGACATCCGGAACATACTGATCCCAGAACCACTTCATTGCGTCGAGGGAGACCATCGTCTGGTTTTCCGCGGCAAGGTAGGAGTCGCGGGTGAAATCGGCATCGGTGACCGGGCAGACAAGAATCTGTGCTTGTAGCGTCGGTGCTCCTTCGTTACGAGCTCGCTGAGCAACGACAGCGGCTAGGTTTGCGCCGGCACTGTCACCGGCCACAATGACAGGAAGCGTATCCACGCCTTGCTTCGCGACATTCTCCTCCGCCCATTTCATACCGGCCCACGCATCTTCAACGGGGACGGGGAAAGGGTGTTCCGGGGCCTTGCGGTATTCCACCAGCACCACAGCCGCACCGGATTTTTCAGCCAGCTGCCGTCCGAGGGTGTCGTAGCCTGTGAGGTTTTCCAGCACCCAGCCACCGCCGTGGTAGTAAACGACCACGGCGGTCGGAGAAGGAGAAGGAACCAGGACGCGAACGGTAAATTTCCCGCCGTCCTCGCCCGTGACCTGGTGGTCGCGCGCTTCGTGCATCTCCGGGCCGGGGCCGTATAGCTCATCCAGACCGGAGGTGGCTTCGCGTGCCTCGGGGGCGGACATCTCCCAGAGCGGGCGATCGCCGGTGTTGTCCGCGGCGGCGGTGAGGAAGTTACTCGTCGCTTCATCGAATGACATGTGGGTCTCCTAGCTTCACGCAATTATGGGGTGGAAGAGTGCCGCGCTGACGTCACGCACTGGGATTTACGGAGCTCATCTCGGACAGCTTGTGCCACGTTCGGTTGTAGTAGACCAGCGGGGCAGGCTCTACAGACGTATCGACGTGAGTTTCAACCAGCTCGATAGCTGCCAGTGTGGATCCGTTGACGTCAATGGAGCCGACGATCTTTCCACGCATCCATACGTGGGAATTCAGAAGGTACGGCTCTCCTGACGGAAGCCGGTCCCACACGGACGTGTCGCCGAAGCGGTCGGCACCGGGCGTGGCAAACAGCTGAGCCAGGTCGAGCTGCTCTCGGCCGAGGAGGTGGACGACCACGTGTTCCGCGGCGCGGATCTTTTCGGCGGAACGGGAAAGAGAGGAAAGGTTGAGGGCGATCGTCGGCGGATCGGCGGACACACTGCTGACGCTAGTGGCGGTCAGGCCGACCGGTCCGGTTCCGGAATCGGCGGTGACGATGGCGACGCCGGCGGGGTGTGTCCGGAAGGCGTTGCGGAAATCCTGGGAGATTTTCTCGGGAAGGGTCTGGGTAGGGGCCATAGTCATCGTAGTCATGAGAATTCTCCTTCTTTCTGAGTCTTTACTCGGACGAGGTCGGTTCTGCGAGGTCGAAGAAGTTCCAGTGGGAATCAGGGGCGGCCAGGCCTGCGAGGTACTTGCCCACCTGCTGCAGGACAACGGGGCCGCTGGTGACGTGGCCGGTGCCGACGTGCAGGTCACGGAACGTGCGCTGCAGGTCGCCACGCCGGGCGAGGGCGGTCGCGGACCACAGGTGAACGGTCTGGCTGACGTCGTGGGAGGCCCAGGTGCTGTTGTTGAGAACGAGGCGGGTCATCGTCTCCTGCTGCATGGTCAATTTTTCGCCGGCATCGAGAGCACGCTCGTTGTCTCCCCACACCTCCATCGCCCATGAGCGTGCGGAGCGCATCCGAGCCTCAGCCTTGGCGTATTCGGCGTGGAACTGGTCGGTGTTGGTGGATGCACCGGGCTGGTTCTTCTTCTTGGCGGCATGTGCCTGCATCTCATCGAGGAAGCGACGGCCGACGCCTAGCGCCCAGCCGGTGTGGCAGATCCCGGACATCAAAGCGAGTCCGGTTTTATACAGCGCGCCACCGGCCAGGGGATCGGTCGTGTTGGGCTCGTAGACGTAGGCGTCTGGAACGAATACGTCCTCGCAGGAGTAGTTGATGCTGCCGGTCGCGCGCAGGCCGAGCACATCCCAGTTGCCGTCGAGGCTTGCCTTCTCCCGGGGGAAGTGCACCATCATGGCGCGGCCGTTTTTCTCGTCGAAGGCCCCGGTGTGAATCCAGGTCGCGTGGCGCATGCCCGAGCCGAAGAACCAGTTGCCGCTGATTTTGTAGCCGCCGTCGACACGCTCGGCCTTGCCGAACCGGGTGCCCTGACCGGCGACGAGTGCGTGCTCGCCGTTTTCAGGGAACAGCTCGCGCTGTGCCTCCTCCGGCAGGTAGGCAGCGGTGGTTCCAGAAATCATCTGCAGCACCATGAGCACCCAGCCGGAGGCCGGATCCGCCCTAGATACCTTCTCCAGGACGGCAATCGTCTGGGTGGGCTTCAGCTCGTAGCCACCGAGCTCTTCCGGAATGCCGATCTTGAAAGCTCCGACGTCTTTAAGCGCCTGAAAGCTCTCATCCGTCAGGCGTCCAAGGTCCTCGTTCTTCTCGCCATTGGCTCTCAAAAGGTCGGTGATGCCGTCGAGTCGGTCCATGAGCGCTTCAAACTCGCGTCCCGGGTTGAGACCGGTGCGGTTCGGGGTTCGTAAGGTCGTAGTCATGGTCTTCCCTGTCTCTCGGTGTGGCGGTGTACTCACAATGTAAGCGGGGCCACAAGCGTTGCCCTATCGATTGAGCGAGCACCCCTCTCGATCCCGTGCACGTTTATGTGCTGGGACACAGTGATATGTTTACGTGTCATGGACCATGGATTGTGGCTGGGCGGGGTAGACAGTGAGTCGAGTAGCCGCCGGCAAAATCTCGACGCCTGGGGCGAAAGGGTTGGCAACGACGTCATGCCGTTCCGGTTTACAGTCCAGGACGACAGTGCATTCCGGGGTGACTTTGAAGCCGCCAAATTCCTCAGCGCCAGCGTCTTCTCCATGACGACTAGGGATCACACCGCCGAACGCACTGTCGAGCACGTCAGGAACGAGAACGACGAATATGTCATCGTTACCTTCCAGGTCAGCGGCATGTTAAAACTCACCCAGCAGGGTAAACAAGTTCAGCTAACTCCCGGTCAGATCGGGTTGTATTTGTCCAATAAACCCGCCCAGCTCGAGTGCTACGGCAACTACCAAAGCCGTAGCGTCCGCATTCCGGTCGACCGCCTCAACACCAGGTCAAAACGGTGGGAAGAACTCGGGGCACTGACATTTGACGGCACCCAGGGCCTGGCACCGCCGATATTGAACTTTCTGACGGGACTGTTCCCCGCGGAACCCACGCTCACACCGTCTGCCCGGGCGGCGGTAGCGAACCACCTTGTCGGCCTCATTGAGGCAATGCTGGCAGATCTATACCCGTCCGAGGAGGGTTCCCTCCAGTCCCCTGCGGCGGAGTTGTTGGAGCAGTCCCTCGCCTTCATTGAGGCGAACTTGTCGGATCCTCAACTCAACCCCCAGATGGTGGCGGACTCCGCTCACATTTCTGTTCGCTACCTACACCAGACCTTCAAACAGTCGGGGATGACCTGCGCCAGCTACATCCGGTTGCGGCGCATTGAGAGGGTAAGGGCAGATCTGGCGCTGGAAGAGTTCGCCATGGTGCCAATCGAAAAGCTCCTTCAGCGGTGGGGCGTGCAGAACCCGTCGCACTTCGGGCAGGTGTTCAAACGAATCGAAGGATGCACTCCCACCGAGTTTCGTCGGAAAGCATTCGGATCCCGCGACGCGCTCTAGGTGCGCTTCATCGGGACCATCGGGACGTTGCGAACAGGACTTCTAATGATTTCAACCTAGTACACACGAGGAGGGAAGAAACAGTGGTCAACAGCCGATCTCACGACCTTGGCCACCAGGCCCTAAATATCAGTCACAGCTTCGCTTGGCGGTTGTAACAGCCCCGGATCCACAGTGCAGAAGGAAAGGTCATGCCGGGGCCGCCGGATGAGGCACAGAAATCGGTTGATTGCCAAGCTCAAGCACTCTCACGCGAAGTCAGTAATAGGCGAGAAGCTGTTTCACTAGTCATCATCTCTTCCAGGTCTCGATAGCTCACCCCGTAGCGGGTAGTGGCCTGCGCACCGCCCACAGGACGATGTCACGAGGGAACTGCCGACCGGAGAAGATGCCCGTAACCGTGATCATTCCACGTCGATTACTCCGTTACCCGAACTTTGCAACAGCACCTTAAGTGGCCCCTTATTGCTTCAAAACTATCTGTTTTAGATACTAATGAAGTAATTTGGGGATTTTACGTCATGATGAAGGGCATGAGCGAGGGGGCATGCGGGGTCGCCCTCGGGCGCACCGTGTGGAGGCCAGTGCCTGCTTCAGGATGCCTCTCGGCTGCGGCTGCGCATTCCGCAAGATTGCCGGCCGCCGGGAGGTGCGGGGAGGTTAGCCGCTGGTGATATCGGTGATCAACTCATCGATGACCTCGTCACCGGGATGCAACTCCGGGCAAAACTGTTCCACCATCCCCGGAAGAAACCATATCCCCGACTCCTCCCGATGCCAGCTGTAGGTGATCCTCATCGATTCCTTCAGCGCCGCAGGATCATAGAAAGCCCGGTCCGCGGGATCTGCCATCGCACACGATAACCGCGCAGCGATCACCACCTCCCCCACCGTCAAGTCGCGGATACGCGTGCCGGAAAACCGCTCCAAGAGCACCATCGCCGCCGCCTGCTCCCTATCGGTTACCGGTGCCAGTTCCGGGCCAGATAAATCCCCCTCACGCACCCCGGTACCGCTAGCTGCCGTGGAGGGCACCTCGCCGGTCATGGATGACGAAGGGGAAGACGGGGCCGTCGCGATCGGGGACCCCTCACCGCTACATGCCATGAGCCCGACCATCACAACTACCACACTTAAAAAAGTGCCTATTTTCCCCACAGCGTGATCATATCTTCAGCGAGGATCCGGGGGCGACCCCCATCAGACTGCCCCCATGTTCGGGGGCTTTGAGCTGGCCTTATCCCCCATTCATGGGTGGATCGCGAGAAGATATGACTTTTTATGGATGACCCTATCGACATTCGACCAACCTGTGAATACGCTTTGGTTTCCATTGCAAAACTTGTTCTGGGTAGCTCTCCGAGAGGGAGACATTGACGATGACCGCTTCGCTGTACCTGAATCAACACCGTGCCCTTCCCATCTGGCGGGCCGCTGCCCGGGCAAGCAATCAGGACGATCTCTCCCCACGGGAGGTGTTGATCGCTCAAGCCAAATGCCGCCAAGGCGATCCCGATGATCTCTTTGTCCGCGGAGCAGCACAACGCCGAGCCGCCGTGATCTGCCGACACTGCCCGGTACGCACCCAGTGTCTGGTGACCGCG